>NZ_JBIMJS010000001.1:0-278135 GCF_043674225.1 Streptococcus sp. A11
GCTAGCTCCTAGTAAAGCTTAACAAATGGATAACTTCAAAATCACCTTTTTGGTCTCACATCATTGACAAAGGTACATTTACTTAAATGAAAACGTATTTTTTCTTTAGTTTTCGAGCTTAGTATATTGTTAAAAAATAGTTTTCAAAATAGATTTCTTTCATATATTTTCACTATTTTTCACTTTTATATCAATAAAATTATAAAACCCCGTTGATTACAACTGGTTTCATGATTATTCTTGCTCTTCTTTTTGTTTTTTCTTTTTGAGTAGTCCAAATAACAGCATTCCTCCGAGCAAGGAGAGGGATTGCTGGATAGAGTTGGATAGTGACTCGGAGACGGACTCAAAGGCAGATTCCTATACGGAGAGACTCAAACTCTCTGTCATAGGCTGGTAATGAAAAGAAAAGATAAGATTACTCTCACCTTTTCCATTTTTCTAAAATTGAAATCTTTTGCATACATTTTTGATAGTCTTGCATCCTACCAGCTTTCAAATAAAAATCCTTGTGTAGATTCAATCGCCATCTATACGCCATTAATTCCGGCGCAATATCAAAACCAATTAATGACAAAACTGTAATTCGTTCTTCAATACTTTTTAGAGGAAAGACAGAAGAGATTTCGACCGTTTTAGTAACACTTGTTTGTCTTTTTCGATGGTAATATAAACTCGTATTTGAAAAGACAATGCGATCAGCATTCAGATAAATTTTCCAGGTTGTATAGTCGTCCTCAACTTTTTCATCTTCTGGATAAACAATGCCTTCCAATAGGGAGGATTTATAGAGTTTGCACCACGGAACTGTAAAGCATTGACTAATCGCAAATCGGCCTTCATACTCTTTATTAAACCATTCTTGCGGACTATAAACCTGTCTAAAGTAATCTTGAGCTTGTAAATGGAAAGCAAATGAACTCGTCTCTTCCATAAATTGTGTAAAGTTAACCACAGCAATATCAGCATCCGTCTCTTTCAACGACTGATAGAGATATTCAATGTGATTCGGTTCCAACCAATCATCATTATCAACAAAGAGAATATAGTCTCCACTCACCAATTGTAAGGCTGTGTTTCTGGCTGCACCTACTCCACCCCCACCCAGAGGCTTATTCACCAGTTTAACTCGACTATCTTTTTGTCGGTACTGCTCACAAACGCTAGCACTTCCATCCGTTGAACCATCATTCACCAATATTATTTCAAGATTTTGATAGGTTTGATTTATAATACTATCCAAACACTGTTTCAAATAAATACCCGCATTAAAAACAGGAACGATAACCGATACTTTTTCCATCCTACTTAAACTTTCTAAATTGATCGTATAATTCTAACTTCACCCCTATCGTTCGATACAATTCTATCTGTCCTGCATAGAGGGCATCGGCTTTACATTTTTCTAAGCGAGCAACATACGAAGCGATCTGAGCTTGTGGATTATAGCCCATCGTCACTAGCAGAGCAATACGCTCCTCGGCATTACTAATCATGGTCGTAATATCCTGCAACATAGCAGATCGAGATAGTCCTTCCGGCCGTTGAGAATAGTAATAAGGACCTTCATTGGTGAAATGAATCTGGTTAGCTTTCAAATACAACTTATAAATCGTTGCATCATCTTCTCTAAGACGCCCTACCGGATAGCGAATATCCCCAAACAAGGACCTTTTAAATAGTTTCAAAGGAGAGAAGGTGAAAGCTAGATGCATATTGTTCTTCATATCTCCTTCTAGATCCAACCACTCCTGGACAGAATAGACTGTTTGGAAGTAATTTCCTTCGTTATGGTAAAAAAGGAAAGACTGCCGTTCCTCGTTGAAAGAGGTGAAATTTGTGGCAGCAATATCCGATCCTGACTCTATCGCTCCATCATACAGATGTTTTAGATAGAAATCTTCCACAAAATCATCCGAGTCAACAAAGGTAATATATTCCCCATTTGCATTATCGATTCCCTTGTTTCGAGCAGCAGATACTCCTGCGTTTTCCTGATGAATAACTCGGATCCGCTCATCTTTTTTGGCATATTCTTCCAAAACGAAGGCACTTCCGTCTGTCGAACCATCATTAATTAAAATCAATTCAAAATGAGGATAGGTTTGTTTCAATAAGGAATCAATACAACGTTTTAAGTATGGCTTCACATTATAAACAGGGACAATAATACTAATCAAAGTAGATTCTGATTGCATTTTATGCTCTTCTTTCACCGAAACCTCCTGTAGAGTTTGCGGCGCAACACCCACCCAAGCCTTTACGGAAAGAAGGTAGTCCGCATCATCTGTAAACTGAATATCTGTATCAAAATTATGCTCAGCAGTGTGCTTGTGGTCAAGTTTCACCTTGGAAGTCGCTTTCATTTGGAACCATTCATACTCAGAATCGATGTGGCCCAAATCAATTGCCTGATGACCTCTCTTCATCAAATCAACTCCCAAGACCTTGGCTGTTGGCCCCAACATCAGAAGGACCAGCTTATCATCTGCATGCTCTAGAATCGCTTCTAAAATGTCATCGTATTTAGCAAAAGCATTCTTTGATGGACAAACGATTCGAGAAACAGATTCTGCTCCAGCAAACAGATCATTACCAACTCCTGATCGACTGGTCTCACCTTCGACAATCAAAATATCTCGACCCCGCCATAAGTCCTTAATGGCTGCAAAATAGGCTGCCGCAGGTTCCTTATCCACCAAGTCAATATAGGGACGTGAAATGAAGGTTGAACCGTACCAATCAGATTGACACTCGTGGGCATAAAATTGACCATAGCGCTCAAAATGACTCTTCCAAAATTGTTGAGCATTTGAATTATACCGTTCCAATCCTTGAAAGACATCTGGCAAACACACCACTAATTCCGGAGAACTTGGAATGGTCAAAATAGCTTTTAAGGCTGCCGCTAATTCTGAATCATATGGCTGATAGGGGATACTAGACCCCTGAATCACATCAATTTCTCCATCTCCAAATCTCACAACAGAGGATTGGTGTTCTTTGATATAAGCAAGGCTATCTAAAATCGGCAAAACACGAATTTCTTCTAATTTTCTCATCCTTCTCCCCCATCACATATGGCACTAAAGACAGCATCGATCAATAATTTTTTCGTAAAATAGCCTTGTCGAACCAAGGGATTAAAGGCCCTTACTCTAGCCACAAATCCCTGATAGTCAGCTGGTGTCATAGCTTGAATTTTTTCAGCCGCTTCATCCAGACTGTCTACAACCAAACCAAGTCCATTCGCCTCGATGATTTCCTGATTGGCAATTCCTCTCTGAACAATCACAGGGATTCCTGCTGCTACAAAAGCACCTAATTTATACGGACAATAGAGGGTTTGATACCCCTTGTCATGATCATCCATCCAGACCAAGCCAAATCCGCCCTGCGACATTTCTAACAAGAGCTGTTCATCTGGGCGATAAGGCAGGCGTTTCACCATGGTTGGCAACTCCACCTCTTGGCGACAATAAAGATGAACCTGAACAGGATAGTTCCAGCTTTTCATGAAACTAAAACGCTCTGGTGAGCCCGGAAAGTGAATTAAGGGCTTGTAATAAGCTGGTAATTGCGGAGCATTGGTCGGATGATCCCACATCCCCTGAACTAGTGTCTTTTTCACAGTCAAACCATGTTCACGCAAGACATCAATCATCTTTTGACTCGGAGCCACAATGACATCTGCTAGATTATAATAGGCAATGGTCCGGTCCATCAAGTAGTAATTCCCCGCAAACATTAAAGGAACAACATCGTGGATAAAAATCACAATTTTGATTTGATAGGCCTTCAACTTTGCCATCAAGCGCTCATCAAAATTCGTTGTATTCCAAGTCGGCGTTTGGAAGATGACAACATCCCCATGCCGCAAGCCAGCCACAATCCCATCCAAGCGTTTACTGAGTTCAGACGGACTATCTGCCTCCATATTATAAGCATAGACCCCCAGTTCACGATAGCCAAGCCCAATCGCAATATCTGTCACCATATTTTGTCCAAGCTGCGCCGTTGAAGATGCTGCTTGACCGTTTAAATTTGTAATATAGACTCTCATTTAGTTGTTTCCGTATTTATCTATCATCCGCTTGCGGAATTCCAGGTTCTTATAAGCTACTACATCCCCATTACGCAGTTTGCTATCCCGATTTATCTGCGAACGCCATTTGTAGGCGGCAATTTCCCGTGACAAATCAAAACCAAGTAAACCCAGCACCTCAAGGCGTTCTGCCACTGGCTCCGTTGAAAATATTGTCGCCTGATCGGCTGTCTGGGTCATCGACCCCGCATTGACACGATAAATCAGACTAGAGCGATGCATATAGGCGATTCGATTCGCTGCCAAGTATGTTTTCCAAGTTGTCCGATCGTCCTCCCCAAAACCATCTGTCGGATAGAGGATGTATTCAAACAGAGACTTTTTATACATTTTGCTCCAAGGTACTGTGAAACAGAGGGAAATATTGTGGCCAACACCATATTGGAAAGCAAACCACTCTTCTGGGCTATAAACAGCCTCGTAATAATCATCTGTCCCAATGTGTAAATTGAACTGCCCAGTCTCCTCGTAATACTGAGTAAAGTTGGAAATGGCTATATCACTTCCTGTACGAGTAAGTAGTTCATGCAAATCAGAAACATGATTGGGATCTATCCAATCATCTGCATCTACAAAGACGATATACTCTCCTGTCGCCACTTCAAGCGATGTATTACGTGCAGCACCTAGGCCCTCATTCTTCCTCTTGTGAACCACTCGAACCCGTGAATCTTGCTTACGCAACTGCTCGCACAAGAGAGCTGACCCATCTGTCGAACCATCATTGATCAATAAGATCTCTAGATTTTTATAATCCTGTGCAATAATACTTTCGACACACTGACGAAGATGTTTTTCCCCATTGTAAACAGGTACAATTACACTCACTTTTTCCACTTATATGCCTCATTCCCTCTTTATATATTACCATTATCATAGCATGCCTAGACTAGAAATGCAAAAATAGTCTGTTATTTTTCTATAAACAAAAAGGGGATTTTCCCCTTTTTAACGATAGATTCCATAATACTGGTGAGCTGACCATAGCCCCGTCACCATAGCTTGAACCAACTCTGGATCCATCAAAAAATCTGTAACTGCCTGCCCATTGAGGTATCCAGCTTCGCTCTTAAAACCTGTGAAGGCTTGGCAGCGTTCCTCTAGTTCCTTCCGAATGTCCAGATACTTTTGTGGATTTTGCAGAGGCTGGTTCACATCACAAGCTCCTGCCAAAAACTCCTCAATCGTCATGTGATTGGCCAACTCACGCAAACCAGCAAAACGCCCTTCTTCAAATCCTTGTTCCTGAATATTCAAAACAGGTGTTCCAAGCGCCAAACATGGCAAGGTTCCATGCAGACGAGTGGTGACGACAAAACGTGCTGATTGATAGAGATAGAGGTAGTACTGAGCCACTTTCATCCGTTGAGAAGGGCTCATGTACTGGTGGTTGATATCTGCACTCATCCGAATAACAGGATAAATAGATTCTCTTGCCAACTTATCATAAACAGCATTTGGCAAATCAATCGCTAAGACAAAATCCTGCTTTTTCACATTCTTTTCTGGTTGAATGGTTAATGTCAAGCAACCAGACCAGTACGAGTCTACACCGATCGATTCAAGGAAGTCTTTGGTAGCTCCACTCCTCGCACCAACTGGACCATATTTTTTGAAAAATGCTCTATTTTCTTCCGTAGAAAATTGCTCTTGCACCAGATCATCGATAAACATCGATATCAATAAAGGATCGATTTTTTCATTTTTTAATGGAAAATTTTCCGGGCGGTGGGAATACCAGCCATTCATGATAAGCTTGATTGATTCCTCACCATCATACTGGAACTCATTTAAATAATCCCTGTTCACATAGTAATCTATCTGTGGTAAAAAACGACTCGTCGCTACCGACTGAATCTCATCTCCAATATTACCAGTGGTATACGAAAAAAGGGCATATTTGGTCATGACATCTCCTACTTTCTTATTTGGTTCTAGTATAGCACAATATAGTAGGAATGCGAAGCTCGTAGCTTAGATTGTTCGAGCTTGACCTACCCCATTATTGATTTTAAAGACATACTTATGCCCCTGAGTCAGACTATGATAAAAACCATCTCCCTCATAGACTTGGAAAATCTGCATGGTCTTGCGACTTTCCTCGTCCTTGTAAACATGTTGAACATAGGGATTATCCGCAAAAACCTTCTCCAAGAGTTCTTGACTAGCCGGACGTGCCTTCCCTTCAATGCGAATGACCTGAATCAAGTAGTCTTCTTCTGACAGGGCGGTTAGCGCCACGCGCTCATCCCCCATCAGTTGTTGATAGAAATGTGTTTCCGAACCTGTCATAAAGAAAATACCATCTTCATTGGCAGCTGTGATATGGATAGGCCGCGCATGAGGATTTCCATCTGCATCAACCGTCGCAAAAATCCCTAGCTTCATTCCTTCCAAAATTTCCATGACATCTTTGACTTCCATAAGTAGCCTCCTAGACTTACATTCTACCTAAATTATAGCAAATTCCATAGGGAAAGTTAAGGTTAACATACAAAAACCCTTCCGAATATTTCCCATCCCTCTAGCCCTGACGCCCTCTCTTTAGCTGAGTTGTCTTTACATAGTCCCTAAACTGCCAAAGGCATAAAATGACCAACAACCTTTCCTACAATTTTAGGCTGGTCTTCATAAAAGGCAAACTTGTCCGGATGGTCCGGATTAATGGATACAAGTCGGAAACCTTCTTCTTCCCGATAGACACGCTTGATATAGGTATGGCCGAACCAGACAATGGCATAAATACCACCGTCATAATCAAAACCAGTCTCCTTGATAAGCGCCACTTCTCCTGATTGGAACATGGGCTCCATGGAGTTTCCCTTTATCCAAGTCGCTACATCATGGTCCATCTCTTTATCAAAATAGACTGTTTCTGTTTCAAATTCATCATCAAAGGCCTCACCAGGCCCTGCCGACAGCAAAATATTGGTCCGAACCTGATAGGCCACAAACTGTAGAGACTGGTGCTGCTCCTCCAACAAACGCTGTGAGTAACGCTTCACCTTACCTTGATGAGCGCTAGTCAGTTTATGGTAGACCGACAAGAGCTCAAAATCTGCATCAAAATATCCCATTTCCACCAAAAATGTTTCTTCCAATGCTCGCAAATGCTTGGCATTGGGAACCGTCGTCTCCGATTCCCACTTAGAAATCGTCACCTTCCCAACACCAACCAGCTTCCCTAGATTTTCCTGCGTCATCTCATTGACCAAACGAATCGCTCGCAAACGCTCCCCTGAAAACATCCTTCACCTCAATAAGTTTCTTTATAAAGTAACTATATTATACAAAATATTCTGTTTTCTGACAAGTTTTTTTCTATTTCTTTCCACTATTTATATATAGACTCTCTAGCTCAAACTTATTCATTGCATAAAAACCATATACAAAGCATGATTTACCAAGGTTTCTATTTAATATATAAAAAGAGAAGACCAAAATGGTCTTCTAAGTGGCACGCTTTCTTTTGTTCATTACAGTTTCTGGTGATTCACACTTTCACAGAATTTAGTACCAACCAATCAGCTGATGAAGCCATTCCTCAAAAGCAGGAAAGTTCTTCATGGCAAGCAATGTCAAAACCATAACTGCTATCAGAATTAGGAGTACAAGGTATTTCTTCTTCACTTTTTTACTCCTATTTGACCCAAGCAGTCAACACTTCCTCATCAGAAATGGTTTCTGAGATAAAGCTGCCGTTGCTGGTGCGTTCAGACAGGCTAAGCTGGGTCACATCGACCTCATAGAGTTTGCCTGTTTTGGACTGCACGTGAAGGATTTGACTTGTCGTTTCATCTTCATTTGCTGTGCTAAAGAGGTCAAAATCCCCCTGGTCCGTCAAGACTGGACCCGCCGCAAAGACACGGTGAGGCTTGGCCTTGAGTTCACGAAGGACTTGCAAACCACGCTTGGCACGGCTGGTCACAGGGATTTCCTCCGTCGCCATCCGCTTAAGGCTACCACGCTGGGTCAGAAGATAGACAGAGCTGGTCTTGCTGATAAAGGCCGCAGTCACCACATCCTCGTCCTTGAGGTTGACCGCCTTGACACCGGCCGCCTTGGCACCGATAATTGGCACTTCTTCGATGTTAAATCGCAGAGCGTAGCCCTTTTCTGTCATGAGCATGATGTCATCCAAGACTACAGGCGATACAGTAATGACCACATCCTCTGCATCTTTGAGTTTGGCATACTTGGTTGACTTGGACTTGTAAGTCCGCCATGGCGTGAACTCCTTCCGCTCCACACGCTTGATTTGACCGTATTTGGTCACCGCGAAATAAGTTCCCTCTTCAAAATTCTCTACCAATTCAGCGAAGATAATCTCTTCATTGGTGTCAAAGTTCATGAGAGTCTGGCTCAGGTGTTCACCAATATCCTTCCAACGAATATCTGTCAACTCATGGACAGGTCGGTAGATGACATTTCCAAGATTGGTAAAGAGCAATAGGTGCTGGGTTGTCTTGGCATTCTGCAAGAAAATCAGCTGGTCGTCGTCCCGCTTGCCCATTTCTTCAAGGGTTGAGGCATTGAAAGAACGCGGACTTGTCCGTTTGATGTAACCTGCCTTGGTCACGCTGACAAAAGTTTCTTCTTCGACAATCAAGCTGGCGGTGTCAATCTCAATCGTTTCTGCCTGATCCTGCAATTCACTCAAACGAGGATTGCCAAACTGCTTCTTGACCTCACGCAGTTCTTTCTTCATGAGATTGAACATGGTCCGCTCATCGCCGATAATGGCCGCCAAGGTCTGAATCTGCTCGCGTAGGGTTGCTTCTTCATTTTCCAAGGTCACAATGTCGGTATTGGTCAAGCGGTAGAGTTGCAAGGTCACGATTGCTTCTGCCTGTTCCTCACTAAAATCATAGCTGATTTTCAAGTTTTCCTTGGCGTCAGCCTTGTTTTCAGAAGCACGGATAAGGGCAATAACCTCGTCCAAGATGGAAATGACACGAATCAAACCTTCTACGATATGGAGGCGTTTTTCTGCCTTTTCCTTGTCAAACTTAGACCGGGCAATGATAATCTCACGACGATGGGCAATGTAACTAGACAGAATTTTCTGCAAGCCAACCTGACGCGGGGTAAAGTTGTCAATGGCCACCATGTTGAAGTTGTAATTGATTTGCAGGTCGGTGTACTTGTAGAGATAATTTAGGATGGTCTGCTCGTCACTATCTTTTTTCAGTTCAATGGCAATTCGCAAGCCCGTCCGGTCTGACTCGTCACGCACTTCTGCAATGCCCGGCACCTTGTTGTTAACACGGACATCATCAATCTTCTTAACCAGAACAGCCTTGTTGACCTCGTAAGGAATCTCGGTAATGACAATCTGTTTCTTGCCAGCCTTGAGTTGCTCGATTTCACAACGGCTACGGACAACGACACGACCCTTACCAGTTTCATAGGCTTTCTTGATTTCGTCAGCCCCTTGGATAATGGCACCTGTTGGGAAGTCTGGTCCAGGCAAGAACTCCATTAGCTTTTCTAATTTAGCTGTCGGATGATCAATCATGTAGACAACGGCATCAATGACCTCCGCTAGATTATGCGGCGGGATGTCCGTCGCATAACCTGCAGAAATTCCTGTCGCTCCATTGACCAAGAGATTAGGGAAGGCAGCTGGTAGCACAGTGGGTTCTTTTTCCGTATCGTCAAAGTTCCAGGCAAATGGCACAGTCTTTTTCTCGATGTCAGCCAGGAGGTAGCCTGCCATCTCCGACAGGCGAGCCTCGGTGTAACGCATCGCCGCAGGCGGATCACCGTCCATGGAACCGTTGTTCCCGTGCATCTCCACCAAAATCTCGCGGTTCTTCCAGTCCTGACTCATGCGGACCATGGCATCATAAATAGAGAAGTCACCGTGCGGGTGGAAATTTCCCATGATATTTCCGACTGACTTGGCGGACTTGCGGTAACCCTTGTCAAAGGTGTTGCCGTCCTTGTTCATAGAATAAAGAATCCGACGTTGCACGGGCTTGAGACCGTCACGAATGTCCGGCAAAGCCCGCTCCTGAATAATGTATTTGGAGTAGCGACCAAAACGCTCTCCCATGATGTCCTCAAGGGACATGTTTTGAATATTACTCATAATATTCCTTTTTCTTATTTTCTTATTTTTTTGTTAAAAAGTTTACTGCTAATTATACTTGTAACAGCATAATAAGATCTATATCTTCTTTTTTTCAAAGCGTTGTTCAATGGGAACATCATCTTGTTTAGGGTTTGTCTCTATTTTCTGCCGAGCGCAGCTTCTTCCATGCCCGATAATCTTCAATGTCTTTATTAACCCAGTTCCAGCAAGTTGCTATAACCAGCGCATCATCCATTTGACCAAAGAATGGAATCCAGTCTGGAACTACATCTACAGGCGAGAGAAAGTAGATTAAAGCCGAAACAATTGCGAGAATAGTCCTTTTAGGAATCTTGGTATAATCTCGTTTCAAATAGCTTCGAACCATACTAATCATGATGGGAATGTTTTTAAATTCCTGCGCTAAAAAGGGAATCCATATAATTTTCTTTTCTATTTTCTCCAAGAAAGGTTCCATTTTTGAATCATCTTTCAACAGTGACTCAGCTTTCTGGTATCTCTTTTGAATTTCCTCAATTGCCTGTTTTTTAGAAAATCTTTTTTTCATCTTGTCTTCCATACTTTCTTTGTCATAAGTGAAAAACTGTTCATCAAAATACTGTGTTTTCTTCTAGCGTAAACCTAACATTATCCTCAATCCACTTACGGCGTGGCTCGACCTTGTCGCCCATGAGGACGGACACACGGCGTTCAGCACGTGCCAGGTCTTCAATGGTGACACGGATAAGGGTACGGGTTTCAGGGTTCATGGTCGTTTCCCAGAGCTGATCGGCATTCATCTCACCAAGACCCTTGTAGCGTTGGAGGATAAAGCCCTTGCCAAAATCCTTGCGGAGATCTTCTAGTTCCCCGTCAGACCAAGCATATGCAATCTTTTCTGTCTTGCCCTTGCCTTTGGACATCTTATAGAGTGGCGGCAGAGCGATGTAAACTCGCCCTGCTTCTACCAAAGGTCGCATGTAGCGATAAAAGAAGGTCAGCAAGAGGGTCTGAATGTGGGCGCCGTCCGTATCCGCATCGGTCATGATAATAATCTTGTCATAGTTGACATCTTCTAGCGTAAAGTCTGAACCAACACCTGCACCGATGGTGTAGATCATGGTGTTGATTTCTTCGTTTTTGAGGATGTCTGCCATCTTCGCCTTAGCGGTATTGATAACCTTACCACGCAAAGGTAGAATGGCTTGGAACTTGCGGTCACGGCCTTGTTTGGCAGATCCTCCGGCAGAATCTCCTTCGACTAGATAGAGTTCATTTTTAGCTGGATTTTTGGACTGGGCTGGGGTTAATTTTCCTGATAAAAGCCCTTTGTCCTTCTTGTTTTTCTTACCGTTTCGGGATTCGTCACGCGCCTTACGAGCGGCTTCGCGGGCATCACGCGCCTTAATGGCTTTCCGAACTAGATTAGATGCTAGCTCGCCATTTTCCAAAAGGAAGAAGGTCAGCTTATCCGACACAATGCCGTCCACCACAGGACGAGCAAGCGGACTGCCCAGCTTGTCCTTGGTCTGTCCTTCAAACTGCAAATGCTCTTCTGGGACAAGGATAGAAAGGACCGCAGACAGTCCTTCACGGTAGTCAGAGCCTTCCAAGTTCTTGTCCTTTTCCTTGAGCAAGTTGGTCTTACGAGCATAGTCGTTCATGGCCTTGGTAATGGCTAGTTTAAGACCTGTTTCGTGGGTACCGCCGTCCTTGGTACGAACGTTGTTAACGAAGGACAGGATATTGTCCGAATAGCCGTCATTGTACTGCATGGCCACCTGGACTTGGAAACCAGACTCCTCTCCCTCAAAATAGAGAACTGTTGTTAAGGTCTCCTTGTCCTCGTTTAGATAAGTGACAAAGTCCTGCACCCCATTTTCGTAGTGATACTCCTCCTGCTCACCCGTCCGCTCATCCGTCAGGGTCATGGTGACTTGTTTGAGTAAGAAGGCTGATTCTTTCAGGCGTTCGGCAATGGTGTTGAATTTGAAATCCGTCGTTGAGAAAATGGTATCATCAGGCATAAAGGTAACTTTTGTACCTGTTTTTGATTTTGGAGCTGTGCCGATTTTCTCCAAAGTCGTAACTGGCTTGCCGCCCTGCTCAAATCGTTGCTTGTAAACAGCACCGTCACGGGTAATCTCAACTTCCAACCAGCTGGACAGGGCATTGACCACCGAAGAACCAACCCCGTGGAGACCTCCAGAGGTCTTATAGCCACCCTGACCAAACTTACCACCAGCGTGAAGAACGGTAAAGATGACCTCAACCGTCGGTTTCCCAGTTGCGTGCATACCGACTGGCATACCCCGCCCCTTATCTGCTACCGACAAACTACCGTCCTTGTTAATGGTCACCTCAATCCGATCACCAAAACCTGACAGTGCTTCATCGACCGCATTATCGACAATTTCCCAAACCATGTGGTGCAGTCCATTGCCATCGGTCGAACCAATATACATCCCCGGACGTTTGCGAACCGCATCCAACCCTTCCAGCACCTGAATGGCATCGTCGTTATAATTATTTATGTTTATCTCTTTCTTAGCCAAATCTGACCTCCATACATATCGTCTTTACTATCTTACAAGTTTTTAAGCATTTTTGCAAAAAATTTCTGCTATTTCGGCTGGAACAGGGCAAACTTGACTATTTGATGAAAAAGCCGGACAACTATGCTATAATCTAAGTATGTTACAGACAATTTTACTTCTAATATTAGCTTATTTACTGGGCTCGATTCCGTCAGGTCTCTGGATTGGACAAGCCTTTTTCAACATCAACATCCGAGAACATGGTTCGGGCAATACTGGGACGACCAATACCTTCCGTATCCTGGGTAAGAAAGCTGGAATGGCGGTCTTTGCCATCGACTTTCTCAAAGGTACCCTAGCGGCCCTCCTGCCAGTTTTCTTTCATGTAAATAGCCCTTCACCTATCCTATTTGGCTTGATAGCTGTTCTGGGACATACCTTCCCGATTTTTGCCAATTTCAAGGGAGGTAAGGCTGTGGCCACATCGGCTGGCATGTTGCTGGGTGTTGCGCCCCTCTTCTGCCTCTATCTGGTCTTTATTTTCGCGACCTCTCTCTACCTGACCTCCATGGTTTCCTTTTCAAGTGTCTTGGCAGCAGCCCTGGCCATGCTTGGAGCTCTGATTTTCCCAGCCCTTGGTTTCTTGGTCAATAGCTATGACTGGTTGTTCACCGTGATTATCCTATTTCTGGGTAGCTTTGTCATTATCCGACACAAGGACAATATCCAACGCATTTTGAAAAAAGAAGAGAACCTCGTTCCCTTTGGATTAAATATTACAAAGCAAAAGAAGAAATAATTTCAAGCGCCGAGAGGCGTTTTTTTATATCATGAAAGAGAAATAAAGCAGCTTTTTTGTAAGATTCAAAACCCTAAAACTGCTAACTTTGATAAAAAGTTCGTAAAAAGAAGGAGCCAACCAGCTCCTTCAAAACACTTATTTTTCAAATACAACCTGTCCATCCGCAATGGTATAACGAACTTGGCCCATGAGCCAATCACCGACAAAGGGAGAATTGGCGGATTTAGAGGCAAAGGTTGCTGATACTTGACGATTGACTGTAGGATCAAAAATCACTAGGTCGGCCGGTCCATTTTCAGCCAGATAACCTGCATCCAAGCCATAAAGTTTGGCAGGATTGATGGTCATTTTCTCCAATAATTCTTGGAGTGTCAGATGCCCTTCTTCCACCAAATGCGTCAAACCAAGTGATAAAGAGGTCTCCAGTCCAGTCATGCCAGACGGTGCTTGCGTCAAGTCCTCTACATTTTTTTCATCCGCATGATGAGGTGCATGGTCGGTCGCAATAACTGAAATGACACCTGATTTTAGCCCTTCTATGACTGCCAAACGATCGCTTTCCAAACGAAGAGGCGGGTTCATCTTGGCATTTGCCCCCTTGGTCAATAACAAATCTTCTGTCCGAGAAAAATGCTGAGGGGCTACTTCTGCGGTCACACGCGCACCCATACCTTGTGCAAATTCGACCACCTTGACAGACTCAGCTTTGGACAGATGCTGGATATGAACACGGGCACCCGTTTCATAGGCAATCATGACGTCACGAGCAATCATGCTGTATTCAGCCACACCAGTTGCGCCACAGACGTGAAAATACTTGGCAGCGACTTGCTCGTTCAAACCTAGAATACCATTCAAATCTGGATCTTCTTCGTGGAGGCTTAGCAGGCAATCCAATTTCTTAGCCTCCTGCATAGCTTTTCGCACCACACCAGCATTTGTCAATGGAATGCCGTCATCAGAAAGAGCTACAGCACCTGCAATCATGAGCCCTTCAAAATCCGTCAAATCTTGGCCGTTAAATTGATTGGTAATGGTTCCCACACTGTAAATATGAATGTTTTCCTTGCTGGCCGATTGCAGCACATCTTTCAAGGTGTCCACTGTCGAAATGGTCGGATTGGTATTAGCCATCATGACAACCGAGGTAAAACCACCCGCTGCTGCCGCCAGGGCCCCTGTATGAATATCTTCCTTGTGAGTCTGACCAGGCTCACGGAAATGAACATGGACATCCACCAGGCCAGGCGCAACAACCAAGCCACTAGCATCGATAACTTGTTCCGCATCTACCTCAATCTGCTCAGCAATCTTGATGATTTTCTTTTTTTCTATCAAAATATCAGCGACTGTATCCAGACCGGACTGCGGGTCTATGACGCGACCATTTTTAATTAACAGCATGAATACTCCTTTTTAAATGCTACTGTTTAGCCACAGCTTCAACCATTTGCTCCACTTCTTGAGCACTAATCTGGTCATCTACTTCTAAGTAAAGTTCCTTAGCTCGTTCAAAATAGCTGCACTCTTTGGTGATTTCTCCCAAGACACGATTGGCACTAGCTTCCAAATAGGGAAACTCAATACGAGCTGCCTCCTTGAGTACTTTTCGCATCTCTTGCTCTGCCAACTCCATATCTCCCATTAGAAAATGCAAATAGGCTTGCTCATAAGTATTACCAACAAGTTGAGACTCATTGTATTCAAATAGTAAAGATGCTTCCTCTTCAAGAAACTCCAAAGCTTGCTGATAATTGCCTGCTTCTCGCTCTACATCTGCCACCTGGCGCAAGGCCACTGGCTGCAATTCTCTCAGAAAAAATTCCTCAGCCTGGCTATGTTCTCGCGCCAAAACAAGATTAGCCTGAGCCAACTCTTTTGCCAAGTCCATTTCCTTCTCGGCAATCGCCAAATAAATCCGTTGATTTCGTAACCAAAAATGGCCTGAAATATGGGCATCATCCAGCCTTACAACTCCTTCTTCATAAAGCTGGTGAGCTAGGCTAAAGTTCTTTTCATCCAAAGCCTCAAAGAATGATATATCTCTTTCAAAATCGGTCATTTTCATTCCTTCAATTAACTTCATCTTCGCCAATCAATCTCTTCCTTCCCATTCTGTTTCAAAAAGGCATTAGCCTGTGAAAAAGGCTTACTCCCAAAGAAACCTCGGTAGGCTGAAAGCGGACTTGGATGGGCCGACTCGATAATCAAATGTTTGGGATTGTTTATAAGAACCTTCTTCTTCCGGGCATAGACTCCCCAAAGAATGTAGACAACTGGTTGGTCCAGACTATTGACCACCTTGATTACCACATCCGTAAAGGGCTCCCAAATTTGTCCAGCATGTCCATTGGCCTGACCGGCCGGTACCGTCAAACAAGCATTGAGTAAGAGAACGCCCTGTTCAGCCCAGCTGGTTAAATCATGACCTTGTTTGACACCGACATCTTCAGCCAACTCTTTTAGGATATTTTGGAGAGATGGCGGAGCTGGAATGCTATCTGGGACTGAAAAGGATAGCCCTTGTGCTTGTCCAGGTCCGTGATAGGGATCCTGCCCCAAAATGACCACTTTTACATTTTCTAAAGCCGTCTTTTCCAAGGCTGCAAATACCTTTTCCCTGGGTGGGTAAACAGTTCCGGCAGAATAAACCTGGTCCAAAAACTGATTGATGTTGCCAAAATAATGCTCCGGCAACAAGGCCTTTATCCGATCATGCCAAGCAGAATGCTCCATGCTGACTACCTCTTACTTCTTCTCTTTGATGATATAAACCGGTCGATGCTTGGTTTCCAAGAAAACCTTAGCCAAATACTTACCTAAAATACCAATGGTCATCAACTGCAAGCCACCTAAAAAGAGGATGATACAGATAGTTGACGGCCAACCGATAGTCGGATCCCCGAAGACCAGAGTCTTAAAGACAACGACAACCATCAAAACCAAGGACAGGAGGAAGGTGAAGAAACCAGTATAGGATGCAATATTCAGCGGCGTATCTGAAAAATTGATAATCCCTTCAATCGAGTAGGAAAGCAACTTCCAGAAGGACCAGCTGGTTTCACCAGCCACCCGCTCAACATTTTCATAAGGCAGGTATTCTGTCTCAAAACCAACCCAGGCAAAAATTCCTTTTGAAAAACGATTGTACTCTGAAACCGACAGGATAGCATCTACCATGTGTCGGCGCATGAGACGGAAATCTCGGGCCCCGTCCACCACTTCTACCTGGCTAATCTTGTTCATCAGCTTGTAGAAAAGCTTTGCAAAGAAGCTCCGAATAGGCGGCTCGCCATTACGGCTGACACGACGGGTACCAACACAGTCCAGTTCTGGATTAGTATCCAAGATGGCCTTCATCTGGGTAAGCATTTCTGGTGGATCCTGCAAATCCACATCCATGACGGTCACCAATTCACCCTGCGCAGCCTGCAGGCCGGCATAAAGAGCGGCCTCCTTGCCAAAATTTCGGGAAAAGGAAATGTAGCGGACACCATTGCCCTCAGCAGCCAACTGCCGAAGAACCTTGAGCGTCCCATCCTTGGACCCATCATTGACAAAAATATACTCAAATTGCTCCCTCATCTTCCGACGGACCACTTCCATGGCGTCGTAAAAATAGGGAATCGCCTCTTCCTCATTGAAACAAGGAACGATTACTGAAATCATACACTTCTCCTCATACGGTCAATTGTTTTCCCAACATTATACCATTTTCGGGGCCATGTTCCCAGAAATCAGTCGATTTTGCTGTGAAAACTAGTCCTCCAACCAAGTTTCAGGATTCTGGCGGAATTTTTTCAAGAGAGTCAAGCCATCCGCATTGATGTAGCCCTGCACTTTTGCGACTTTTATAAGTTCAGAATAATTGCTGAGCGTCACCAGTTTGACACTAGTGTTGTCAAAATTCCGGTCTGCCACAGGCAATTGGTAGGTGAAAATGGCTGCCACACCAAGTACCTCTGCTCCTTCACGTTGAGCCGCTGCCACTGCATCCAAGACAGAACCACCTGTCGAAATCAGATCTTCGATGATAACCATTTTCTGCCCCTTGACAATGCGACCTTCCAGTTGATTACCAGCCCCGTGCTCTTTTGGTTTGCTACGGATGTAAGCAAATGGCAGATTCATGCGGTCTGCAATAATGGCTCCGTGCGGAATGCCAGCCGTTGCCGTACCTGCAATCACTTCTACTTCTGGAAACTCCTCTTCAATTCGTTGAACAAAACCATCCTCAATCAGGTTACGGGTATCCGGATAAGAAAGCGTGATACGATTGTCCGTATAAATAGGTGACTTGATGCCAGACGCCCAAGTAAAAGGCTTTTCTGGTCGCAAATGAACCGCCTTGATGTCCAACAAATGTGATGCAATTTCTGTTGCTAGTGCCATGATAATTCTCCTTTAGATTAGTAATATTGTTTATTTAGATATTCCATTCTTCTTTGATAGCCAGGTATGCTTCATAAGGATTGGCCGCATGTGTGATAGGACGCCCGACCACGATATAGTCACTGCCAATGCTGGCTGCCTGTGCTGGAGTGACAACCCGTTTTTGATCACCTACTTCGCTACCAGCTGGTCGAATTCCTGGTGTCAGACAGGAAAAGGCTGCACCAGTGGCCTGCTTAATCAAATCGACCTCCTGAGCCGAGCAAACGACACCGTCCAGTTCTGCTTCCTGAGCCTTTTTGGCGTAATGGACCACTGCATCCACCAGGCTAGTCTGGATATTCTGATCCGCCTGCATCTGCTCTTCCGAAGTCGAGGTCAGCTGGGTCACAGCGATCAAGATTGGTCCAGGTCCCAGTCCCTTTCTAGCCGATTGCATCATCTCTACGCCCCCAGCTGCGTGAACATTGGTCATATCAACACCCAGCTTGGCCAACACCGACATAGCTGATTGGACAGTATTGGGAATATCATGAAGTTTCAGGTCTAGGAAAATGCTGTGCCCGCGATCTTTCAGATCTTTGATAATAGCCGGACCTTCCGCATAGTAGAGCTCCATACCAACCTTGAGATAGAGTTTTTCCTGACTTGGGAAATGAGTCAAAAAATCAACGACTTCTTGACTACTTGCGAAATCCAAGGCAATAATGGGACGTTTTTCTTTCATAGTATCCTTTCTGTACACAGAAAAACCCTGCCTACTCTGGACAGGGTTCACGAAATGAGCTTAGAAATTCGACTTCTAAGATGCTTACCATGATACCTTTCCAGCCTCTCTGGACTCAGTTAAAGGTTCTATTTGACTCTATACTACTATTTTATTTGATTTCTGTCAATAGTTTTGAGAATTTCTGCTACAAATAAGGACAAAAGATGAACTTGAGGATGGAAAGCGATTTTGTTTTAGAGAGCTAAATTTGATTGTGAGGTACAAACTGGATCACAAAAATGAAAACACTCATGAAACAATCACAAGTCAACAATAGACTACCATTTTTTTGATTTACAGCTTGAAAGCAAGAAAAGCAACCAGATTTACTGATTGCTCGCAAAGTATTAAATTAGAGTGCTACGCTCCTTTCGTATTGGATTTCAGAAGTAGCAACTCCGTGATACAACTGAATGAAAGCCTTGTAGCATTATTATAGCATGTCAGCCGCCCAGATACGCTTTTCTGACTTCATCTGATGCAAGGAGTTCTTTTCCTGTTCCAGAGAGGACAACTTTTCCTGTTTCTAGGACGTAGCCACGGTCTGCGATTGCGAGGGCCTTGTTGGCGTTTTGTTCAATCAAGAGAACTGTAGTACCTTGTTTTTGGATATCTTGGATGATATCAAAAATTTCTTGGATAAAGATTGGCGCTAATCCCATTGAAGGTTCGTCAAGAAGCAAGAGTTTTGGCTGGCTCATGAGGGCACGCCCCATTGCCAACATCTGCTGCTCACCACCTGAAAGAGTGGCTGCATCTTGGTTCTTACGTTCTTCTAAGCGTGGGAAACGGTCAAAAATCTTTTTCAGATTTGCCTGATTTTCCTCACGGTTGTTACGAAGGAAGGCACCCATTTCTAAGTTTTCCATAACCGTCAAGCCTGCAAAAACGTGACGACCTTCTGGTACTTGAGACAAACCATCTGCCACGATTTTACGAGCTGGAACTTTTTGGATCTCATTTCCGAGGAAAGAAATGCTTCCAGCAGACGGACGAACCAAGCCTGAGATGGTGCGGAGAATAGAGGTCTTGCCTGCACCATTGGCGCCTATAAGGGTCACAACTTCGCCCTCATTGACTTCAAAGCTCACATCCTTGACGGCTTCAATCGCACCGTAGTTGACGGAAAGATTTTTTACTTCTAACATGGTCATTATGCTTCACCTCCAAGGTATGCTTCAATTACACGTTTGTTGGTCCGGATTTCTTCAGGCGTTCCGTGGGCAATCAAACGGCCGTACTCCAGTACATAAATCCGCTCAGTCACTTTCATAACCAGGCTCATATCGTGCTCAATCAGGATAATGGTAATGCCAAATTCCTTTTGAATACGGCGGATGAGTTCGGTCAATTCTGCCGTTTCCTGCGGGTTCATACCAGCCGCCGGCTCATCCAAGAACAAAATTTTCGGTTCTGTCGCAAGGGCACGAACGATTTCCAGACGACGTTGCTGACCATAAGGCAAGTTTTTCGCCAGCGAGTCTGCATCCTTGTCTAAATCGAAAATTGCCAAGAGTTCCATAGCCTTAGCCTTCAAATCCGCCTCGCTCTGGTAATACTTAGGCAAGCGCAGGAAGGAAGCCAAGAGATGCGGTTTGTGATGATTGGCAAATCCAACCAATACATTTTCCAAAACCGTCATATCCTTAAACAGACGAATATTTTGGAAGGTACGTGAGAGACCAAGAGATGCAATCTTGTAAGGTGCCTTACCATTAAGCAAGTGACCGTCAAGCGTCACAGTTCCCTCGCTCGGCTCGTAAACACCGGTCAAAAGGTTGAAGAGGGTTGTCTTACCAGCACCGTTAGGACCAATCAAGCCGACCAACTCACCTTCATTGAGCTCCATGGTAACGTCGCCAACAGCAGTCAAACCACCGAAGTGCTTGGTCAAATTTTTAATTTCCAAAAGTGCCATCTTTGCCCTCCTTCGCTTTTTTCTTAAATAATGATGAGAAGGTTAATTCCCATGTACCGAGCAGACCACCTGGACGGAAAACCATGACCAAAATAAGAGCCAATGAGTAAATAATCATCCGAAGGTCTGAGAAATTTTGCAGGAACATATTGAGGAAACCAAGAACAAGGGCCGCCAAAATCGTACCTGTCATAGAACCCAAACCACCAAGCACCGCGATAATCAAGTAATCAATCGAACGCATGATAGTAAAGTCTTTAGGAACAACCGTACCTATATAACCAACGTATAGAGAACCTGCGATACTTGATAGGATAGCCGCGATAACAAAGACTGTTACCTTGACTTTGGTTGTATTAACACCCATGGACTCCGCAGCGATTTCATTTTCACGCACAGCGATAACCTGACGGCCAAATGAGCTCCGTAAGAAGTTGAGAATCAGAACCGTCAACACTACCACAAATAGAAAGACAACTGTCCAAGTTGTATACGGCAAGATGCCTGTTAAACCAGCAGCACCGTTGGTCAAGTCACCACCATTGATAATGGCAATACGGATAATCTCAGCCACACCAAGGGTTGCAATAGCTAAGTAGTCACCCTTTAGACGAAGAGTTGGGATACCGACCACCAGGGCTACCAGGGCAGCTACAAGACAGCCCACAAGAATAGACAGATAAAAGCCTGCATAGGTAGGATTAGCCTTGGTCAAAATAGCTGTCGCATAGGCACCAATTGCCATAAAACCAGCCTGCCCCAGCGAAAACTGACCTGAAAAACCGAGAACAAGGTTGGTTCCCAAAGCCATGATGATAGAAATTCCAATCCCCATCAAAATCTGTATATAGTAAAGCCCCAGGGCACCAGAGCCAATCAAGGCAGAAAGAACTGCAAAGATAACAAGGACAAGAGCAAGCCAGGTTAAAATTGGTTTGATATTTTGTTTCATAAACTTACACCTTCTCCTTCACATTTTTACCTAAAATACCTGCTGGACGCACCAAAAGGATGATAATCAAGATGCCATATACAACTGCATCACGGTAGCTGGAAAGACCTACAGTTACCGCCAGGGTTTCCAAGAGACCGATGATAAAGCCACCGAGAGCCGCACCTGGAATAATACCAATACCACCGAGAACGGCCGCTACAAAGGCCTTAAGACCTGGCGCCATCCCCATCAGAGGTTCCACAGAGTTATAGTAAAGACCAATCAAGACCCCTGCCGCACCTGCAAGAGCAGACCCAAGAGCAAAGGTAAAACTAATGGTCGAGTTGACGTTAATTCCCATGAGCTGAGCCGCGTCACTGTCTACAGAAACCGCACGCATGGCCTTACCCATTTTGGTTTTTTGGACGATAAATTGCAGAGCCAACATGAGGAAAACAGAGACACCCAAAATCGTCAACTGAACATTGGTCACAGTAATCGGACCAAGGTTGAATTTAACCGTCTCAAGAGCTTGAGGGAAGGCACGTGTATTGGCACCAAAGAGATAAACCATACCGTATTCAAGGAAGAAGGACACACCGATAGCCGTAATCAAGGCCGCAATCTTAGTTGAGTTGCGCAATGGACGGTAGGCCAAGAATTCAATCAGCACACCCAAGGCTGCTGTTAAAACCATGGTCAAAACAAGCGCAACAAAGAAATTTAGCTGGAAGGCATTAATCAGATAATAACCAATAAAGGCCCCCATCATATAAAGGTCACCGTGGGCAAAGTTAATCAACTTGATAATGCCGTAAACCATGGTATAACCCAAGGCAATCAAGGCATAGACACTTCCCAAGATAAGACCATTCACCAATTGCTGGAGCATATAGTCACCAAACTTTCTATAACATAAATAATATCTGGAGAGGTCCAAGCCTCCCCAGATTACATTTTTTAGCTTATTCGGCGCTTACTGCTTCTGCTGAAGCTTCTGCACCGTTTTCCAATTTAACCATGATAGCAGATTTGATAGGGTTGTGGTTTTCATCGATTGAGATTGGACCAGTTACACCTTCAAAGTCTTTCAAGCCAGCAAGGTTTGTTGCTACATCTTTTGAAGTTTTTGCGCCTTCTGCTGCGTCAGCTGCCATGTAGACTGCATCGTAAGCAAGGGCTGCAAACATATTTGGCTCTTCACCGAACTTCTTCTTATAAGCATCAACGAAGTTTGTTGCCTTGTCAGAAAGTGCTACTTTAGTAGAGTAACCAGATACGTAGTAAACATTTGTCGCATTCTTGCTGCCAGCACCTTCGATGAATTTAGCATCCGCAAATCCGTCAGGACCAAGGATTGGCTTGTCGATACCCATTTCACGCGCTTGTTTTGTAATCAAACCAGCTTCAGTGTAGTAACCTGGGATGATGATTGCATCAAAATCTTGATCTTTCAATTTTGTCAAAGCAGCCTGGAAGTCCTTATCGCCTGATTGGTAAGTTTCTTCAACAACGATTTCACCCTTGTAAGCTTCTTTGAAGGCTTTAGCGATACCTTTTGCGTAGTCACTTGAGTTGTCTGAGTAAAGAACAACTTTCTTAGCATCAAGTGTCTTTGTCGCAAATGTAGCCAAGACTTGACCCTGGAAGCTATCTTGGAAAGTTGAACGGAAGACATATTCTTCAACCTTACCATCTTTAGCTGTCAAATCGTCCTGTGTACCAGAAGGTGTAATCAATGGAACGCCTGCTTGTGTCGCACCTGGAGTTGCCGCAGCTACAGCACCTGATGTTGCAGGACCAATCATCGCAAGAACTTTTTCTTCTGTTGCAAGGTTGGTTGTAACAGTCGCTGCTTCAGCGTTGTCAGATTTGTTGTCTTTTGAAACAACTTCGATTTGTTTACCGTCGACACCGCCAGCTGCATTGATTTCCTCAACAGCAAGGTCAGCACCGTTTTTCTCAGCTTGTCCGTATGCTGCTACAGCACCTGATAATTCCAAGTTGTAACCCAATTTAATCGTATCACCAGCTTCGTTACCAGCTGCTGATGAAGTGCTTGTTGGAGCTGCGCCACAGGCAGCAAGGAGAGCTGCTGAAGCAAATGTAGCGATTGCTACTGCAAATTTTCTTGTTTTCATGAAAATACCTTAAAACTTTCTTAAATTTTTACGATGTATCTAATATACAGAATTATCAGAAAATTGTCAACAAAAATGATAAAAATTTTTTAAAATTTTTACAGCTCCAACAAAAAGAAAAGCAGGCTCATTTAAACCTACTCCTTCTCTAATTACAAAGTAACGGGATTTTGCTCGTCCTGCCATAGATTGCCAACAAAATTCTGATCCAGTTCCTTGATGTAGGAAGGAACTACTTTTTTGACAAACTTCTCTTTTTTGAGCTTGCTCATGACTTCCTCAGCTTTTTCTGCATTAACATATAATATAACATAACGCAGGCGCTTTGAATGGTAAATCATGTCACCGTAGTGGTTGAGTTTTCTGGAATCCCGATTATAATGCAAATAAACAGTTAGGCTGGTGCGTTCTTTTTTCTCAAACATGGACTTCTCCTCAGACATTTCTATCTATAATTATACCCTTTTCCAGGGAAAATGAAAAGGACCAAATCCAGCCCTTTCCTTATTTTATTTAGTTTTGCTGTTATCCATGATTTGGTCAATGAAGCCGTATGCCAAGGTTTCTTCAGCGGTCATCCAGTAATCACGCTCCGCATCCTTGTGGATTTGCTTGACTGTTTTACCTGAATTGTCAGCCAAGATTTTTTCTAATTTATTACGGGTTTTAAGCAAGTGTTCTGCAGCAATTGCCATGTCGGTTTGTTGTGTACCGCCGCCAGTTCCACCCATTGGTTGGTGGATCATGTACTCGGCATTTGGCAACATGAAACGTTTGCCCTTGGCACCACTAGATGCAATGATGGTTCCCATAGATGCTGCTGTTCCCATAACAATTGTCTGGACGTCTGCCTTGATAAAGTTCATGGTATCCACGATAGCAAGACCTGCTGACACAGATCCACCTGGGGTATTGACATAGAGATAAATGTCTTTAGTCGGATCTTGCGCATCAAGGAAGAGCAATTGGGCAATGATAGAATTAGCCATATTGTCCTCCACCGGTCCTGTCAACATGACGATACGGTCCTTGAGCAAACGGGAATAAATATCATAAGAACGCTCACCACGACTGGTTTGTTCAATAACTACTGGAATCATAAGAATACTCCTTTTCGAGATAGATATGTGCCTATTATATACCAATAGTCAAAATTGGTCAAATATTTAACACAGAAAAAGAAACCAGCCGAGCTGATTTCTTTTTTACTTATTTTGGCTCTATAATTTCTGTAGTAGGTAAATCCACTGTAGAGATTATGGAGCCTTTTTGAGTGTAGAAAAAAAGTCCCATATGACCTATAATGAAAAGCGACTAAACAACTCATTAGAAAGGGTTCATATGGAACAGCTTTATCATACCACAGAACTAATCGGAATCAAAGACAAAAACATCAAAATTCTCTTCATTTTGAAACATCAGACCCATCTAGAAATCAGGGCAAAGCTAGATTACGACAGCCCTGGTTGTCCTCATTGCCAAGGAAAGTGTATCAAGTACGACTTTCAAAAGTCGTCAAAGATTCCGATTTTGGATTGCCAGGGCTTTCCGACCCTCCTCTTGCTTAAGAAACGGCGGTTTCAATGCAAATCTTGCCAAAAAGTGACTGTAGCTGAGACAGCTCTAGTCAAGAAAAACTGTCAGATTTCCCTACCTATTTGGGAGAAAGTGACACAACTCCATACAGAAAACATGACCAATATAGCCATCGCTAGGAGATTACATATCTCCGTATCAGTCGTCCAGAGGAAACTGGCTCAGTTTCAATTTGAGTATGATTTTACGAAATTACCAAAAGTCTTGAGTTGGGATGAATTTAGTCGGAACAAGGGAAAACTCGCCTTTATTGCTCAGAATTTTGAGACGAGATCGATTGTGACCATTCTTGACAACAACCGCCAAACCACCATCAAGAACTATTTCTACAAGTATCCTAGGGCGGTCAGAGAAACTGTCGAGGTCGTAACGGTGGATATGTCGGGGAGCTATATTCCCATCATCAAAAAACTATTTCCAAGAGCTAAAATTGTCCTTGATAGATTTCACATTATCCAACACCTGAGCCGTGCTATGATGACAACTAGAATTGATATTATGAAGACTTTCGATACGCGTTCCCTACCTTATCGATCCATGAAAAATCACTGGCGTATTCTCCAAAAAGATAGTCGAAAACTGTCTCTGAATCGCTTCTTTTCTCGCACTTTTGGGCAAACAGTAACACCGAGAGAGGTTGTCCAGAAAACATTGAATTTCTCTGAGGAACTGAAATTCTATTACGAACTCTATCAGATCCTTCTCTTCCATTTCCAAGAGATGAACTCAAAATATTTCTTCGAGCTTCTAGAAGACAATCTGAATCTTGTCAATCCTGCCTTTAAAACTGTTTTTAAAACTTTTCTAAAGTATAAAACGTACATCACGAACGCCATGGAGCTTCCATATTCCAACGCTAAGCTGGAAGCGACCAATAAACTCATCAAAGACATCAAGAGGCAAGCGTTCGGCTTTAGGAACTTTACGAACTTTAAAACCAAGATATATATTGCTTTAAACATCAAAAATGAGAGAACGAATTTCGTCCTCTCTAGGTGTTAGCTTTTCATCTACCCACTACAGTTGACAAAGAGCCCTTATTTTGTACCGAAGAGGCGGTCACCTGCATCTCCCAGACCAGGGACGATATAGCCTTTTTCGTTGAGTTTTTCATCCAGGGCAGCTGTGTAGATGTCAATATCTGCATGAGCTTCTTGAAGAGCCTTTACACCTTCTGGAGCTGATACGAGGGCCACAAATTTGATATTGGATGCACCACGTTTTTTCAACGAATCAACAGCAAGAATAGCTGAACCACCTGTTGCAAGCATTGGATCCACAACAAGGATGTGGCGTTGGTCGATATCCTCTGGTAATTTCACCAAATATTCAACGGGTTGGAGGGTCTCTTCATCACGGTACATACCGATGTGACCAACTTTGGCTGCTGGTACTAGGCTGAGCAAGCCGTCCACCATACCAACACCGGCACGCAGGATTGGAACGATTGCCAATTTTTTACCTGCAATCTGCTTTTGAACCGTCTTTGTAATCGGTGTTTCGATTTCTACATCTTCCAATGGCAAGTCACGCAAGACTTCGTAGCCCATTAGCATGGCAATTTCATTAACCAGCTCACGGAAATCTTTTGTAGAAGTTGTCGTCCGACGAAGGATAGACAATTTGTGCTGGATAAGTGGGTGTGAAATAACTTGGAATTTCCCCATAATGATAAAACCTCTCTTTGATGTTTATTGCGGACATTAGAGACTGTGAAGTTTCATGTCACTATATTCTACCAAAATTTCAGGAAAAATGCTTGGAAATATAATAGGAATTTTACTTTTTATAGACTAGAGCTTCATAAGGTCGCAGTTGAGAGGTATCTTCTGATTCCGTTGAATAGTTGTGAAAAAGGATAGTTTCTCCTAATTGTTCTTCAAGACGGTATTCCTGAGCTTGATTGCTAAAGTTGACCAAGACCACAAACTCATCTACATCATCAAATTTACGATAAGCTAATACAAAGGGATTACCTGTATCTAAAGTCTCATAGTTCCCTTCTGCCATGCAGGGATAGAGCTTTCTCAAGGCAATCAATCGTTGGTAGGTATAGAAGAGAGAATTTTTGTCTTCTAATGCCTTTTCTACATTGATAGATGGATAGCTTGGACTAAGCGATAACCATGGTTGTCCCTCAGTAAAACCAGCTCCTTCTTTACCAGACCACTGCATTGGTCGGCGAGCATTGTCTCGCCCTTTCGCATTTATAGAAGTCAATAACTCCTCATTCGAATAGCCCTGCTCCAAACACTCTGCGTACATGCGACGCGTCTCGATGTCATCCGCTTCTTCAATACTTGAAATCGGAGTGTTAACCATGCCAATTTCTTCCCCTTGGTAAATATAAGGCGTACCCGACATGAAATGCAGATAAATAGCTAGCATTTTTCCGCTTAGTTCCCTGAATTCAGGACTATCATCACCAAAGCGGGAAATAGCCCGTGGCAAATCATGGTTGTTCCAAAAAAGCGAGTTCCAACCTTTCCCAACTAATTCTGTCTGCCATTTTGATAAAACCTGATGTAACTTGGCAGGATCAAGCGGAGCTAAATCCCATTTTTCTTTGCCGGCTTGCTGGTCTAGACAAACGTGCTCAAATTGAAAAATCATCGAAAATTCATTACGGTCTGGGTGAGAATATAGCTGGGCACTCTCAGGGGTTGCACTCCAGGTTTCTCCCACGGTTACAAGGTCATAGGCACCAAATGTTTGCTGGTTTAGTTCTTGAATCAAGGGATGGAGAGTCGGACCGTCTGCTGTGATTAAGTTTTCAGGCTCTTTCCCAATCAAGTCAATCACATCCAGTCGAAAACCACCGACTCCCTTGTCAATCCAGAAGTTAATCATCTGCCAAATTTCTTCCTTGACGGCAGGATTCTTCCAGTTCAAGTCTGGTTGTTTGACCGAAAACTGATGCAAGTAATACTTGTCCAAATGTGGAACATATTCCCAAGCAGATCCTGAGAAAGTAGATGTTAATTCATTCGGCTCATCGGCCCATACATAGTAATCATAATAGGGATTTTCTGGACCTTTCAAGGCTTCTTGAAACCAAAAATGTTCGTCAGATGTATGGTTGAGGACCAAGTCCATCACAATCTTAATATTTCGCTTCTGCCCTTCTGCTATCAGCTCCTCCATGTCTTCCATAGTCCCAAATTCCGCCGCAATGGCTTGGTAATCACTGATATCATAGCCATTATCATCCATAGGAGACTGATAGACAGGACTGAGCCAGATAGCCTCTATCCCCAATGTTTGCAAATAATCTAAACGGCTGGTAATTCCTTTGATGTCTCCAATACCATCACCATTCGAATCCTGAAAACTCCTCGGATATACTTGATAAATAACCGACTTTTTCCACCAATTTGATTTTTCCATGTCTATTCCTTTCCAAAGGAAACAAAGGCTAGGAAAGCAATCCTAACCCTTCTTCCAAACTTTATAAGTTGATTTCGTGATGTTGTCCGTCAACTGTTTCAATGATTTCAAATGTTTTATCTTTCAGATTAGCTCTTAATTCTGCCACTGTATTGGCATCGTCATTGGTCCAGCTGATATGAATTGTATTGGCATCTGCCATCTCCACAGCAAACTCTCCATCGAATGCTGCACTGGTATTGCGGAACTTGAGCAAGTTGAACAGGGACTGAACAACCGGACGTTGAACTTCTCGCTCAATTTCTTCCAAATCATAATAGTGACGGTTGATGTTGCGGCCTTCTTTGGTTGATTCGAGCAATTCGATATCATTTTCTCCTGCCAACAAACCAACGTAGTAAATCTGCGGAATACCTGGTGCAAAACATTGAAGCACACGTGCCAAGAGATAGGCTTGGTCATCATTTCCTAAAGCTGAATAGTAGGTGCAATTTATCTGGTAAATGTCCAGATTATTGTAAGCCTCTGTGCTATAAATCTTCTTGACATTTGCTCCTTGGGCATAGAGGGCTTCTCTTGTGGCCTCTGTTTCCTCATCTGTCAGCAAGTCCTTGACATCGACCACTCCGATACCATCATGCGTGTCCAAGGTTGTAAATTGCTTGCGAGGGCAGATTTCCATCCAGTGAACAAGACGGTTGACATTGCCTGAATAAAGAGCATGAAGGACCAACATCGGTAGGGCAAAGTCATAGACATAGTAGTCTTGCTCAGCGATTTTTTGCTGAATGGTGTAATGTTCATGGATTTCTGGTAGAATTTCCACTCCTTTTGGTGCCAATAGCTGACGCGGAAAATGAAGCATGTCCCAAATATCTGGCTCAACAAAGAAACAGTTTGTTCCAATTTTCTTATTGGCGTAGGCAAAGGCGTCCAAGCGAATAATGGAAGCTCCGTGGTCCGCCAGCTGTTCCAGATTTTCTTTGATAAAGCGACGAGTTGTTTCCGTTGTCACATCGAGGTCAATCTGTTGCTCATCAAAGGTACACCAAACTTTTTCCTCACTACCGTCAGCAAACTTGGCAATGCGATAGGGAGCACGTGGCTTCCGTTTATAAATCAGGTCAACATCTTCCTGAGTCGGCTCACCATTTGGCCAAAAGTTTTTGTAGCGGATAAACAAATCTGCATAGACAGACTCATCTTTCTTTTCTAGGAAGTCAAGGAAGTAAGGCGACTTGGCTGAAATATGGTTAATCATGAAATCAAACATGAGGTAGTAATCCTTACTGAGTGCCTCAATGTCGCTCCAATCTCCAAAAGCCTCATCAACCTTGGTATAGTCCATGGGTGCAAACCCGCGGTCACCCGATGATGGAAAGAAGGGAAGAATGTGGACACCACCGACCACATCTTTCAAAGGACCTTCCAAGACCTGCTTCAAGTCTTTCAGATTTTTTCCAAGACTGTCTGAATAGGTAATTAACATTGCTTGATTTTTTACTTTCATTTTCTTCTCCTTTTGAAAGCTTTTTCTTATTGATTTTTGGCAAAAGGTTGAGTTGCCTCAACCTTTCGAGTTTTATTTAACAGATCCGCTGGTCATACCTGAAATGATATGCTTTTGGAAAACGAGATAAACCAGTAGGATTGGGATAATCCCAACTACATAGGACGCAAATGACGGTCCATAATCGCTGAAATACATTCCTTGATAGTTATACTGGAAGAGGGGCAAAGTCCACATTTCTTGGTCACGGTTGAGGACCAAGAGAGGCAAGAGAAAGTCATTCCAGACCCAGAGGGCATTGATGATCAAAATCGTAGCGTGCATGGGCTTCATCAATGGAAAAATAATTCTCCAGTACATTGTAAACTTATCACAACCATCAATTGCTGCCGCCTCGTCCATCTCTTCAGGAACAATTGTCTTGATATAACCAACATAGAGGAAGAGGGCCTGCGGCACTGCATAGGTCAAATAAAGAATAATCAACCCCAAAATATTGTTCAAACCGAGACTAGACATCAACTTGGTCATAGGAAGCATAATCACTTGGAAGGGAACAAAAATTCCGATAATCAAGAAAAAGTAGATAAAGTTGAAAGCTGTTTGCCTCTTCATTTGACGGGCTACTGCAAAGGCTGCCATTGGAATAACCAGAATAATCAAACCTACTGCAGCAATGGTAATCAGAGCAGAATTCCCAAAATATTGAACAACTCCATCTTCAAACAAGCGACTATAGTTGTCTAGTGTGAAATTTTCAGGTAAGCCAAAGAAGTTACCTGTAATTTCTTTAGTTGGCTTGAAGGAACTAATCACCGTCACCAGTAGCGGAATAAACATAAAGAGAATGCCGCTGAATAGAATGAGATATACCCACCAATTGCTTTGTTTGGTCTTATTCATAAACATACCTCCCTATACTTCAAATTTCTTAGAAATCCGCATCTGAATCAAGGAAATCACAATGATAAAGATGAAGAGAACGACTGCCAGAGCGTTGGCATACGAGAATTTATTGTCAACAAAAGCGTAGTTATAAACTAGCAAACCCAGTGACTCTGTCTTGCCATCTGGACCTCCGCTGGTAAGAGCAAAAATGAGGTCAAAGGCTGTCAAGCCAGATTTCATCGCCAGGATAAAGACCATGCTGATAGATGGTAATAGGAAAGGCAATTCAATGTTGAAGAACTGCTGGGAGCGTGTCGCACCGTCGATAGCTGCTGCTTCCTTCACATCATCTGGAATACTTTGCAGACCAGATAGGAAAATGATAACCGGCATCGCCAGACCCTGCCAAAGAGCGACAAAGAGGACGGACGGAATAACAGTATTCTCTTGTACCAATAGGTTTTCCATTAACCAGTCGATTTGGAGAATTTCGCCAATCTGTGTAAAACCGTAGTTAAACAGTTGAACAAAGATGAGACCCAAGGTTACCGTTGACAAAACTGCTGGGAAGAAATACCAGGTCCGGAAAAAGCCAACTGCTTTGATTTTCCGATTAAGCAAGGTTGCCAACCAAATACCAATGACAATTTCCCCAATTACTAGACCAATGGTAAAGATGATGGTAAAGGTGATACTGGTATAGAAGTCAGGGTCCTTCAAAATATCAATGTAGTTTTGAATCCCAATCACATCGTAACTACTGGATAAACCATTCCAGTCTGTTAAACTGTAGAACACCCCTGTTATCAAGGGATAGAAGAAAAAGATTAACTGAAGAGCGATTGGCAGAGCTACAAATAAGTAGGGCCAATATTTTGCAACAAATCCTTTTTGATTCATAAAGAACTCCTTTACTAAATTTATCAAGTATAGTTGTTTAATCTCAGTTCCAAAAAGAATTAGGGGACTCTCCTTCAAACTGAGGTTAAACAACTATAGGGGGGACAGGTTTGGGAAACCCAAACCCTAATCCCATAGTTGTTTTTCATGCTGATTATTTCATCGGATCAAAGAAGGCATTAAGTTTCTTAACAAGTTCTGCTGAATCTGGTTTTTTCACCATTTCAACAGTGATATTCCAAAACTCATCTTCTGAATCCCACTCACTTTGCAACCATACGACATGCTTGTCTGTGAAGGCATATTGTGTAACTCCAGCAGTTTCTTCAAACTTGCCTTCAGTGTCGACTCCTTCAACTGAGGTTGGTGATCCGTCCACGTCATAGTATTTCTGAATGACTGTTGGACGTGAGAGGTATTCTAAGAACTTCTTAGACTCTTCTGGATGCTCTGATTCAGCTGATACAGATAGGGCTAGGTCTGCCGCACCGATCGTGTAATCACCACCTTTTTCATCTCCTGGGAAGGTAAACATGCCGTATTCAAATTCAGGCTCTTGCTGATTGATTGCTGTAGCAGCCCAAGTTCCTTGTGGCATCATGAGGGCTTCTCCTGCTGCAAATGAAGCAACCGCGTCGGCGTAAAGTGCTCCTGTGAAACCTTTTTGACCATTGTCAGTCAAGAGTTCTAAACGCTCCAAGACTTCCTTAGTTGTTGCATCATCTTGGATAGCACCCTTGGCACTGCGAATCAAAATATCCTCTGCACCGTCAAACCCACCTGCAACTGTTACCCAAGCTAATTGGTGGTAACCATTGAGCGACCAGGCATCATTTAGAGAAAGGGCAAATGGTGCCACACTGCCATCAGCCTTAACTTTGTCTACCAAAGCAACAAATTCTGCATAGGTAGTTGGTACTTCCAAACCAAGTTCTTCAAATTTATCTTTGTTGTAGTAGATACCATAGGCATTGGCAGTCAATGGAAGAGTGTAGTTTGTATCATTTACAAGATAAGGTGTTACTGCCCCATCTTTCAAATGACTAAGACCTGCATCATCACCAATTTCAAGGAAACGGCCATCTGCTGCATACTCTTTGAAATCTGCATTTTGAGGGTAGATATTGATAACATCTGGTGCTTCATCATTGGCCATCCGTGTTTTCAAAACAGTTCCTGCGTCTGGCACATTTGAAAACTTAACTTCAATATCTGGATTCTCTTTCTCAAAGTCATCAATAATTTCCTGCAAGGTTGCTTGCATTTCAGGCTTTTGCGAGAAAAATTCAATTTCTACCTTGTCGCTGCTGCTAGAATTTCCGCAGGCTACAAGGAAGCTTGCAAAAGCACAAACCGACGCACATTTGAGAAATCTTCTCATTTTCATAATAAAATCCTCCTAGATTTTCTTAAATATATATTGTACACTAAAATAATCTTCTTGAACATGGGGCATGGTTAAGCCGATGTTCATGAGCTCATCTCCATAGAAACTTGTTTCCAACTGTGGACAGTAATAACAAGCTTCTGGGTCTAGCCCCTTCAATCTTACCTGCAACAGAGGAGCTTCTGGTTGAGCTAGTATTTTTACGAAAGTCAAAACAGCCTGACTCTTATCTGCATCAACATAGTTGGCTGCCCAGGTATTTGCCGTTTTTTTCAAACGATAGAGGTCACCAAACTGGACTGTTGAGCGAATCTGCTTAAAGGTTTCAACCTGTTCAGTAAGAGTTGCTAATTCTTCCGGTGACAGTTGGGTAACATCTAACTCGTAACCAAAGGCTCCGCCCATCATAGCCACATTTCCTCGGGTTTTCAAGGATGTAATTCGACCGACTTGATGGTTAGGAACTGCTGATACATGGGCACCCATTGAAGAGGTTGGGTAGAGCAAGGCCGTACCTTCCTGAATTGAGAGGCGTCCAATCGCGTCTGTATTGTCACTAGCCCAAGCCTGTGGCATATAGTAAAGCAGCCCCAAGTCATTTCGACCGCCACCTCCTGAACAGGATTCAAAGAGAATATCTGGGAAGCGACTGGTCAGAGTTTCTAATACTCGGTAGAGCCCCAACATATAGCGATGATGGAATTCGTAAGAATCAGCGTTAGCGAATTCTTGAGACATACTGGTGATATTACGATTCATATCCCACTTGACATAATCGATTTTGGCAGATTTCAGTACATCGGATACAGCTTGGATAATGTAGTCACAAACTTCTGGTTTGGACAAATCCATTACCAACTGCTCTCGACTGTAAATTGGTGCGCGTCCATCAATATGAATAGCCCAATCTGGATGTTGCCTATAGAGGTCACTATCTATGGAAATCATCTCTGGCTCAAACCAAAGACCAAATTTCATCCCTAAGGCCCGAATCGAATCTGCTAGACCTGCTAAACCATTCGGAAGTTTGTCTGTGTTGACAATCCAATCTCCCAAGGAAGACTCGTCATTGTTCCGTTTTCCAAACCAGCCATCATCAAGCACAAATAACTCAATGCCTGCCTGACTGGCCAATCTGGCCATGGAAAGAATCTTCTCTTCTGTAAAATCAAAGTAGGTTCCTTCCCAGTTATTGATGAGAATCGGTCGTTCTTGATTGACAAATTGAGAACGAATCAAGTGTTTTTTGATGAAGTCATGACTATCCTGAGTCATACCTGTAAAACCTTTATCCGTAAAGGACAGGAGGACCTCAGGTGTCTGAAAACTTTCTCCGGAAGCCAAATTCCAGCTGAAGCTAGTATCATTGATTCCCATGCCCCAACGGACTGTTTCCAAAGCAGTTGTCTCCACAAAACCAGTGAAGTTTCCACTATAGACTAGTTGGGCGGTATAAACTTCGCCATTATCTTCTGTAGCAGTTGGAGCCGCCAAGGCTAAGAATGGAGTCCGCGAGTGACTTGAAGCCCCTCGAATGCTTCCAATAGAGTAGGTACCACTCGTAATCGGCGTTTTCGTCCACTCTTTTTCATAAGCATAGCGACCTGTCAAACTATGGATGACAAAGTCCTTATGGGGCATATCCAAGGTGAAGGACAAGGCTTTTTCCAACTTAGAGGGATAGCGACCTACTTGGATACGAGCCGAGCGTGCAAGATAGTTACTTTCTTCGAAAACCGCATACTGCAAGGTCACTGTCACATCTGCTACAGCATCATAGAGGTCAATTTCTAAACTCTCCACTTCCTCTTCAGAAGCAAAGCTAGCTGGTAAACCATCTAGCAAGGGCTTGCCTTGATAAATCCGGTGTTGCTTGTACTTCAAATCCAAGGCAATGCCGATTTCATTTCGCACATCAATAGAGGCTGTCCGAAAGTCTCCTAGCCCATTGCTGGAATATTCCAAGGACAAGGTGTCCAGTGAGTAGGTCCGATTTCCAGTAATTGGACTAGGCGAGAAGGCTCGGTCCAAATATGTTATTTTGTTTCCATCGCTAAATTTTTCGATTTTTTTCCCAAAATAACGATGAACTAGATCGCCTGTTTCTAGCACCTCTATCACGTAGGAAAATTCTCTTGTTTTCATGTGAAATAGGCCATGTTCTTCTATGTATTGAATCATACTGTCAGCTCCTATCTGTATTACATGAATTATTCTAACAAATGTAAGCGTTTTACAAAATAGGGTTTTGTTGTTAGAATATGGTATAATGTTTCCTAAGGAGAAGAGCTTATGAACATTCTAAATAGCTACAATGAACTAGACAGCCATAACTTTGACCTAAATATCGACCATTACGGTGCGGAACAATGTGATAAAAACTATTCTTTTGGCCCAACCATTCGAGATAATTATGTCCTCCATTTTATCACTGAGGGCAAGGGGAAAATTAGCATTCTCGGAGAAACGACTGAATTGGCTGCGGGCGACTTGTTTATCCTCCCTAAAAACAAGGCCATCTTCTACCAAGCAGATGGACAAGACCCTTGGACTTATATTTGGGTTGGTTTTAGCGGGTCAAAAGCTGAGTCAATTCTTGAACATAGTCGCTTATTGGAAAAATTTTATCTGCATTCCAGCCTCCAGTCCCCCATTTTACAAAAAATGATAGACATTACCAAAACAGACAAACACCCCTTACCAATGGTGGCAGAGCACATCCTGGTCGGCCATCTTCATCAATTACTTGCCTACCTTGTTGCAGAATTTCCCAATCAACAACTGAAAGAGGCCGGTACTCTTGCCAAAAGCTATGTTCACCATGCTATTAAGCTGATTCACAGTCACTACGCTCTACCGATTAAGGTGACAGAAATTGCAGATCAGCTCGCTCTAAGTCGAAGTTATCTCTATAAAATTTTCAAACAGGAAACTGGCTACGCCATCAAAGACTACATTCTTCAGGTAAAAATGAATCGAAGCTGCCAACTCTTAGAAGATCCCGAACGAACCATTACGGAGATTGCTAATTCTGTCGGCTACTATGACCCCCTGACTTTCAGCACAGCCTTTAAGAATTACTTTCACATGAGTCCTACTGACTATCGAAAACAACAAAAAAAGGAATAGCCTAGCTCTTCCTTTTTCTATTTTTATTGCAATCTGGAAAATTGAAAAACAAATTTTCATTCATGGACTAAACTGGCATTCACACCAAAAATATTTCTGTTATTATTTGTTTGGCCAGAAAATGCTCGGACTTCATTGAATTTTTTCTATATTTCTTAGTTACCCAAACACTTCCACCAGTCGTCGGCAGGCTTCCTTGATGACAAATTGTGGTGTTGCTGCGTTCAATCGGAAATGCTTTTCACCTTCTTTTCCAAAGGTCAATCCATCATTCAAATGCAGTTGTGCTTCTTCCAACAATTTCTCTGCTAGCTCTTGATGACTAAGTTCATAGGCTGAAAAATCCAGCCAAATCAAGTAGGTTCCTTGTGGCTTAAGGACCTTTATGAGTGTATTTTTACTCAATTCTTCTTGGACCAACAAGATATTTTCTTCCAAAACTGGTTTTAAGGCGGCCAACCAAGGTTTTCCGTGTCGGTAGGCAACTTCCGTGGTAATCAAGCCTAGGCTAGGGATTTCATGTTGGTTATTGGCCAATTGTCTCTTGGTAAAAGCTTTACGCAACTGAGGATTTTCAATAATAGCAAAGCTGTTTTTTGTTCCCGCTATATTAAATGTCTTGGTTGCAGAAGACAAAATGACCGAAAATTCCTTATGGTTAGAGGAAACCGTATTGAAGGAATGGTGCTCATGTCCAAAAAGGGTTAGGTCCTGATGGATTTCATCAGAGACTAAGATGACTCCATGCTTCTGACAGATAGCACCGAGCTCTTGTAGTTCCTGATGACTCCAAACTCTGCCACCTGGATTGTGGGGATTGCAGAAGATGTAGAGTTTGACACCCTCTTCAACAATCTTTTGCTCCAAAGCCTGAAAATCAAGAGTAAATTGGTCATTTTCTACACGAAGAGGCTGACTAATCAACCGTCTATGATTGAGTTGAATAGTACGGGCAAAAAGGGGATATACTGGCGTATTGCTCATAATTGCATCCCCCTCAGCTGTAAAAACTTGAACTGCGATGGATAGAGCCGGAACTACACCTTCTACCAAAACAAGGGCTTGCCAAAACCAGATAGAAATCATTTTTTCACTTTAGAAGAAGGTCATCACTGTAGTTGAAAATACTTTTTATCTAGTCAATGGTCTTAATAACACGGGCCGGATTGCCAGCCAGTACGACATTGTCTCCGAAAGATTTGGTCACGACAGAACCCGCTCCGACCACGACGTTGTCACCCAAGATCACGCCAGCCAAGATAATAGCACCCCCACCAATCCAGACATTATCACCAATCTCAATCGGTGCTCCATATTCAGGTCCAGCAATGCGTTCCTCTGCCTTGAGCGGATGAAGGGCTGTGTAAAACTGAACATTTGGTCCCAACATAGCATTCTTTCCGATGGTCACAGGGCAAGTATCCAAAACAGTCCAGTTGAAATTGGCATAAAAATCTTCTCCGACGTGGATATTGCAACCATAGTCCAAGGTCAGGGGTGCTTCAATGTAAATCCGCTCTCCCGTTGTTCCCAGCCACTGCTTGGCAATTTCTGTTCGTTTGAAGCTGTCCAACTCTGCAGCATTAAAGGCCTGGCGGTAAACTCTGGCCTGCTGCCGCAAGGCTACCAATTCACTATCTGCTGCATTGTACATCTGCCCCGCCAGCATCTTTTCTTTTTCTGTTTTTTCTTCTCTTTTATCGTTCAAGCTAAACTAGCCTCACTTTCCAAAAACCCTTGCAATCCGCTCACTGGCTTCTTTTATGGTATCAAAAGGTGCTGCGGCATTTAATCGTACATGCTGCTTACCGTCGCTGCCGAAGACCAGACCGTCATTTAGGAGGACTTTAGCCTCTTTTTCTAATTGTTCCATAAGGTCAGCCTGACTCAGGCCGTAAGCTGAAAAATCTAGCCAGATTAAATAAGTCCCCTGTGGTTTCATGACCTGAATCTTGGTACGGGTTTCCAGATAATCCACTGTAAAATCAACATTTGTTTCGATGACTTTTTTCAATTCTGCCAACCAATCGGCTCCGTAACGGAAGGCTGTTTCGGTGGTAATCAAGCCGATAGCAGGAATTTCATGCTGGCTATTAGCCAATTGACGTTTGGCAAAAATCTTCCGCAGTTCTGGATTTTCAATAATGGCAAAGCTATTTTTGGTGCCTGCAATATTGAAAGTCTTAGTCGCAGACGATAGGACAATCGAAAATTCCTTGAATCGGTCATCAACTGTATTGAAGGACTGGTGCTGATTGCCAAAGAGGGCTAAATCCTGGTGGATTTCATCTGAAACCAGAAGGACGCCATGTTTCTGGCAGAGCTGGCCAACAGCAGCCACTTCTTCCTTGGTCCACACACGGCCACCGGGGTTGTGTGGATTACAAAAAATATAAATCTTGACCTCATTTTCGAGGATGTCTTTTTCTAATTTTTTCAAGTCAATGGTAAAAATTCCGTCTGACTTGACAAGAGAATTAGTCACCAAGTGGCGGTTGTTGAGCTTGATAGTCCGCGCAAAGGGAGGATAGGCAGGTGTATTGATGAGGACTGCGTCCCCTTCCTTGGTAAAGGCCTGAACGGCAATGGTCAAAGCTGGTACAACTCCTTCGACCAAGAGAATGCTATCGCGCTCAATCTCGTAGCCATGCTGGTTTCTTTCCCAATCAATAATGGACTGATAAAGCCCCTCGCTGGCATAGGGATAGCCAAAAATGTGCTGGCCAGCATAGTCACGGATAGCTTGGCGGATCTCTGGTAAAGGCTCAAAATCCATGTCCGCAATCCACAGTGGCAAGAGGTCTGCATCCTCTTCCACCTTACGCCATTTTTCTGCATGTTGGCCCAATCGGTTGGGCCGGCTGGTAAAATCATAGCTAGTCATATGATCCCTCCAAGGCTTGTTTCAAATCAGCAATCAAATCATCCGCATCCTCAATTCCAATAGATAGACGGAGTAAATCGTCTGTCAGACCATAGGAATGACGGGTTTCTGCTGGAATATCAGCATGGGTCTGGGTCTCTGGATAGGTAATCAAACTTTCCACCCCACCCAAACTTTCCGCAAAGGTAAAAATCTCAAGGCTGTTGAGAATGTGGGGAATGGTCGCCTCATCTGCAACCTTAACAGAAATCATGCCACCCTTGCCGGTATAGTAAACCTGCTTAACTGCTGGGCTATTCTCCAAATAAGCCACAATCTTCTGAGCATTCTGAGTCGCACGTTCCATGCGGATCGACAGGGTTTTGAGACCACGCATGAGCAGGTAGGCATCCAGCGGCGACAGGGTTGGACCAGTCGTATTTTGGTCATAGAAGAGCTTGTCGTAAATAGCCTGGTCATTGGTCATGAGAACTCCAGCCAAGACATCATTGTGACCAGACAGATACTTGGTCGCAGAATGCAGGACCACGTCAGCACCCAGCGTCAGAGGATTTTGATAAATCGGACTGTAAAAGGTATTATCGACAATGACCTTGGCACCTTTGGCATGGGCGACAGCCGAAACCTTAGCAATGTCAAATTCCACCATGAGCGGGTTGGTCGGTGTCTCAAGGAAAACGTAGTCGGTATGGTCGTCAATGGCCGCTAGTAGATCCTCCTCGCTATTGGCATAGGTAAAGCTGAAACGCCCCAGACTCTCCTGCTCGTTAAACCAGCGGAAAGAACCACCGTAGAGATCACGCGCTGCCACAATTCTACTGCCGACTGGAAAGCCGTTGAAAAGCAAAACCAGAGCCGCCATTCCTGAGCTGGTCACCAGGGCATAGTCCGCCTTCTCAATCGCTGCCAGAGTTTTTTCCAAACTAGCACGGGTCGGATTTTTGGTGCGGGTATAATCAAAACCTGTGGACTGGCCGAACTCCGGATGCTGGTAGGTAGTCGAAAGATGGATAGGCGATATGAGGGCTCCCGACTTCTCGTCACTATTTATGCCCGTCCGGGCCAAAATCGTATCTATTTTTAATTCTGTCATCTTCTCTACCTCGTTTCTATATCTACTAGTCTAGCAGAAATTGGCTTATTTTTGGGAAAGAAACCGAAGATTTCCTATAGGAAAAACTAGAGCTTTCTTATAGTTTTTAGCTATAAAACCCCGTGAACATTTGCATAAAAATCCTGGACAACATCCTTAAGAATTGATATACTATACTTGTGAAAGAGCTTTCAAAGGAGGTTCCTATGACATTCCAAAAAGATTTTTATCGCTATTCGGAGTTTTATTGGTTGATTTTCTGGATGATTCAGATTGGACATATCTGGCTTAGTTACCCGGAAAGTCAGTACCTGCCTTTAAATCTGTTTTTATCTCTGACTCTGCTCATTCATGCTTATCGGGCCTTTTTCAAGCCCAAGCATCGCTTTTCGAAAACCAGAACCATTTGGCTTGTCATTGCCTTGCTACTTCTGTGGCTTGGTGCTATCGTGATATATAGGGGCTACTAAGATGTTCAAACAGTTTAACAATCAGTTTTACCGCAGTCTGGATTTTTACATGGCCATTTGCTTGATACTATATAGTTTGGGAGCTATTTTGGACAATGAATATAACTGGTGGATATACTTACAACCGATTTTGATTCCTTTCACTCTCTACCAATCCTTCTTTTCCAAGAAGGGCAATCTGAAAAAGGATTGGCTGATTTATCTTTGTGTCGGAATCGTCTTCTTGGGATTCTGGTTAGAATTCATTGCCTAGTTACTTGCCCTCTCGTGTATTTCCGAGAGGGTTTTCTTGTCCTGACTTGTCAAATATCCTCGATAGGTTTACAATAGAAACATGATAAAAATTGAACGTGTAGTAGACATCTTAAAAGCGGATAACAACTTCCGCCAGATCAAACAAAATAATCAGATTGATAGCACTTGGACGGATGTCCAGTTTGACGCTCTCAGCTATGACAGCCGCACTGTTAGCCCAACGACCCTCTTTTTTGCCAAGGGTTTGGCCTTTAAGAAGGAATTTCTGGAAAAGGCTATCGAGGCTGGGCTGGCTTTTTACGTGTCTGAAATCGACTATGAGGTTGGCATTCCTGCTATCATCGTCCATGACATCAAGCAGGCTATGAGCCTGATTGCTATGAATTTTTATGGTCATCCCCAGAAACAGCTCAAACTCCTGGCCTTCACCGGTACCAAAGGTAAGACAACGGCGGCTTATTTTGCTTTTAACATTCTTAAACAGAGCCACAAACCTGCCATGCTTTCGACCATGAACACCACGCTGGACGGCAAGACTTTCTTCAAGTCCACCCTGACCACGCCTGAAAGCCTGGACCTCTTTGCCATGATGGCGGAGGCGGTCCAAAACGGCATGACCCACTTGATTATGGAGGTGTCTAGCCAGGCTTACTTGGTCAAGCGAGTTTACGGGCTGACCTTTGATGTCGGCGTCTTCCTCAACATCAGCCCTGACCACATCGGCCCCATTGAGCACCCGACCTTTGAGGACTATTTCTACCACAAGCGGCTTTTGATGGACAATAGCAGAGCGGTTATTGTCAATGCTGGAATGGACCATTTTGAGGTGGTGAAAGACCAAGTCAGCTCCAAAGACCATGACTTTTATGGGCCGACTTCTGAAAACCAGATTAGTCAGTCAGCAGGTTTTGACTTCACAGCGACTGGCAAATTGGCTGGCCACTACGACATCCAGCTGATCGGAGGCTTCAACCAGGAAAATGCCATCGCAGCTGGACTGGCCTGTCTCCGCTTGGGTGCAAGTCTGGAAGATATTCACACAGGGATTGCCCAAACCAATGTCCCTGGCCGCATGGAAGTCCTGACCCAGCAGAACGGGGCCAAGGTATTCGTGGACTACGCCCACAACGGCGATAGCGTGAAAAAGTTAATCGATGTCGTCTTGGAACACCAGACTGGCAAGGTTATCTTAATTTTAGGAGCTCCTGGTAACAAGGGAGAAAGCCGCCGCAAGGACTTCGGTCTCCTCCTCAACAACTATCCGCAGATTGAAGTCATCTTGACAGCAGACGACCCTAACCGAGAAGATCCTGCTGCCATTGCCGCAGAAATTCGTTCCTACATGACTAGACCCAGCGACTTTATCTTGGACCGTGAAGAAGCCATTGCAAAAGCCATGAGCCAAACGACTGGTGGTCAAGATGCGGTCATTATCGCAGGGAAAGGCGCCGATGCCTACCAGATTGTCAATGGAGAGCATGCTCCTTACGACGGCGACTTGGAAGTTGCACGGAAATATCTATAAATAATAAGAGCCCGGGAAAGACCTAGGCTCTTATTTTCAGCAATTTTTCGATGTCCTTTTTCAACTTGCTAGGTGGAGTTGTCGGCAGATAGCGCTTAACAACCCGCCCCTGTCTGTCAATCAAAAATTTGGTAAAATTCCATTCAATGCTCCTGCCCAAAAGGCTGGATTTTTCTTTTTTCAGCCATTGATAGAGCGGATCCGCCTCGGGACCATTAACCTTGATTTTTGCGAAACGAGGGAAGGTCGTACCAAAATTTAGACTACAGGCTTGGTGAATTTCTCGGTCCGTTCCACTAGCTTGATTAGCAAACTGATTGCAGGGAAAATCCAGAACCACAAATCCTTCATCTTTGTAGCTTTCGTACAATTCCTGCAATTCCTTATACTGGGGTGCCAGACCACATCCCGGTGCCGTATTGACTACCAGCAAGACTTGACCAGCAAAATCAGACAGGTCTTGCTGGCTGCCGTCCATTTTCTTCACTGAAAAATCGTATAGATTCATACTTTTCTCCTCAATCGAAATAGGTCAGTAAATGTTGGATTTCTGTTTGGGTTAAGGTTCTGTATTGACCCAGAGGTAAATCTCCTAAAGCGAAGCCGCCAAAACTGATCCGTCGCAGATAAGTCACCTTGACTCCATAGGCTAAAAACATTTTCTTGACCTGATGAAACTTGCCTTCGGACAGCTGGATGGTCGCTCTGCTATGTTCCAAAGAAGAAAAATCAACCGTCAGCTGACAGGGCTGGCAGCGTGTGCCGTCCAAAAAGGTTACGCCTGAGGCAAAGAAAGTGGGCGCATCCTGGCTAAGCGGGCCATTGACCTCTACATAATAGGTCTTGTCCACATGGTGCTTGGGATGGAGCATCCGAAAGCCTAGAGGTCCATTGTTGGTGATGAGGACCAGGCCTTCCGTGTCCCTATCCAAACGCCCCACTGGATATAGCCCAGTCGCCCGATCCTCAGGCTCAAACAGGTCAATAACGGTCTGGTGCTCCTTGTCGGACACGGCAGAAACCACACCCGCAGGCTTATGAAGCAGATAATAACGACTGCCTTCCAGTTCAACCCTCTGGCCTACAACTTCAATGTTCTGTAGACCTGGGTCCACAATTTGGCTTAGGCTGGTTGCGACCTGTCCGTCAATGCAAATCCGCTGGGCTTTGAAAAGTTTTTTTACCTGCTTGCGGGAGCCAATCTGAGCCGCCTCCATACATTTGTCTAATCTCATGGGACTATTGTATCACAAATCATATAGCTTGACTCTTTTTGAAAAAGGTTTATAATACTAGTTAGTGATATATTTTTTTACAAAGGGAATCCAATCATCCTATTGGATTTCCCATTTTTTCAGTAAGGGAGAAAATTCATGGGACTTTTACAAGATGGCAAATGGGTAGATCAGTGGTATGATACCAAGTCTACAGGTGGCAAGTTTGTTCGTACAGTCACACAATTTCGCAACTGGATTACACCTGATGGTCAGGCTGGTCCGACAGGAAAAGCTGGTTTCAAGGCTGAGTCTGGTCGCTACCACCTCTATATTTCTCTGGCTTGTCCTTGGGCTAGTCGGACCTTGATTATGCGTAAATTGAAGGGCTTGGAAGACCATATTTCCCTGTCTGTCGTTCATCCACTCATGTTAGAAAATGGCTGGACCTTTGAAGATGGACCTGGTGTTATCAAGGATCCCCTCTTTAACAGCGACTATCTCTATCAGGTCTATTTGAAGGCTGATCTGCATTACACTGGCCGTGTGACAGTGCCTGTTCTTTGGGATAAAATATCCAACACCATCGTCAGCAATGAGTCTGCTGAGATTATGCGGATGTTCAATACTGCCTTCAATGACATTACGGGCAATCATGATGATTATTATCCAGCAGACTTGCAGGCTGAGATTGATGCCATGAATGACTTTGTCTATCCAAACATCAACAACGGCGTTTACAAGGCAGGCTTTTCAACCAATCAAGCAGTCTATGAAAAAGAAGTCAAAAATCTCTTTGCTGCCTTGGAGAAATTGGAAGAACATTTAGTAGATAAGGACTATCTAGTTGGCAATCAATTAACCGAGGCTGACCTGCGTCTCTTTACCACCTTGGTGCGATTTGACCCTGTATACTTTGGACATTTCAAATGCAATATCAAGGCCTTGGTGGACTATCCAAACTTGTGGGATTATACCAAGCGGATTTACAACCATGCTGGTATCGCAGAAACGGTTGACTTTAACCATATCAAACAGCACTATTACGGTAGCCACAAGACCATCAATCCAACAGGCATTGTCCCTGTCGGACCTGATTTGGACTGGACACTATAAGATATAAAGGGAGATGATATCCTCCCTTTTCGTATGGTATAATAGTTCAGATTTTTTTAAAAGGAGATTGACATGTCTGAAATTATCGCAAAACGCGTATCCAACTATGAATTATTTTATGATTTGGTCTTTGTCCTGGCCACTTCTTCACTGACTGGACTCTTGCACGGTGACCATATCGGTCTCAGGGAAATTCTACTTTTATCACTGCCAACCTGATTATTATGACCTTGTGGATTAATGAGACGATTTACCTCAACAAATATGGTGAACGGGATTTGTTGGATATTAACACGATTATTGCGTCCATGTTTGTGGTGGGACAACTGTCTCTAACCTTTAGCCATGATTTTGAAGCGACCGCCCTACCATTTACCATCTTTTTGACCCTGTCATATTCGATACTTTGCTTGCAGTACTACCTTCGTGGTCGGAAAATCGGTTTTACGGCAGATATAAAAAATAGTCTCTATATATTTGGGATTTATGTGCTGGTATTTTTCTTGACTTCGGTAGCTATTTACTTTAATTTCTGGACCTATGATGAAAAGAGCCTCTTGCTTTTATATCTCCCGTATATTATTTCCTATTTCTTCAAGGACAAACTCAGTCACGATGCTATGAACTTTCCTCACATCGTTGAACGGTGTCAGTTGATTACCATTATTACCTTTGGTGAAACGGTCATTGCGATTTTGAAGAATTATCCGATTCAGACGCATCTGCTCACTAGTGTTCTCTTCTTCTTGGCAATGGCTTTCTCCTTTATGTTTTACATTTCGCAAACCTATCTCAATATCAATCACCATCAAAAGACAAATGTAGCCACCTTACTCTATGCCCATATGGTACTGGTTTTAGGCCTCAACTTTTTTACAGTTGCTGTGGAGGTTTTACCGGGTGAGCACGCTAGTTTGGGTTTGCCTTTCCTACTCATTGGTTACTTCCTCTACTATCTAGGAATCCTAATGACCAGTCGCTACAACCAAGACCTTTATCGACTGAATAAAATGGTTTGGCTTCAATATGCCATTCTGGTATTCAGCACCATCATTCTTCTGATAGCCTTCCACCACTATCTAACCTTGATTGCCGCTATACTGGTTGCTAGTTCATTTATGATGCTCGTCATCTCTTTCCGCCACCGCAATCGTGTAGAAGCTGACCTTGAATCCTAAAAAACCGACTGCCAAAAATGGTAGTCGGTTTTGTCTGTTATGCTAATTTACTGGCTGCTGCCTGGTCCACGATGAGGACTACATCCTCGTGGTTCTGAAGGACGCTGGCAGGGACATCTGTGGTCACTGGCCCTTCCACTGTTGCCTTGATGGCGTCGGCTTTTTCAGGTCCATAGGCCATGAGGACAATGGTTTTTGCCGCCATGATGTTAGCAATCCCCATGGAAATAGCCTGTTTTGGCACTTCCTCAATGGTCTCAAAGAAGCGACTGTTGGCCTCGATGGTCGAAGGAGCCAAATCAACCAAGTGAGTCTGACCGTCAAAGGGCGCCCCTGGTTCATTGAAGCCGATGTGGCCGTTGCGACCGATACCCAGGATTTGAAAATCGATGGGTTTGTCTGCCAAAATTTGATTGTAGCGGGCTGTTTCAGCTGCCGCATCCTCAGCCAATCCATTTGGCAGGTAGGACTGCTTGAAGGGTTTGCTATTGAAGAGTTGCTCCTTCATAAAATAGATATAGGACTGATTACTTTCCTCGCCTAGCCCGACATATTCGTCCAGATTGACCGAGATCAGGTCAGAAAAGTCCAGGTCGCTCTCGCGGATGAGTTTGTAAAATTCCAGAGGACTGGAACCTGTTGCCAAACCGAGGACCTTGGCACCGCCGGCTAATTTTTCTTTTAATAAATTGAAGGCCAAATCTGCGCCTTCTGCTTGATTTTCAACTACATGAACTTTCATGGTAACCTCCTTGTTGGTATAGACCGTTTTCCTAATTTTATTATATGGTATATACCAATTTTTGTCAAGTCATCTTGCTTACAATTCCCATCCTGCTAGCCTATTCCCCCTAAAAATGCTATAATGAAGGTATGTTAAAAGATTTACTCATTCTATTTTTTCTGGGAAATATCCTCTGTCTGATTGGGTATTTTGTGAAAAATCAAGTCCTGCTCAAGCGTATTCTCTATGGGATTGGTGGACTATTGATTGCATCACCATTTTTAGTTCTGGCCTACTTTTTATACGCTATTTTTTTGTAAGGAGTTGATATGAAAACAACAGATTTTGATTTTGAATTGCCTGAGGAGCTGATTGCTCAAGTTCCTCTTGAAAAACGGGACAGCTCCCGCCTGCTCATCCTGGATAGGGAAAAACAGACCATGGTGGACAGCCATTTTGACCACATCATCGACCAGCTCAATCCAGGAGATGCCCTGGTTATGAACAATACCCGTGTCCTACCGGCCCGTCTCCACGGCTTTAAGCCTGAGACTGGTGGTCATGTGGAATTTTTGCTCCTGAAAAATACCCAGGGGGACCAGTGGGAAGTTCTTGCTAAGCCAGCTAAGCGGCTCAAGGTCGGTACTACTGTCGCCTTTGGAGACGGCAGATTGACCGCCACAGTGACCCAGGAATTGGAACATGGTGGTCGCATCGTCGAATTTGCCTACGAGGGCATTTTCCTAGAAGTCTTAGAAAGCCTGGGAGAAATGCCACTTCCGCCCTATATCCATGAGACCCTAGAAGACCGCGACCGCTACCAGACCGTCTATGCCAAGGAAAATGGCTCCGCGGCGGCACCGACAGCTGGTCTCCATTTCACAGAAGAATTGCTCCAAAAAATCGAGGCCAAGGGTGTCAAGCTAGTCTATCTGACCCTCCATGTGGGATTGGGAACCTTTAGACCAGTATCAGCTGATAATCTGGATGAGCATGAGATGCACTCAGAATTCTATACCTTGACGGCCGAGGCTGCAACAATACTCAACCAGGTCAAGGCTGCTGGCGGACGCATTGTCGCTGTCGGCACCACCTCGATTCGCACCCTTGAAACCATCGGCAATAAATTTGACGGCCGACTGGAAGCTGACTCTGGCTGGACCAATATTTTCATTAAGCCCGGCTACCAGTTCCGCATTGTCGATGCCTTTTCTACCAACTTCCACCTACCCAAATCAACCCTGGTCATGCTGGTATCTGCCTTTGCCGGCCGGGAATTTGTCTTGGAAGCTTATAAACACGCCGTAGACCACCAATACCGCTTCTTCAGTTTTGGCGATGCCATGTTTATCCAATAAGGATTGCACTGTATAAAGGAGTTTGCAATGAATAAGATTGAAAGTCGGCACCAACTCATCCTCTCCCTGGTCCTGGAAAAGAAAATCCACACCCAGCAGGAGTTACAAGATTTGCTAGAGACCAACGGTGTGACGGTCACCCAGTCCACCCTGTCGCGCGATATCAAACAGCTCAATCTTGTTAAGGTCAATGAAGCAAACTCCGCCCACTATATCATCAATCCGATAGCGCCATCTCGGTGGGAAAAGCGGCTCCGCCTCTATATGGAGGACGCTCTAGTCGTTTTGAAACCCGTGCAACACCAGGTGGTTCTGAAGACCCTACCTGGTCTGGCCGGAACCTTTGGCTCTATCCTAGATGCCATGGAAATTCCTGAAATCATTGCAACCGTCTGCGGAGACGATGTTTGCCTGATTATCTGTCAGGACGAGGAAGCAGCGCTGGCCTGCTTTGAAGAGCTCAAGCACTACACGCCACCCTTCTTCTTTTCCAAGTAAGTGACAAAAACTCCTAGTTCCAAGTGAGCTAGGAGTTTCTTTTATTAAAATACCTATTTCAGACTAGTTCAAAATAGATTATTTTGTATTTTTCTTTTTGAACAAATAAACTGCGCTGGCAACTGCAGCAAGGCCCAGTAGGGCGTAAGGAAGGACATTCATGGAAGATGATTTTTCCTCACTGGTCTCTTCTTTTTTCTCAGGCGCTGCTTCTACTTCTAGAGTAGCGACACGCGCCTCCAAGTCCTTCTCAATCTCTTTCAGACGGGCAAAGGTTGTTTCCGCCCGCTTGATACTGGTTTCAGTGGCGTGCTTGCTTGCCTCTTCAGGATTTTCAGCTACTAGGGAAATGATTTCCTGGTTCAATACATCCTGTTCCTTGATCCAGTCCGCTTCCAGACTCTTGACTTGGTCAATGACTTCCGTACCAAATTCATCTGGATATTGAGCTACCATATCGTTGATATGAGAAATAACCCAGTACCAAGAATCCGCACTGTATTCTGTGCTGGTGTCCTGATAGGCCTTATAGGTGTCTATGATATTACCAAAATACGGTAGATAAGGTGCATTGCGCGGACTTCCCATGGCTAACCACATCACTCCGCCACCGACTTCTACAGGCAATTCATCCTTGAGCTGGAAGATATGGGCCTCCATGACATTTTCATTAGAAATCGGATAGGCATAGCCATCGATAGCATTCTTATTCTCAGGCTTGCCCTTACCGTCCAATTCCATTTGGTCCAGAGGTTTCAAATCCAAGCCTTCAAAACGGTTTCGCTGCAGGGCCATGGCATCTTCCAAGCCCAATTTTTTATCCGTCGTGTGCAATAATTCATAGTAATCATCTTCGTAGGTCACCTTGGAATCCGGGTCCAATGACTTGATGCCTGAAAATGACCGCGAACGGTTGGCGTCTGATAGCGGTGGATTGTAGGATTGGGCAATATGAAACTGACCGTCCACTTCCTTGTAGGTACCCGCTTCTTCCGCCAAACCTTTGACATTGTCAGAAGTAATCACGCCCTCCTTATCCGAAAAATCAATATGACCTAGATAGAAGGTATTTGGAAAGACAGCAAACTTATCTGCTGGGAATTTGATAGCTACATACTGGTGACCAGACAAGATTTCCATATACCAGATGCCTTCCTTGTCCGCAAAGAGGACAATATTCCCTTCTGCTGAGCCCTTTTCAGTCACAATTTTTGCGACCAGGTCTACAGCTTCACGGGCCGTTTTAGCATATTGGAGAACAATACTGGTCATGGAAGATTCTGCCAATCCATCTTCTACATAGGGATCCAATTTTAGAATGTCATCATTTGCCGTTGCAGAAACGGTCGCTGAAATTGACAGGCCATGTTCATTAAAACCAGCCTCGTCGTAGACACCATACTCCGGAGTAACATCGGGTACCGCTGTGTATTTGTGAGATACTGCTGGCAAAGGATAGGTAAAACCATTAGACTGGTCTTCCCACTTGGCCCCTTGCTCATTTTCCGTCCGTGGATACACGCGGAAGGTCTTATTGTGATTTGGTTCCAGGTCTTCTGTCCGTCCATAAAGCCAGGAACCATCTGTGGTCAGGTCCTTACCGATGACAAAACCCGTGCAGGCTGACACGATTGGCTGACCAATCCATAGACTACTGCACAAAAGCAACAGTATAGCCGATAACTTTTTCTTCATGACTTCCTCCATTCTGAAATCAGTGCAAAAAATAACCTGTATCCACATAGAGCCAGCAGACACAGGTTTTGATAAGAACACAATTTGGAAGTGGAATTCCAATCAGCTACTAGAAGCCGATAACTTTCCAACTTCTATTGATCAGAACCTGCTAGACGATAGACCGCCTCAGCATATATTTCCATGGTCTTATACAAGTCTCCCAGGGGCATTCGTTCATTTTCTTGATGCTCAGTTTGTGGCGTTGATGGGAAGCAAGCCCCAAAGGCCACACAATTTGGCATGGTCCGAGCGAAGGTTGCTCCTCCAGATGAGATGGGCTGACTGTCTAAATCACCTGTTTTTTCCTGATAAACAGCCATCAGCGTAGTCACTAGCTGGCTGTCCAGAGGGACATAAAGGGATGGGAGATAGTCAAATTCCTCATAGGTCAAACCCAAAGCTGCTGCCTTAACAGACAGAGTCTCCACCAGCTGGTCCTTATCTGCCAGGACTGGAATGCGAATATCCAGACGAATTTCAGACCGGTGGGAATCGATGGTCAGGCCCGCAATATTGAAACTCAGAGCACCAGACGGCTCATCACTTACATCTCCAAATAAGCCCTGAGCCGTCGCGTCCTCCCCAATCGTATTAGCAATGAAGTCCAAAGCTGGGTGCTGCTCAAACTTATCCAGAGCCTTGGCCAAGCGCACAATGGCATTGACACCCTGGGCCGCATCCTTGGCGTGTTTGGACAGACCGAGTACGACAACCCTGTCGTCATCCATTTCATAATCAAAGCCCAATTGCTTCAACTCAGCAATAACGCTGGCCAGGAGATGGCCAGAATAGCAAGCCTTAGCCGGTACGACATTGTAGGCCGTCCCAGCCTCCAGGTGCAAATCTCCCTGACCTGGACCATGGAGTTTGGCCTGCAAGAGCCCCTTTTCAGCATAGGTTAGCGGGAAGGATGAATCCGGTGCAAAGCCCATTGTAGCCTCTTCTTCCAGCTGATTGTAGCGATGGAGACAACGCCAGAGCGTTTCCTCATCCGTTCCGAAGATAAAACGCACACGTTTGGTAAAGGTCACACCAGCATCCATCAGGGCCTTGACCGCAAAGAGCGCAGCCATGGATGGTCCCTTGTCATCCTGCACCCCCCGCCCAATCATGAGACCGTCCTTTATCACAGCCTCAAAAGGGGGCGTCTTCCACTTGGTCAGGTCACCAGCCGGCACCACATCCAAATGACAGAGAATGGCTAAAAGTTCCTGACCCTGCCCCACCTCAGCATAGCCGTAATAACCTGCCGGGTCCAGATAGGTTGAAAAGCCTAGCTGACGACAGAAGTCCAGGGTAAATTCTAAGGCATCCTGAATCGGTTGACCAAATGGTGTCTTGGTTTGATGTTCTTGTAAAATAGAGGGGAAGGCGACCAAATCTTGAATGGCCGCTAGACAAGCCTGCTTGTCTTCCTCTCTGATAAAATTCCTTGTCACCTCAATACCTCCATTCTATCCGATAGTCGGAAAACATTCATGGGTAGTTGGCTATATTGCCTAGTCTAAAAGAAGGTTGCTACTGCCAGAATGAGGATGGAAGCCACAATGATAGCGGCAATCAATTTACCAACGTATTTGTACCAGATACCAATTTCGATACGTCCTAGAGCCAGGGCACCCATTACAATACCAGATGTCGGTGCTACCAGGTTAAGGACACCAGACGCTGCCTGGAAGGCTGTGATAATCAAGCTAGCAGGCACATTGACAAATTCGCCCAAAGGAGCCATGATACCCATAGAAGCTCCTGCCAAACCTGAAGTTGATGGAATCAAGAAGGACATTGGCAGATAGAAGAGATAGGTCAGGATGATAAAGACTTGAGGAGATAGGCCTTGCAGACCAACTTCACCCCAGTTGAGGATGGTAGCTGTAATCATACCATCGTTCATAATGACCTGGATACCACGCGCCACCGCACAAATCAAGGCAACGCTGAGCAGGTCGGCTGCACCATTCAAGAAGGATTTGACCAGGCGTTCTTCTTCCATTCCGTAGACAACACCAATCATAACACCGGCTACACCAAAGAGCATAGCACCTTCTGGGAAGTACCACCATCCAAATGGATAGGTCGTAATCCCCACAATTTGACCAAGAACTGGAATGGAAATCAGCCATTCTTTGATATCTGTAAAGAAATTCACGCCCAAGTCTTCCCAAGGAATGAAACTCAAAATCATGAAGACAAAGGTTAGGAAGAAGAGGATCAGCACGCGTTTTTGGGCAGGTGTCAAGGTATTATTGACCTCACGGTCGGCATTAACATTGAAATGCTCCATGTCTGCTTCACGCTGGTTGTAGACCAGTGATTTGGTAGGATCCTTTTTCACTTTTTCCGCATAAGATGCCACAAAGAACATGCCTAAACCGAGGATAACGATGAAAAATACAATCCGCCAGATCATACCATCTGCGATGGAAACCCCTGCTGCCGCTGATGCCACACCAGTCGCAAATGGGTTGACCGTTGAAGCCAAACAGCCAATCTGTGAACCCAAGAGGATAATGGCAACACCAGTCAGACTATCATAGCCAACCGCCATCATAACCGGAATTAACAGAGGGAAGAAGGCCATGGTTTCCTCGCCCATACCATAGGTCGAACCACCCAGGGCAAAGAGGAACATAAGGATGTAAATCAACCATTTTTCATGGCCCTTGAAGCGCTTCACGATAGAGGCAATCCCTACGTCCAGCGCTCCAGTTTCATTCACAACTCCCAGGAAAGCCCCAACCATCAAGATGAAGAAGGAGACATCAATGGCAGCTGATGTTGCTCCGTGGCCCAGCATAGCCCGAACCGGAGCCATAAAGACATCCCAGATACCCTGCGGATTTGAGTCCACAGCTTCATAGGTGCCTGTGATAAAGTTTCCCGCATCATCAACCTGATATTGACCCGCAGGAATAATCCAGGTCATCACTGCCATCGCGGCAATAATGAGCATGAGTATAGTGTAAGATGAAGGCATTTTAAAGCCTTTTTTTACTTTTTCGCTCATGGCAAAAAACCTCCTAATATATTTTTACATGATTGTTTTTCACAGGAAAAACACTTAGAAGCTCTATTCACAAGCAAGGAACATTTAGACCAGAAAGTTTTTCTTATCAAGATAATTTCTTCAAGAATACAAGATATTCTGAAAAAACTAGGATGATTGACAGATAACCAGTCATAGCCAAATGCACTGCTCTGTGAATACAGATTCCTACATACAAATACACAGGCTGGTACAATCTTAGACTTAGAAAATAGATTTCCAAGCTAATCGCCAAGCCTTTTATCAAAAGAGGTTTGAGCAAGTAAATGAATAAAGTTAATCCAGGTCGTCAAACTGACGCAGGAAGGCAGACAGGCGCTTTAAGCCTTCTTGGAGAATAGACCGATGGGTACAATAGCCCAGTCGCGCATAGCCCGGCATATCAAAGCGATTGCCCGGTACCAGCAAGACCCCCTCCTCCTGCAAGAGACGGAGGCAGAAACTCTCCGTATCTTCTGGAATATCCAATCGAATAAAGGAAGTTGATACCTGTTTTGGGAAGACCAGTTGCACATGGGGCTCATGTTCTACCCAATCCTGGAGAATCCGCAGATTGCCTTCTACCAGACGGCGATTGCGCTCCAGGATGGCTGCCTTATTTTTCAATACATGAGTTGCCAAGGCATCATCAATCACACCAGCACAAATCATGGTGTAATCTCGATATTTGCGAAACAAATCCGACAATTCCTTGTTGGCTGCCACCCAACCGACCCGAATCCCAGGAATGGAATAGGTCTTAGACAGGCTATTGGTCGAAATGCCCTTTTCGTACAAATCAACGATGGCAGGCACATCCATCCCTTCTTCCAAGGGTTGATAGACCTCATCTGACAAGATATAGGCACCCACACTCCGAGCCAGTTCAACCACTTTCTCCAAAAAATCCCTGGTCATAACAGACCCCGTCGGATTGTTGGCATTATTGATACAAATCATCTTGGTATTTGGCCGAAGGAGGGACTTCAAGTCCTCCAAGTCAGGCAACCAATCACGCTTCTCATCAATCCGCCACAAGTCTACCTCCGCCCCAAAAGAACGAGGAATATCATACAACTGTTGGTAGGACGGATAGAGAGAAATCACATGATCTCCTGGCTGGATCAAGGCGTAGATGGCCAAGTGGTTGGCCCCTGTCGCTCCATTGGTCTGGAGAATCGAGTCGACACTGACTGTCTCGTATAACTTGGCAACTTCTTCCTTAAAGGCAGGTGAACCTTCTATCCAGCCGTAGTTCATCTTGGCTTGCAATAAATCCCCCATCACCGCCTGGCCATCTCCCAAAGCCAAGACCTCTTCCAAGGTCATTGAAGCAATCGAACTACCTGCAATATCATATTTGGCTTGAGTTTCCCACTCATTGAGCCATTCTTCTACACCAAAGGCTTGAATGTCCATCTTTCTTCCCCTCTTCTCTATCCAGAAGCTCGGACAAGCAGGTCCGACTTCCAGAATCAATCCTTGTTATTATAACATAGTCCGAAATCAAGTCCTCACAATTACCCTTGGCTAGGCCCTCTTCCTTTTCATTTACTGCTTAACTTTTGACAATGATGGTGCCACTTTCTGATTCAATCAAGGCACCGAGATTTTCAAGAGAGGTGATAATTGCTTGGGAACTTGGCTTATGATTGACAAAGGCAATCGTCGCCTCTACCTTAGGCAGCATAGAACCTGGTGCAAATTGGCCTTGTTTGATGTATTCTTCCAATTCTGCCACCGTCACGCGCTCCAACTTCTCTTGATTTGGTTTGTTAAAGTTGACATAGACATAGTCCACACCTGTCAGGACGATAAAGAGATCTGCATCGACCAGTTCAGCCAGACATTGAGAGGCAAAATCCTTATCAATAACAGCCTCTACCCCTGTCAAGGTGCCATCAGCCTCCTCAATGACCGGAATACCACCGCCACCTGCAGCAATAATCACTTCCTCTGCATCCAAGAGGGTACGGATGGTGCCGATTTCCTTGATACCAATTGGTTTTGGTGAGGCAACGACCTTGCGCCAACCACGACCAGCATCTTCCTTAAAGGTTGCTCCTGTTTTTTCCGCTTCAGCCTTGGCTTCCTCTTCTGTATAGAAGGGACCGATTGGCTTGGTCAGATTCTCAAAAGCAGGGTCTGCCTTGTCAACAATGACCTGGGTCACTACTGAAGCGACATCCTTCTTAATGCCTTCCTTGACCAACTCATTTTCCAGGGCATTTTGCAACCAAAAGCCGATAGAGCCTTCGGTCATGGCCACCAGGCTATCCAGTGGAAAGGCAGGGTTTTTCTCAGAATCAGCCGCCAAATTTTGCAACAGCAGATTGCCTACCTGCGGACCATTTCCGTGTGTGATGATTAAGTCATCACCATTTTTTATCAACTTAACCAGGTGCTTGGCTGTGTCAACCAAGGCCTGCTTCTGGGCCTGGGCTGATGGATCGGATGATAGAATGGCATTTCCACCCAAAGCCACGACAATTTTACGATTTGCCATAGAACAAGATCACTCCTCTCTTTTATTTAGGAAACCGTTTTCACGATTCTCTTGAAGGGAGGACTGACTCGTCAAAAGCCAGCCCACCCACTGCTGCTGTCATTTCATCAACCTACTTCTCAACCTCCAATATCTCGGAGATTGATCAGCAAGCAATTTTATACTTCTATATTACACTCTTGGCACAAATGGATCACCCAAGGTCGCAGCCATGACTGCTTTGATTGTGTGCATGCGGTTTTCAGCCTGGTCAAAATGACGAGCGTATTTGCTGCGGAAGACTTCGTCTGTCACTTCCATTTCTTCTACGCCAAATTTCTCAGCCACATCCTTGCCATAAACGGTATTGGTATCGTGGAAGGCAGGCAAGCAATGCAAGAAGATGAGATTTTCGTTGCCAGCTTTTTTCACCAAATCCATATTAACTTGGTAAGGTTTGAGCATTTTCACCCGTTCTTCAAACTTAGCTTCTTCACCCATAGACACCCAAACGTCCGTATAAAGGACATCTGCGCCCTTAACTGCTTCGTCCGCATCATCCGTAATCAGGATACGCGCGCCACTTTCCTTGGCAAATCCTTGCGCCAATTCCACGACTGTTTCATCTGGGAAGAGTTCTTTTGGCGAGAAAATATGCACATTAACACCCAGAATAGCACCAGTCACCAAGAGAGAATTAGCAACGTTATTGCGGCCATCGCCACAGTAAACCAAAGTTACACCTTCCAACTTGCCGAAGTTTTCCTTGACGGTCAAATAATCGGCCAACATCTGTGTTGGATGCCAAGCATCGGTCAAGCCATTCCAGACAGGTACGCCAGAGAATTCTGCCAATTCTTCGACCATTTTTTGGCTAAAGCCACGGAATTCAATCCCGTCAAACATCCGGCCCAAAACTTTTGCGGTGTCCTCAGTTGACTCTTTCTTGCCCAATTGAATGTCGTTGGCACCCAGATATTCTGGATGAGCACCCAGGTCAATGGAAGCTACTGTAAAGGCCGCACGGGTACGAGTGGACGTTTTTTCAAACAAGAGAGCAATATTTTTCCCTTCCAAATAACGATGTGGAATATTGCGCTGTTTCAAATCCTTCAAGTGTGCCGCAAAATCAATCAACCATTCCAATTCTGCGCGTGTAAAATTTTTTTCTGCTAGGAAATGTCTTCCTTTGAAAATATTTGTCATTTGTCTTTCCTCTTCTAAAAAGCTGTATTCACAAGTGAGGTAAATGTAGATAAGAGATAGTTTTTTGCTGGAGTACTGACTGTATTTCGTAAAAAACTAGCCTTAGCTCAGGTGCCGAGCTGTGAATATAGATTCTAATCATTGTCTAATCGTTTTGACAGGGTCTGGCACCATTCCCCATCTTCCTGGTAAAGCTCTGAACTGGCCACATATCCCAAAGACTCATAAAAGGTCTTAGCCGTCAGCTCCGAATGGATATCCAAGTGGTGAATACCTACCTCTCTGGCATAGTCTTCCAGGGCCATGACGATACTTCTAGCATAGCCCTTACCCCGATGACTGGCCAAGGTAGCAATCCGTGTCAACCGTGCTCTCCCTGAACCTATTGGAAGAAAGCGACCAGTTGAGACAGGTTCTTCATCAATCAAGAGATTCGCATAGACACGTCCTTCTTGATCATGGCTATCAAATTCATCTTCGAGATGAATCGAGCGCTCCAGGACAAAAACTTGGAATCGCACATAGATGGAACATGCCCGTTCCCAGGCCTGCGAGCCGACCACAAGTTTTTCATTCTTCATCTTAAATATCTTCCCGCTCAAACGGCATTGACATACATCGTGGACCACCACGACCACGAACCAATTCACTACCGCTAACCTTAATCAAGCGAAGTCCCTTGGATTCCAAAATCGCATTGGTGATGGTATTACGCTTGTAAACAACAACCACACCAGGTGCCACAGTCAAGGTATTGGAACCATCATTCCATTGCTCACGACCAGCAGCAACCAAGTCACCGCCACCGCAACGAATCAAATCAACCTTTTCAAGACCCAGATTGCTTGCCAATACTTCCGCTAAATCACCATGCTCTTCTTCGATGTGCAGGGTTTCATTTTCATAAGTCACAGAGAAGACACGCAGGGTTCCTTCAATCTCAGGGTGGATGGTAAATTTATCATAGTCCACCATGGTGAAGACCGTATCCAGGTGCATGAACTTACGGCTATTGGCAAATTCAAAGGCAATCACTTTCTTGAAGCCAACGCCACGTTCAAAGATATTGATGAGCAGTTTTTCAATCGAAGCCGCATCTGTCCGCTGAGAAATACCAACCGCCAACAAGTCTTTAGACAAGACAAGCTCGTCACCGCCCTCGATACGAGTGGTTTCATCACGATTGTAAACCAATGGCACCTTACCTGCATAGTCAGGATGGTAGGTGAAAATATATTTTCCATAAAGCGTTTCACGGTTACGAGTCTCCGCATACATGTGATTAAGAGACACCGCGTTACCAATAGTCGCAAATGGGTCACGAGTGAAATAAAGGTTTGGCATTGGGTCAATGGCAAATGGATAGCTGGATTCTACCAAGTCTGTCAAACCAGTTTCTTCCTCAGGCATCGCTGGCAATTCACACTTCTGCACACCTGCCATGGTCTTTTCAATCAACTCACGATTGCCCTCAATCGCCAAGAGCAACTTGCGAATGGCTTTTTTGGTTGCACGTCCGCGGATATTTGCTTCATTCAGGTATTCATCAATGAATTGTTCCTTAACTTCTTGGCTAATCAAGGATTCCGCTGCCAATTGCTCCAGATAGAGAACCTCTACTCCTTCGTCGCGCAGGGCTTGAGCAAAAGCATCGTGCTCCTTCTGAGCTTCTTCTAAGAATGGAATATCATCGAAGAGGAAGCGCTCCAAATAGTCCGGCATCAAGTTTTCAAGTTCCTTACCTGGCCGGTGCAACATAACTTTTTTCAGTTTACCAATCTCTGAAAAAACGTGAATGGGATGTGTAGACATCTCAGTACCTCCTATTGTATATTTTTTTCTTTGTGGCAAGGTTGAGTAAGTATTTCCTCGCCTGTTCACCTATACTTTATCAAAGAAAGCGGATGCAATCATGAAGTTTTTAGCAATCAATATGAGAGGAATTTCTCATTTTCAGGAGACATGGTAGATTTTTATGCAAAAATGCGGCCAAATAATCAATATTTCTATCATTTTAGCGATTTAATCAATATTTATTTTTTTGTTAAAAGTAACAAAAAAGCTCTCCTGTCAGTTTTGACAAGAGAGTCTATCTCCTACAGATGCGATTGGTTAACAGGGAGGACGTTTCCAATCACATCATAAGAAGCTTAATATAATCAAGAGGAGAGGCCCTCAGCAGATAGGGCTGACTGCCTCTACTCAATGATCCCCATGCTAAGATGGGAAGTTGTTGCCTAGTCTTCGCGACGACGGCGTTTGCCTGCAAGGCCAAGGGCTGCAACCAGCATTGCTGCTCCGAGAACACCTGCTACTGATGAAGATTCACCAGTGTTTGGCAATTGTCCAGCTGTAAATGGTTGTGCTGGAGTGTCGGAACCTGGGTTGTACCGCCTGGGCTGTTATCGCCACCATTTGGTCCACCTGGCTTATCATCAGTGCCTGGCTCACCTGGTTGACCATCATCCTTAACTGGTACATAAGGAATATGTGTATCTTCCCTGGGTTTCTTGGAACTGGTGGAATGTAGCCCTTAGATGGATCTTCTGGATTTACTGGTTTCAACGGCTCATTCGTACCTGGATCAACCGGAACATAAGCTGGAACGTGTGGAATAACTGGGACATCGCCACCTTCAACTGGTAATGTTAAATCTGCAGGGACAGTCATCGCGGAGCAATCATTCAACTTGAGATAAGAACACTTTCGGCGATTGGTTTCATAGACACGTTGTCCACTATCAGCGAAATAGGTGCTGAAATAGGTTCGTTTCCCATTCTTATCCTGTACCTGATCTACTGAACCACGTTTGATTTCTCGACAGATTGTAGACCGGTGACGACCCAGAAGTCGAGCGATTTCAATTGGTTTCTTTCCCATTTTAAGATAAGCAGCAATTTCACCACGTTCTGTGGCTGAGAGATGAGAATAGGATGTTTTTCTGGTAGAATGAGTGTTGGACATGTTCATCTGCTTTCTATGCTGAGTTGGGGAATTCTAGTATATCAGACGAACATGTCTTTTTTCTTGCACTTCATTTTACAACGTGGGATTTTTATGCAATAGTTTACAATAACTAAAAGACAAGCCCAACGGACTTGTCTAGAAAGGAGAATCAACTAATTTAAACTTTTGAGGAAGAAAGGAACATCCTTGTAGGTCAGGCGCTTGTGGCCGTAAGCGATTTTATCAGCTTCCTTTAATTCCTTGCAGACATGGCTAGCAGTTTCCCTAGTCGTAGCCGCCAGGCGGGCAATCTCTTGGATACTAATGTCAAACGGTAATTCCTCCAAGAACTCTCGCCGGCACATGTCCCAGTAAAGTAAGGCTAGGACCTGAACCACTCGACTACTGGCCTTTGACACCATGGCATTGCGCAAACGCAGCTCCTGAAAACGCAGGATATTGGACAATTTTCTGTTGATATAGACCAATTGCCTCGGATTGCGCATGGAATACTTTTCATAAAGAGCCATAGGAATAATAAAGTACTCCAAGTCCGTGATGGCAATGGCCGTATAATGGTAGGTCTTGTCCTGAAACATATCTCCAAAAGGAAATGAACCGCCCTGCCGAATGTAATCCAGGTAGCTGTAAGTGTCCGTCTCATCATACTGCTCAATCCGCGCATAACCCTTGCCTATGACAAAGAGATAGTCACGCTTGTCTTCCGCATAGAAAATGATCTGACCCTTGGGAATCTTCCGAAAACGGATTTCCTTGGCCAGCTGATCAAAATGCTCCACGAACAGCTGATTAAAGCTTGGATGATTTTTCAGGTACATATACTGGTCAGTTGTGATCATGGCACTCCTCATCCTATTTCTCTACGGCTATTGAACATCCACGTGGTGACACCGGTGTCATTTAGCTTAATTTTTAGCGACTCCTATATTCATTATATCAAAATATCTTTAATTTTGAAAAGGAATACACAAAAAGCAAGCAGGATTGAATCCCGCTTGCTATCAAGTGTAAGGAGCTTATTGAACTTCTTTACGCTTAATTGAAACAGCTGTACCCAGTGATACCAATCCACCCAAGCTGATAAGGAGAGCTGTCAAGTCAGATTGACCAGTGTTTGGCAATGTTTTCTCTTCCTTGCTAGCTAGAGTTGGCTTTGGTTCTGTGGTTGGGTCTATGATCGGGTCGGTTGGTCGAGTTGGTTTTTGTTCTGGTTTTGGATCAGTTGGGTCTTCTGGGGTTGGGTCTATGATTGGGTCGGTTGGTCGAGTTGGTTTTTGTTCTGGTTTTGGATTAGTTGGGTCTTCTGGGGTTGGCTTCTCTGTTTCCTCCTGAGGAGTTGGGTCTGACGGTGGAGTTTCTTCCTCAATTGGAGCTGGCTCTTCTTTCTCGATAAATTTCTTACGACCATAGATTTGAGCAGTGATTTTCTGACCAGCTTTTTCCAAGTCTGACAGGTATTCAACAAAGACTTCAGTATCGGGATTGATGGCCCCAATCAATTTTGCTTCCTTGAAGATAGAGAAACCATCGCCACCGCCATAGAGGAAGTCATTGATAACCAATTGATAGGTCTCAGTTGGCACTAATTCACTACCATCTGCCTTGAAGACTTTGGCTACCTTATATGGATTTTCTTCCGTTGGATTGTCCGCTACTGTGTAAATGTAGTTAAGACCTGACACTTGAAGAAAGTATTTTTCACCTTCATCGTACTGCTGGTTAAGGGCAGTGATAATTTGCTCACCTGTCATTTCCACAACTTGAAGGATATTTCCAAATGGCTGAACAGCCTGTGCAGCACCCCACGTCACTGTACCATCTTCTTGAACAGCCAAGTCTGCACGGATACCACCGTTATTTGTAAAGGCGAAATCAACATTGTAGCCAGATTTTCTAGCGATTTCCAGCTGGGCAGTTGTCACCAGATTTCCGACTGCACTTTCATTGAATTTATTAACATCACGAGAAATGGCAGTTGTAGACGCCGCAGTCGCAATTTTTTTGTCTGTCACTTGTTTGACGATGGTATTTGCCTCATCGACAATGGCCTGGATGGTTGCGGACGGTGTTTTTTGGTCAGGTGCTACTGCCTTGATAGTCGCCGTTGGAATAGCCACAAAGTCTGCGATGTCTGTCTCATAAATAGCACGAACATCCGCAAAGGCCTTACCTTGTGAAGTTGCTTGGACAATCAAGGTATTGCCCGCTGTGCCATTTACTGCGACATGGTTGTGACCCGCAAAGACAAGGTCCACTGAGTTTTCTGGGTAGAGGCTATTGAGTTTTTCCAGCATATCCGCTGCTGCACCAGCTGCCACACCTTCCTTACTTGTAGCAGGAACGTGGGCAAGAACAACAATCGCCTTGACACCTTGGTCGTTCAATTCCTTAGAATATTTGGCAATGGTTTCTGCCTCGTCAAGGAAGTCATATTGTTCGTAGTTTGCCTTCAAGACAAGGTTTGGAATTTCTGTTGTTACCACACCGATAAAGCCGATATTGGCAACTTTGTCATTAACAGGAATGGTCTTGATAGCATATGGTTTCCAGCCAAATGGAATTTCGCCTGTTGCCTTATCTACCACGTTTGCGATGACAATTTCCTGCGTAGAAGCCTGGCGGTCATAACTATCCACGATTGGGTTGAATTTTCCAGCTTCTGGGGCCTGACCAGTCACGATACGGTCGAATTCTGCCAAACCTTCGTCAAACTCGTGGTTACCCAAGGTTCCGTATTCAACGCCAATTTCATTGAAGACTTTGACAGTTGGCTCATCCTGCAAGAGGCCTGAGTTGGCTGGACTGGCACCAACCATATCACCAGCCTGAACACGGATAGATTCCGCTGGAATTTCTTTAGCTGTTGCTTCTGCTTCAAATTCTACTTGAGCATCATCCATGTAGGTATCTAGCAAGGCCGCTGTACCAGCGTTACGGACAGTTTCCCCCTCCAAACGAGCTGTACCAGTTGTATCCAATGCACCGTGGAAATCGTTGACACCCATGATTTGCACAGCCAACTCATCTGCCAGGGTGGTTTGCGTAGCTGCCACACTAAAACCAGCTACCAAGGCCAAGATACTAGACTTCAAACGAATATTCTTCATCAGAATGACTCCTTGTTCTTATATTATTTTTATATAATTATCATAATCCTATTCTCAGCAAAAGGCAAGATAAAACAACGTTTTTTATAAAAATAACGATAAATGTTCGCTTTATGTGAAATTGTAGTGAAAAAATCAGAAATATTATGAAAATGGAGGTGAATTTCTTATTTCATTCGATATTTTGTTTCTAGGAGCATAAACTATCATACAACAAAAAACAAGCAGGTTTCCCCACTTGTTCTGTCTGTTATTTAGCCGCTTTATAAAGCTCGTTTACTTTGTCCCAGTTAATGACTTCAAAGAATGCTTTGATGTAGTTTGGACGAACGTTGCGGTAGTTGAGGTAGTAGGCATGTTCCCAAACATCCAAGGCCAAGATTGGCTTCAAACCTTGCATGATCGGTGTATCTTGGTTGGCTGTTGAAATAACTTCCAACTTGCCTTCTTTGTTAACAACCAAGAAAGCCCAACCTGAACCAAAACGAGTTGTTGCTGCAGTTGTGAAAGCTTCTTTGAAGGCATCAAATGAACCAAATGTTGCATCGATGTCCGCCGCCAATTCTGCTGAAATTTCTGTTTTTTCTGGCGAAAGCAATTCCCAGAAAAGCGCGTGGTTGAGGTGACCACCACCATTGTTGATCAAGGCTTGACGGATGTCCGCTGGAATAGACTCAACATCTGAAAGAAGAGCTTCCAAGTCTTCACCGATTTCAGGATGCTTCTCAAGCGCTGCATTGGCATTTGCCACATAAGTCGCATGGTGCTTGTCATGGTGAAGCGTCATTGTCTCTGCATCAATGTGTGGCTCCAAAGCGTCGTAAGCGTAAGGTAGGTCTGGTAAAATAATTGCCATAATCGAATTCTCCTATCAATTTGATAGTTTTATTTTACCGCTTTCTGGCAGCCTTTTCAATTTATTTGTCTGAAAATCACGACGTAGCGATTTTGAGTAGAATGAGACAGTATATTAAATAGTAAAACATCAATAACTATTTTCTACCCGTTATTACAATTGTGATGGTGGGAGATTGGGACTGCTTCTACAATCCCCTTTAATTATTTTTGAAAGGACGGTGATGCCTATGAGCATAACTACTAAAATCCTATTATAAAGGAGCAGCAACTTTTGTCCACAGCAGAGGATTTGTAGTGATGCTAGAGTTTGGCGGTTTTACCATCAACCTATTAACACTTGTCATAGCGATAAACCTGCTTACAGATAAAAAGAAATAACCGTCTTAAACGGATTTTCGCAGGAGTTAGTTGGAGCTAACTCCTTTTATATTTTTATTATAACTTATGACTTCTTTTTTCAAGTTTTATCATCTCCATTGCCTCAAATCAACTCGTAGCGATTTTAAGCAGGGCCAAGTCAAACAGGTAATCCTTGTCCATGACTCCAGTCTTTATTTGGTAATCCGTCTCAATCAGCAAGCGCACCACCTTCTTGAGAAAGCCTACCGACAGATGCCTTGAGTCACGCAGGGCAAACTTAATCTGATAAGGATTGACCTTGCGCCCCGAAATCTCAGACAATTCCGCCACCATCTGCTGCTCACTCCGCCCCTGCTCCTGCATGATTTGCACCTGCAGATAGGTTCGAAACTGGGTCAGCATAATCGCAATCAGTTTAATCTCATCCTCCCCTTGCAGGCGTAAGTCCCGCACCAGGCTCCTTGCCTCATCCATCTTAGACTGGAGGACCAGCTGGGTCAGGTCAAAAATATTATCCTGCAGGGTCTTAGGAATAGCCGCATCAATGTCCGCCTGTGAAATCTGCTCCTGCCCCTTATAGGATTGGAGAAAGGCTAGATTTTTACTGACTTCAGCAAATTCAAAATTGGATTTGACCAAGAGATAGTGATAGGTCTGGGCATCTAGATTGAGCCCCAGGCGACCAATTTCTTTCTGAAAATGAGCCTTCAAATCATTTTCCTTGAGAGGATTGGCCTCCAGAATCAGTCCATCTCGTTTGAGAATTTTCACCAAACGGCGCTTGCTATCTAGCTTACCAGGGGCTAGGATGACCAAACGCGTCGTCTCAACCGGATTTTCCAAATACCCCTCAAAAAGCTTGAGCTCATCATCCGTCAAATAGCGCTTTTTATCAGACGTAATATCCGCAAAATAATCCAAAATGACCACTTTCTCATCCGAGAAAAAGGGTAGGGACACCAAATCTAAATCCACCTGGCTGTAATCCGCCTCAGACATATCAAAATAAGCATAGGTCAAGTCCGCCGGATCAAACTCCAACTGTTGCAGCAGGCGGTCCTTGGCTATCTGGTATTGACCCACGTCCTCACCGCAGAGCACCGTCAGTAAGCCCAATTTATCTTTTTTTACTGTTTCAATCTGTTCAATAACTGTCATAGGAATATTATACCATGTAGATGAAAAAGGAGGCTTACTTAGCCCCCTCGATATCATATTTACTATCTAGACCCTCGTCGGCCACCAGCACGCACCCTCCGGCGTTTTTTCTTGATGCGTGAAATGATAAAAAGGAGCACCAACAGACCAAAGAAAATTCCCAGTCCCAAGAGGATATAAGGCATTAGCGGAGAGGAAATGAGGGAACTAGTCGTTTCAAGAACCGTATCTACCACAGGTTTTTCTTCGACAATGTCCACTCCCTTACTTGAATCAATAGAATTGGCAAGCATGACCTTATTGTTCTCAATAGTCAGACTTGGCTCTTCCCCCTCCTTAACCAAACCGGTCAAGGGCTGTTCAATACGGATTTCCTCACCATTTACAGTGTGTTTCCCAGGTTCAAGAACCGTTGCTTGTTTGTAGTCTGCGAAGCTTTTTTCCAAGAGGCCATTGACATAATAATGACGAACAAATTCACCCTCTGGATCGCCCCACTCGCTCGCTCCTAGAACTACCGTAATCAGGCGGGTATCACCCCGTTTAGCAGTGACAATCGAATTGTAACCAGCACTTGGGCTAGAGCCCGTTTTCAGACCGTCTACCCCTTCAATTCCCATAGGATCACCAGGCAGAGAGTGGTTATAGGCCTCAAACGATTCCTCATTCGGAGTACCTTCTTTGACTGTCACCTTGGTCGCATTTGTGAATTCCAGAACCTCTGGGTGGCGTTTAATCATATGATAGCCAAGAATAGCCAAATCCTTAGCGGTTGATTCATTGGCCAGGCTTTGATCAACTCCCTCCGGAGCATATAAACCTTCATAGGCCTCTGTAATAGCCCCCGTCGCGTTGTAAAATACCGTATTCTTCATTCCCAGAGCCTGGGCCGTATCATTCATCAATGTAAGGAATCCAGCGTCATCCCCTTCAAAAATCAAATGTGCCAACATCAGTGTCGCCACATTGGACGAGGGAACCAGGGTCATAGTCAGCAACTCTCTGACTTTGTAACTAACACCTGCAAGGATATTATTATTACTCAAGGCATAGATTTGGGAAATAGCCTGGTCTTGCTCTGTCGCAACCACTTCTGTGTCTAGGGTAATTTTTCCCTGACTAATGGCTTCTAGAGTCAAATACACCACCATTACCTTGCTCGTGCTTGCTGGATCGCGCACTAAATCTCCATTGTCGTCCCATAAAATCTGACCATTGTCTGCATTGATAACAATAGAGCTCTTTGGCGCAGTCTCTTCACTAGCTGGATAACCTGCCGCCTTGGCAATGTCTACAATTGACTCTGCAGCCAAAACAGAATGTAGGGGGGTGAAGCACCAACAAACCAACAATACTAAACTAATAACCTTTTTCATGATTCCTCCGTCTCGAATTTACCCTTACTAGTATAGCATAGAAAAGCCTCATTTGTAAAAAGAGGTGAAAAAAACTCACTTGAATTATGCTGAACAAGTGAGTTTTGGAAAAGGGGCTAGCTCATTTAAGCAATTTGAACATAGCGACGATTTCCACTATAGGCAATATAGGATAACCAGGTTTTACCGTCTTCTTTCACCACACGGTCGTAATTGATGCTTTCACCGGCTGCGAAGGTGTAAAGAGCTGGGCTCGTAGATTTTGCTGCGTTTCGGACAACTGCTCCCTTGGTAAAACGGTAGGTTCCTTTTGCTGGCAATGGCTGAGCAGCGACATTTGTAGCACCACTGTTAGCTTGATTAGCTTGGACAGTTTGTTTCTTCTGATAATCTCCCCCTGGAATACCGTAATATTCCTCAAGAGTCAGACCAGATTGGTAAATATCCTTGGCTTCCTTACCAACGTAACGGAGATGCCATGGCTCAGACATGTAGCCTGTCACTGCTTCTTTTCCTGGTAGGTAGCGAACAACGAAGCCGTACTTGTGGGCATTGTCCTTGAGCCACTGCTCTGCTCTGCTATTTGTCAATAAAGCGCCTGAAGCATCTGTCAGGTCAAAGGCTAAGCCAGTCTGGTGCTCACTGTGACCTGGGCGAGCTGAGTAACGATCCGCCGCAGCCTGCCCATCACGTTGAACATAGTTCAGATAGAGAGACTGCTGGGTCTCATAGCTACGGAAGCCACTGTAGGCCTTGCCAACGTTGAATCCTTGGCGAATCATATCATTGCGCAAGTTCTGATAAGCGTTACGAGCAGTCGGATTCTCACCTGGGTTATAGGTGGAAGCCAGCCCATGCTGTTTATTGACAATGATAACTGGACCGTACTTGCCATCAACGCTGTAGTATTGACCGTTGAAGGTAAGCTTGGCTTTTTTTGCCTGTGTCTCAGTCGAAAGATTTGAAACTGATGGTTTGTCAGCCTTATCAGTCAGCTTAGCCACTGGGATATAAGAACGACCGCCGCTGAAGGAAATGTAGCTTAGCCACTGATGATTATCGGCTGTGATAACCTTGTCATAGTTGACCTTCATGCCCTTGTCGTAAAAAGCAACATCTGGACTGGTCATTTTGGCTTCGCGTTTTATTCCAACACGCTCAGTAAAGGTGTAGGTGCCTTGCGGAGCTAGCTTGAGAGACGCTTCTGCGGTTTCAGTTTGGGATGCTGCTGGGGTGACAGTTGGTTTGTCTGGTTTTGGACTTTCAACAGGTTTGTGAACGGTTGGAGTGGTTACAGGTGCAACCTTAGCCACTGGGATATAAGAACGACCGCCGCTGAAGGAAATGTAGCTCAACCACTGATGATTGTCGGCGGTGATAATCTTGTCATAATTGACCTTCATACCCTTATCATAAAAAGCTACATCTGGGCTAGACAATTTGGCTTCACGTTTAACACCCGCACGCTCGATAAAGGTGTAGGTGCCTTGCGGAGCTAGCTTGAGAGACGCTTCTGAGGTTTCAGTTTGGGATGTTGCTGGGGTGACAGCCGGTTTGTCTGGTTTTGGACTTTCAACAGGTTTGTGAACAGTTGGAGTGGTTATAGACGCTATTTTAGCCACTGGGATATAAGAACGACCGCCGCTGAAGGAAATGTAGCTCAACCACTGATGATTGTCAGCGGTGATAACCTTGTCATAGTTAACCTTCATGCCCTTGTCGTAAAAGGCAACATCTGGACTGGTCATTTTGGCTTCACGTTTGATACCTACACGCTCGGTAAAGGTGTAGCTACCTTGAGGAGCTAATTTGAGAGACGCTTCTGCGGTTTCAGTTTGGGTTGTTGGTGGAGTTTGAACCACCGGAGTGACTGGTGTAGCGACTTTTGAAATGGCAATGTAACGACGAGTTCCATTGTAAGAAACATAAGAAATCCAATTATGGTCATCCGCTACCAGTGTTGAATCGTAATTGACTTTCTCACCTTTTTGATAAAAATATTCCGCTGGGCTACTCATTTTAGGCTGATTGCGGATAGGCATATCTTGAGTAAAACGATAAGTACCAGCTTTAGGGAGTTCTGATACAGGTGTGGCAGTTTCAGCAGGTTTGTGAACGGTTGGAGTGCTTACAGGTGCAACTTTAGCCACTGGAATATAAGAACGGCCGCCACCGAAGGAAATGTAACTCAACCACTGATGACTGTCAGCGGTGATGACCTTGTCATAGTTGACCTTCATACCCTTATCATAAAAAGCAACATCTGGACTGGTCATTTTGGCTTCGCGTTTGACACCTACACGCTCGGTAAAGGTGTAGCTACCTTGAGGAGCTAATTTGAGGGAAGTCTCTGCGGTTTGAGTTTGGTTGGTTGCCGGAGTTTCAACAGGCTTATCAGTAACTAATGTAGTCGTTGGTTCTGTTTTTGTTAGCTTATTGATAGGGGCGTAGCGACGAGTACCACTGAAGGAAACATAGGAAATCCACTGATAGTCATCCGCTGTCATAACCTTATCATAGATGACCTTTTGCCCCTTATCGTAATAAAATTGATCCTGGCTAGCGATGACAGGTTCATTTTTGATTCCAGTCTTTTCAGTAAATGTATAAGTCCCTTGCTTAGGAAGCACTGATACTTGAACAGTCGGAACTTCAGTCACAGTAGCCTCCGTCTGTGTCCCTACGTTGCTTGTAGTCACGCTGGCACTTGTAGTCTCCGAAATAGTTTCAACTACCTCTCTAGTCACAATCGGAGGACTAACAAGAACTGGATTTTCTTCACTAGGCGGCGTTGACTGAATCTCATCAGCAGCTGCAATTTGGCTAGACATAAAAGAAAGGGTTGCAAGCAAGACAGAAGCTGCACCAACAGAATATTTGCGAATGGAGAAACGATTCTCTTGCTTAGTGTACCAACGTTTATTCATTTTTCTAATCCTCCTTTGTAATTATTTTCACTTACATATATTTTTATTATAACATAGGTTTTGTAAAAATAAAAACAAAAACGTAATATTTTGAAATATTTTTGTAACATTTGTCATAATCAGACCATTACCAAATATCCCTTCACCTATCAATTCGCAAAATTTCTAAAAAAATCTGGAAAATGTTAAATTTTTTATAAAAAAATAGAAAGTGACCCAAAAATCACTTTCTACATTTATCTATTTACCTAAAACAGCAGACGCCAAGGCCTTTTGAATAGCAATGACGGACTTGTCGCTCTTAAATTGCAGAGTCTCTGCTGGCTCTGCTGCTGAAGAAATCCATATTTTCAACTCCGCATCCAGGTCAAAATGTCCAGAGGTTTCGACCGTAAAGCGAGAAATGGAACGATAGGGAATGGACTTGTAGGATACTTTTTTGCCCGACATACCTTGCTTATCCACCAAAATCAACCGATACTCGGTAAAGACAATTAGGTCGCGAACCAAACTAAAGGCCATTTCTACCTGTTCCGCATCCAAAAGGATATCTGCCAACTCTTGCTCTACCTTGTCATTATTCATCTGCGAGGCATTGCCCATCAAACCTGAAAACAAACCCATGTGTTTACTCCTTTTTTTACTTTTCCTTATTTTACCGAAAAATGTGGAATAAAAAAAGCAAAAACCCCAGAAGAGTTTTTGCTGCTGTCAAACTTAATAAACATCACGACGATAGCCAACAGTCACCACAAGTACAACCAATTCATCATCAATAATATCACAAATAACCTGATACCAGCAATCAGCGGTCCACTGGTCATATAGTCCACCAATTGCGGGAAAAATGGTTTGTCCGTCAAATGGTCATAGTGGGCGGCAATCAAGTCTTCCTTCGCCGTCATCATTTTCAAATCAGAAATGGTAAAGCCACGGTGCTCGATGCGGGAAATCATCTGCCCCACCAGCCCATGCTGGACAGCGTCTGGTTTAATAATGAAAAATGTACGTTCCATAAATTACCTCCATTTTACAGGTGTCAGAGGGACAAAACCTCAATCTGATTTCCGCCCAAAAGAATTAAGTATGAGTCCACTCGGTCAATCGCATAGGCCTGTCTCAAGCTGGCAGCGTAGAGGGCCATTTGTTGCCGGTAACGTTCTCGTAATTGTTCCGGATGCTTGTATTTATCGGTCTTGTAATCAAACAGAACGATATGGTCCTCATAAAGGATGTAGCCGTCAATAATTCCACGCAGGACAAATTCCTCTTTAGAAGTTGCATCTTTTTGGATACTGGCAAAAGGTGCCTCTCGGTGTAGCTTGTCAGTATTGGACAAGATTTCCCGTCCCAAATCTGTATCAAAAAAGTCAAAAATCTTCTGAGTATCAATCCTGTCCTTGACAGCCTGATCAGCCTGCACACGGGCAAGAGCTTCTTTAACCGTATCCTCTGTCACCAGCCATGACAAATCAATAGCCTGCATGAGCTCATGGATGGCAGACCCAATATCAGCACCTGTCACCTGCTTGTGTTTAGTGAAATTCGGTAAGCTAAAGGAATGCTCTGTCTGTCTCGGTTCAATCACATCCAGGGCCTCATCAGATAAGACCGGCTCATAGAGTTTTTTAATCTGACTTGGCGTCCGCAAGGTCGGCAAATCAATAGCTGGCTTGTAGCGCTGATTGAGTTCTTCGACACCTTTTAGTTGCTTGATAGTATCTGAAATAGCTTTAGACTGTCGCTGGTCTTTGCCCCCAGGATTGGTCTGCTTGTCAGGCATTTCCAACTTATCCTCATCAGTAAATTCCAAATCAGTGTCTTGGATAAATCGCTTCTTGAAATGCAGGTCTTGGTCTGGAAAGGCCGCCTCAATGGCTAGCACCCAGTCTTGGAAAGAGGTCATGCTCTCTCTGCTGGCCCTTGCAAGAACGCCATCTTGACGCTTGCCATCGTAGCGAGTAGCTAATTTTTCCTGACTGCCCTTGCCCACTAGATAGAGCTTTTTCTCCGCACGGGTCATAGCCACATAGAGCAAGCGCATTTGCTCCGATAGGTTGGCAATTTTCAGCTCCTGGCCATTTATCTGATAGGGAAGGGTGTCCATTTGCACGCGCACATGCGGGAGCGGCGTATCAAACTGGTCTTTCATATCTGCGATAAACTGGATGCCCAGGCCATTTTCCCGACTGAGAATATAAGGCGCCCGACTTTCCATGGCATTGAACTTCTTGTCCATATTCATGAGAAAGACATACTGGAACTCCAAGCCCTTGGACTTATGGACCGTCATGAGCTGGACAGCCTCCTTGGGAACAACCACTTCTACCTCGGCCAGGTCATTGTCGCTGGCTAGGACCTTATCAATCATGCTGATGAAGCGTGACAAGCCCTTAAATCCTGTCTTTTCAAACTGATTGGCCCGCAAGCCCAGGGCATAAAGATTGGCCTGCCGCTTCTGACCATTGGGCAGAGCACCCACATAATCATAGTAAAAGCGGTCATTGAAAATCTTCCAAATCAGGTCGTGAATGGAATGAAGCTTGGCAAATTTTCTCCAGTCTGACAAGACGGCATCAAACTTCTGAACTTTTTCCAGTAAATCCTGCTCAATCAAGTCTGCATTCTCCGATTGACCCGATAGAGCCAGCTGAATCTTGTCGTAGAAAAATCCAGTCTCTGACTGGAGAGCCAGACGAGCCAACTGGTCCTCATCAAAAGCGAACATAGGGGATTTGAGCAGGGCTACCAGGGCATAATCATTGAGTGGCTGGTTAATGGTCCGCAGGGTGTCCAGCATGACCATGACCTCCAGCGACTTGAGATAGGAAGCCATACCACCATCCGCTACCAAGGGGATACCATGCTTTTCAAAACTGGTCAAGATAGCATCGTTGCGGGTCCGACTTGGCACCAGTAGCGTAATCTTTGAAAAAGCTACTCCTTCCTGCTTATGCAGGCGAATGATTTCCTTGGCCACCAGCTCCACCTCGCCAGCTGTAAAGGATTGCTCCTCCTGCTCCTCGTCAGATATATCCGTATTGTAAATCAAATACTCCATCTCATTATTGGGCAGGATGAGTTCTTGTTTCCCTTGCTCCTCACTACCAGCAACCAGGCTATGAGTCTCATCATACTTGATTTGCCCCACTTCCTTGTCCATGAGGCGCGTGAAAATAGCATTGGTCGCATCGATGACCTCTACCCGGCTACGGAAATTTTCCTTGAGCAAGATCAGTTTGCCAGCCTCTGGTTTGGCCTGGTAGAGCTCGAACTTATCTTGGAAAATCTGAGGATCCGCCTGACGGAAACGGTAGATGGACTGCTTGATATCTCCCACCATAAAGCGATTGTGCCCATTTGACAAGAGGTCCAGCATCCGCTCCTGGGTGTGGTTGTTATCCTGATACTCGTCCACCATGACCTCATGGTACTTTTCTTGGAAATGCTGGCGAATCTGCGCATTGCTTTCTAAAATACCGATGGCTAAATGGCTGATATCAGAAAACTCAAAAGCATTTTCCTGCATCTTGGCCTGCAAATATTGATAAGAGAAATCGCAAACAAATTCCTGCAAAATCCTCATAAGTGGCAAGACCTGGGGCTGGTAGGCAAAAATTGTCTCTAAAAACTGGAGATTCTGCAAGTGGGATTTGAGCTGCTTAAAGACAGGGTACTTGACCCCAGCCACTGTGACATCGCTGGACGAAGGGAGGATGTCCACTAATTTACCAGTCAATTCCGGCAGGCGGGCCGCATCCATATGCCTGTCAAATTCCTGGGCCCACTCGCGCAGACTTTGGAAAATCAATTGGTGCTTCTTGTAGACCGCCGTATCCTCTCCCTTGGCTGTTTTTTGCTTGTAATCCGGCAAATCAGTCAAGTCCTGCAGGTCATCAGCGGCCTGAAACATGGCTGCCAGCAAACCTGTTAGGCAAGAGCTAGGCAGGCTCTCCCAGTCCCTATAAACTTGATAGCCCTTGAGCAAATTTTGCCGCAGCCACTTGTCTGGTGCGCTAGTTGCCTGGCTAAAGTCATAGATCTGGTAGACCAATTCCCGAAAATTCTTATTATCCTTGCGGTTGCCGGAGAAATTCCGAACCAATTGCTCAAACGACTTACCATCTTTTCCAGACAGATAATCTGCAAAGAGATCACCGAACACTTCATTTTTCAGCAAATCCTGCTCATTCTTATCTGTCATGATACGAAAATTGGGCGCCACGCCCAGCTCATAGCCATAGGTCGTGACTAATTTCTGGGTAAAAGAGTCCATGGTTCCGATATCCGCATTGCCCAATTCAGCCAATTGAGCCGTCAAATGCCTGCGGATGTCCTCATCCACCGTCTCTTTGATTTCCGTGTTGAGCCTTTTCTCAATCCTCTCCTTCAATTCACCGGCCGCCTTGACCGTGAAGGTGGAGATAAAGAGCTGGTCGATATGGACACCCCGTTTGAGCTTGTCCAAAATCCGCTCGACCATGACAAAGGTTTTTCCTGAGCCCGCTGATGCGGACACCAGAATATTCTGCCCATGGCTGTAAATGGCCTCAATCTGCTCTGGAGTTCGCTTCTGGTCTTTTTCGGAAGCCAATTCCTGGGCCTGAATCTCTTTGATTTCTTCTTCGGTTAAAAATGCTTGAAAGCTCACAATTGGCTCCCTCCTTTCATTCGCTCTAACCAGTCTTCTCGCCTACCACCCTTGACCAAGACACGAGCCTGGCTCAGATGCCGGTCTGCTTCAAATCCGGTAATGGCCTTGAGCTGGTCACCTGCAACGGAACGTCCATCTTCTGTATAGGGATTGATGGCAAATTCCCCCTCTAAAATGCGGCTGGCTGCCTGGCGGTACAATTTCTCATTATGGGCCATTAGAAGCCCTAATTCCTTGCGACTATACAGACTGGCCTTGGTCTTATGATAGAGCTGGTTGAGACGATTGCTCTCCTCTTCGATAAACAAGCCCTTATAAACCAAGGATTTGTATGCTTCAGCAAGTACCTGGTCCTGCCCCTTAGTATCGGCTAATTTGACAATGGGATCCAGCAAATGCAGATACATGGCCCCAAATACCTTATCTGTCTGCCCAGCAACCTTCATCTGACTAACGGCCGACAGATAGGTAATGAGCTGGGGACTAAGGCCATTGTAAAATCTGTCAATCTTAAAGCTATTGGCACTGGACTTGTAGTCAACCACACCCAAAGCCTGGTTTGATAGCAGCTGATCCAGGCGGTCAATCTTACCGATAATTTGTAGCTTACGACCACCTTCTAGTTCTAAATGGGCTTGCTCGTTCTGACCAAACACTGCTTCATTGGCCAAGACTCGCACAGGATTATCGCCTCTTAAAACGAGGGAACTTGCACGCGCTACGTCCAACAAAATTTGCTCCGAATAACGACTATCGGCATTCTCACCGTATAGGGCCTGGAAATCCTTTTCCTGACGGGTTGCTGCAATGGCCTGCTCCAACTTTTCATCGAAGAAGGCACTGCTGTGGTCCATGGTCACGCGCTCAAAAATCCGATGGAGGAAATTCCCATGGCTACGAGCATCCGGTCGAATAGAATCCTGCTCCTGCAAACGCAGGACATGCTTAATGAAAAAGAGGTATTCATTCTTGTAGAAGTCCGTCAAACTAGACACCGACAACCTCAAGGGCTGGTCAACTGGATAGAGGGTTGCCAGAGTTTTCTTGGCCAGCTTCTGACTGCGCAATTGGCTGGAAATTGTCGGAATGGTAACGCCCTTTTGCTTTAACTTCTTATCAAGATAACGGACAGCCGCCGACCAAAAGTTCTTGATATCAGTATCCTCTTCTGTAGCCAATTCCTCAGGATTGAGCTTAATTACTTGGGATAGGAGACCATTAAAATGCCCGACATCCGTTGGCAGAAGGGTCTTCCTCCGACCTTTTTCAATGGATTTCACACCCAAGCCCGTCAATAGCTTCAGATAAGGAGAGACTAATTCCTGACCTTCATTGTACAATTGCGGAGCTGATAAGACCAGATGCTCAGTCGCCGAATACAGCAAGGACATAAAGGTAGCATGGTTTTTCTTGCCATTTTCCCGACTAGGAATGTGGAACTGGGCTAGGGAGTCCGAACGTTCATTCATCCTGGCCTTCTCCTCGTCGGTCAAAATACCTGTATTCTTGGCAACTTTTGGGAAATTCGACTGGCTCAACCCCAGGGCATAGACATACTTGGCCGTATGCGGTTCAATCAAATCATAGGACTTGACAGACACTACATCCACCGTAGCTGGCACGGTCCGGTAATGACTAGATTGCATACCCGCCTTGAGTAGGGAAAGGAAATCTTCGACCGACAGGGTTTCCTTGGCAAACAAGTGTTGAAAAACTTCCAGAATATGGCAGAAAGCCTTCCAAACCTCTTCCTCTTTTTCAATTTGCAGCTGCCTCAGTCCCTCTGACAAGGCAGCCATATTTTCAGCCAAGTTGATGCGACGGGCAAACTCCATGAATTTTTCTAGGAGGGATTGGCCTGACTGCGGACGAGCCTTGAAAAACTGTGTCAGAGGTGCCATAATGTTCTCTCGTAGCTGGTTCAAAACCTCCAAATCATAATTCGCTCTGCTATTGACCGTAAAATCACGAGAAAACTTAGCCTGGCCCTTGAGATCCGCAAAGGTAATATAAGCGTGGAAGCGGTCCAGTTGCCCCTGCTCCAACTGGCCATAGAGACCAGATTTCAGCAAGTTAATCAGGTCCTCCGCCCGAAAATTATAGCGTTTCAGACGCTCCAGGGACTCCACAAAATGCACCAGCGGATGGTGGCTCATTTCCTCAGCCCTGCCAAAATAGTGGGGGATTTCATATTTATCAAAAATCTTGCCAATCTGAAGTTGGTAGCTATCCACATCACCTAGCAGGACTAGGATATCCTTATAGCGAGTCCCCTCAAACAATCTTTTACGAATGGAACGAGCAACCGCTTCGACCTCCTCCTTTTGATTGGTAGCCTCCCAAATTTCAATAGCTGACAAATCCTCTTCAGTCAGCTCATAGGCAGGTTTGGAATAATCAAACTGGCTTTCAATATTTTTGGAGAGTTTTGCAAGGGATGGCCTCGGAACATCGCCATCATCCCTTGTCAACTTGCCTTGATCAACTCCGTCCATGAAAATGGGCTTGGTCTGGTAGCTAAAAGCCAAGTGACGGAGAAATTCAACACTAGCTTGAAAAACATTCCCCTCAAGATGAGTTTCCTGGTAGGCTTTTTTGCTGGCATAGCTGGCAATGTGTATTTCCGCTACACGCCCATGAAGGCTGGCAATTAGGGCTTCCTCTTCAGCTGAAAAACGCGTAAAACCGTCCACAATCAGGACCACCTGGCTGAGCTGGTCATCCAATTGACCTGACTCTACTTTCCGTCTGAATTGCGCCAACTTGGTCTCATTTTCATAATCCTCGTCCATGAGAACGTCCTGCAAGGCTGACAAAATCTTGATAATATCTGCCTTCTTGGCAGAAGTCTCCAGATTTTCCAAGGCAGAAAGGGGCATGTTGGAGGTTTGCAATTCCTTGTAAAGATTGACCACCTGCTCAATAAATGCCGGGTCCTTCTTCAAGCGGCCATAGACCTGCAAATCACCATCTTCAAACTGTGTTAAAACTCGATAGACCATCATGGACAAGCCCAAATCATCCAACGCTTTTTTGCTGTTCTCTTCATGGTAGATAAAATAACGGGCCATTTGCGCAAAGCGGGTCACCAGGATTGACAAACTAGCCTTTCTCGGCAGGTAGGATAGGACCTTTTTTTCCTTTTCAAAGGACAAGGAGTTGGGCGCAATGTAAAATACCCGTTGAACTCGCTGGGACTCTTCCAGTGCTAAAGCGGTCAACTTCTTGGTAATATCATTGCTGATGTCTGAATAATATAACTTCATGGTTTCCTCACACAATTCTGGCGTCTATGAACTGTTCTTTATAATCTGGACTCACAAGTAAGGTACATTTAGGTAAGAGATAGTTTTTTGATAATTAGGACCGTTTTTTGAAGGAATACTGACTGTATTTCTAAAAAACTAACGATGAGTAGTAGAAAACTAGCCTTAGATAAAAGTGCCGAACTGTGAATACAGGTTCTTTTTCCATTATACCAAAAAAAGCCCACCTAAAAGGTGGGCAAGGGCATCGTTTCCGATGAGGTTAGAAGGTTCACAGCATCTAACCAAGGTCCGCTCCTGCGTTTCAATCTAATGAAGACCTCCCTAGCGTCGAATGTGACAAAGTCACTACTCGGCTCATCGCATGTAACTATTCTACCATAATCTCAAGGATTTGCAAGCCTGATTACTCCATTCGTTCTTGAATGGTTACTTGTACTCTATCACCAGCCTGTTTTCCAATAGCTGCTCGAATAGCCTTTTGAACGCCAATAATGTAACAGATATTGCCTGCTTCATCCTTAACTCCCATATTGACAATGGAGCCATCATAGGGATGACCATCAAATCTGGCATGTACTTTTACCCTCCCCTTGTCAAACTCTTCTCGTATATCATAGGGAAAGATGACATAGGCTCCGCCCTTATCTGGAACAGGGTGGATAGTTGCTACAAATTCATATACTTTAGACAAGATTCCTCCTAAATGTACTTACTAGCTTCACGAATGGATAAGCCTGCCATTTGGGAACTGTACTTTTTTAGAAAAGCCCGTACCCAGTCAGGATTGGTCTTGGAATAATCTCGCAAACTCCAGCCAATCGCCTTGTTAATGAAAAATTCAATCTGATTGAGATTATTGATTAGGATTTGTTCCAACAACTCTGTATCTGTCTTTTCTTTCTGCAAGAGTTGGTGGTCAATGGCAATCCGTCTCAACCAGAAATCATCATCCAAACTCCATTCCAAGATTGTCTGCTTGGCCTCTGGATTGTCCAAAACAATCTTACCGACTAGTTTATCTAATCCATCAATACTATCCCACCAAGACTTACTTTGAGCCAGTTTTTTCAAACGGGGTAAATCAGCTAGAACCAAGTCTTTTTTCTTGGTAACCAGATAATCAATGGCGATATATTGAAATTCACGGTAGGGCTTAGACCAGCAAGCCTCAACAAATTCCCAGTCAATTCCCTGAGCCTTAGATTCTTTGAAAAATTGCCTAGCAACTTTTCGGCGGTCAGGAGTTCGCACACCCAGAAAGTCAAAATTGTTTTTCATATAAGCCTTCATAGGCTGGGCCTGACTGGCATCCGCCACAGCCAACAAACGTTTTTCTAATTCGTCAATCTTCATTTTGCTTACCTACAAGAGATTTTTGAAGCCAGACAATATCATGCCAGGTATCAAATTTATAACCAACATTTTTGAAATGTGCTACCTGTTCATACCGTCTCTTCTCATGGAGAGCAAGCGAGGCTGGATTAGGAAGAGCAATACAGGCTAAAAAGTTCTTAAAGCCACGCGCTTTCAAATCTTCTTCTATGGCATCATATAAAAGACTTCCGATTCCTTTTCCACGTGCCTCATTACTGACATATACAGACATTTCAACTGTCCAATCATATGCAGCACGAGCATAGTAGGTCGATGCGTAAGCATACCCCACAACCCGCCCTTCTTCTTCTGCGACAAGATAGGGGAATTTCTCCAAGGTCTTTTTAATCCGACTAGCAAAGTCTGACACCGTAGGCACTTCTGTCTCAAAAGTAATGGCTGTATTTTCAACATAAGGAGCGTAGATAGCCACCAAATCTGCAGCATCCTCTATCCTTGCGGAACGAATGTCTATCATTTAGTTCTCCAATAATTCTCTATCATAAATGGTATAGTCACAACGATAGATAATCAAACGCTTACCATCAATCAAGAGCTCAGATGTTTTTGGCGCATCAGAAGCATAAAGGGATACCTTATCACCAACATAGGTCGCTAATGGTGTTCCATTTTGCGAACGAATCAAGACTACCTTGGCCTTACCTGTAAAATCATTTTTCAAGCTAGAAACCATCCGATTAACCAAGGGAATAGAACGATCATAGTTGGCAATATCTACAGTCGATTGATACTTGGCAAATAAATCCTCCAAGCCCTCTTCGGCAGCAATCAAGGAAGAACCAACATGGTCAATTTCATAATTACCTAGTGTCACCTTCAAAACAGACGAATCCGCATTAGAAAAGCCTTCGGCATCTACTGAGTCGAATTCTTCATTCCGCGAAATCGATAAGGACTTACCAGACATTTCGTCTATTAGCTGAGAATTCTCATCAAATGTCCGAACTGTCATTTCCAGGCCAATCCACTCTTCCTTGGTATTTTTCCACCAATTTGAAATCGACTGACAGGCTGATAAAGTAAACAAACTTGCGACTAAGACAGCACTGAGTGCCAATTTTTTATTCCATCTCATATAAAACCTCCAAAATATGATACTTTATTGTAACATGAAAAAGTTTAGCTGATATAAAAAATCTAACTGTCTTTTATAAATAATCAGGCAACCATAAACAGTATTGCCCTTTTTCAAATTGAAAAAGGCTAACAAAATCTGATTTGCATCAAAAAACTTTTTAAAACTTGTAAAAAGAAGTCTGTGGCAACTTTTAAAAGTTTAAAACGCATCATTTTGTTTGGAATACTACTTTTAAACATTTATAACATTCAACTTGCTCTTGAGATACACCTTTTCAAATTTAAAACTATTTTTCAAATTTTGCACATTTTTGGTTTCCTTTAACGAATAAATAGATAACCGGATAAAAAAATAAAGCGAGGTATATTAAATGAAAATCCGAATTCCATTATACGCCCAACATTTGAATCAGGCAGAGTTTGTTCAACTCATGAGTAGCACAGTTGATACTCTAAAACAGTATCGTTCTTCAAGCAATGATCCTATGGTTGCTGACCTGACACAACGTTTAGAAGACTCCTTACCTTTGATGAAAGAGAGTCTCAAACAAAAACGAGGATCTGATTTGACCAAGGAACTGAAGCAAGCTCTTAAAATCCGAAAGATTGATTTTGCGGCTTTTGTAGGTGGTCTCAAACTCTTTCAAAATGCTCGAACAGATGAAAAGTTAAAGGCCTATCGCCTGTTGCAAGAGCTGGTCAAATTGTATAAGACTGCTCCAACTGCCAATATGCAAGAATCATCTGCCTTGATGGATTCCCTGCTTGCTCGACTCGCACAGCCACCTTACTCCGAAGCTGTCACTATGCTGATGTTAGAGGAGGCTGTCGCCAATCTGCGTGACAGTCAAGAAAAATCCTATAGCCTTTATCTCCAACGTAGTCAAGATACCAGTACACGTGTCAAGATTGATAGTGCTAAAATCCGTAAAAATATGTTCAAAGACTATACTCTTCTGTATAACCACTTGGTCAATAAGGTAAGTTATAATGCTAACGCTAGTGAGAAGGTCATCCTACAAATCCTAAACGATATTCGCCAAGATTTTTCAGAGCGAAATAGACAGAAAAATAAGGTAGAATCTAGCCCTTCCACCATTGAAATCAAAACTGTTTTGCCACAAGGAAAAGAATTGGAGACAACATAGAAAATATCCCCCTAGTCGAAATGATTAGGGGGATTTTCTAAATGAATATGCAAAATATTAATTTTCAGTTAAAGTATAGTTTGGTTGCATGATGGCTGAATCATAAATATTTGGATCTATTATTGGAATAAATTCAATAACTTCCCACTCATTTTCAGCTCTATCTTCATTCCAAAAATGATTGATATACTGTATAATTGCCTTCGGTGATAAAGCGTGAATGTTTCTTTGCAACATTAAAACTGAATTACTCAAGTCAAAGATTGCATTTATATCATTCGCTATAAATTCATCATCATCTAATGGAACATCTCTTTCACTTTCCTCTGTAGCCTTTGCAATATAGGGCATAGCATTATTGGTCAATCGTTCAAATTGCATTAAAAGCAAGTCATTTTCATCAACTCGAAAATTTTTCAATCTAATCGGATCACCATTATATTTCCAACTTCTAGCATCTAAATCTAACTCTTTAACCTTTTCAGCAAATTGCGTTAAATCAAAAAGCATCTTTTCCCGTGAATTATCAACAGTTCTATCAACTTTTAGTTGATAGTATAAAAACTTTACAATTACTTGATTCATTGACATATTCTTCTAATCTCCCTCCCCCACCCTAACCTGTCCATTCATCAGCATTGGCAAGAGCCAATCACGGAGTTGGGTCAGTTCTTGGTTTTGTTGTTTATTTTTTTGTATTGTATTTATAATGGGACGAAAAATATCAACAAACATATTAGCAATAACTGGACAATGTGGCTGGCTGATATTTTGAACATCTCCAATTGTAATATATTTAATTATTGACCCATTCGAACCTTTTCTAAGCTTTTCAATGGATTGCAAACATGCGGGATACATGAATAATAACTCGTTTTCATCTGCTGATTGAATAACATATGTTCGTTGATATGCCTCAAATTTTCCTTCTGTAAAGTTAATATAGAAATTACCGTTACCAGCAATTAATATAGCTTTCCCTTCAAAAGAATACTCATCTGCCTTTATAGGTTCATTGGCTGTTGTCCAAAAATCATACTGACCATTTTCAGTACCAAAATTGGCATCGCGTTTCCCTGTTGCTATATCCAACTCCCCCAACTGCTTCACTCCCCACCCTTCTGGGATTTCGCGTTTGAGTTGGTCGTTATAGACCATTTTTCCACCAGAGGACTTGTAGGGCTTTCCATTTTCATTAGGGAAATCAAACTGCACAAACCAATAATCATAAAGCGTCTTAGCCATCGCTTCCAACTCTTCGTTGATTTGGTTATTCAGAGCGATTTTTTGGTCGATATTGTCTAGAAAAACGGATATTAATTTTTGTTTCTGTAAATCAAGTTCAATATCAACAACCATATTTTTCAACATTGTTTGTGTAATTAGAGGTTGGCTAGAACCTATCTGCTTAGAATTTAATCCTAAAGACTTGAGTAAGTAATAAAAAAATTTTAAATCTTTTTCCTGACTAACAATTCCTGCAATTGCATTATCTGACACCCAACAGGAATTCTTTTCCATGTGAACACTACCACAATATGCACCAACTCTTCCTATGATTATCGTATTCTCATAGTTAGACACATCTGTATAACCAAGTATTCCATTTCCTCCATAAATTGGAATTTTTCCTGATGATTGTTTAATTGCTTTACCATTTTTAAAATCAATTAATTCTCCGAGAGCAACTTTACTCATACCTCACCCTCCTCATCTGCTTCTCTATTTCCTTTTCCAATTCATGGGATTGGGCAAAGAGGCTGGCTAGGCGGTCTTGGAAGCCTTGCATTTTTTCTTCAAACTCTTCTGGGCTAATATCAACGTAGTCAATCTTGATGTCAAAGTACTGACCTGCACTGAGGGAGTAGTTTTTGTCCTTAATCTCCTCATAGCTGACCTTGACAGAAAAGTCTTCGACAACTTCTTTGTTAATAAAGGTCTCAATGATTTGGCTTTCTTCATCAGTGCTAAGGACAGTCTTTTGGTTCTTGCCTTCCTTGACCTTGGTTCCCAGATTAGAAGCATCAATCAAGACCACATCGTCCTTATTCTTCTTATCAATAAAGAGGATAGAGACATTGGTTCCTGTGGTCGCAAAGATATTGGACGGCATGGACACAACTCCTGCTAGCATCTTCTCATCGACCAGGTGCTGACGGATTTTCTTGTCAATACCTGACTGGGCAGTGATAAAGCCCGTCGGCAAGACAATAGCTGCCTGCCCATCTTCTTTAAGACTATAGATAATATGCTGGATAAAGAGTTGGTAAATAGCCATACTCTCTTTCTTCTTGTTGGGAATCTTCGGCACACCGGCAAAAAATCGCTCACTGCTATTTGGTAGGCTTTCTACCTGGTCCCGCCATTCCGAAAAGTCCAGTTTGAAAGGAGGATTGGACACGATATAGTCCATCTTCTCCACATGACGATTGTTGAGGATAGTATTTCCCTGTACAATATTGTGAATGGAATGCTGCAAGCCATTGAGAATCAAGTTGAGACGCAAGAGATTGGAGGATTTTTGAGAAATATCCTGACTGTAAACGCTGGTACGGTCCGTACCAATCTGGCTGGCCAAGTTCATCAAAAGGGTACCTGAACCTGCAGAAGGATCGTAGATTTTGACGTTACTTGGTTGGTCATTTCCCACCAAAATGGCCGCGATGATTTTGGCAACAGAGTGAGGTGTGTAGTATTCCGCATACTTTCCACTATCCTTGTTGTAGTCCTTAATTATGTACTCAAACAAGGTAGAGAAGAAGTCAAAGCCCTGTGAAAAGATCTGCTGGTCAAATTTAACACGCGCCAAGAGATTGATAATAGAAGCCGCCACTTCATTTCGCTTGCTGGCATCAGAAATGGTATCCGTAATCAAGCGTTGATCAAAGAGGCGAATATCTGTTCCACCATCCGTATGAACTGAGAAAATAGCATTGTTGTCAATGGCAATCTGATTGAGCGTTTGTTCAAAAATCTCAGAAAAATCTGCTTGGTTCTGTTGACGGTGTAAGCTTTCAATCAATTGTTCAGGTTTTAGATGAGCAGTTTTAGTCCCAATATCGTCTAAAAACCAGTCATAATCCTCTTCAGAAAGGTCCAAAAGACCTTGATAATCATAGTTATTGTCAACGACTAAGGCTTCGTAGAGAAACTTATCATTTAAAAACTTATATAGGAAGGACTGGGTCAAGAGTTTATACCCTCCTGCTTCACCCCATAATCCTGCATTGGTTAATACTGCATTGAGTTCATCTACCAAGCCTTTTACTTGGCTTTGTACCTGTACGATATAATTGTCTTCCATTTGGTTAGTATTCTCCTTCATAGACTTCCATCAGGGAACGAATCAACTTATCATAATCGACTCGTTTGAGTTGCTTCCCTACTTCTGTTTTCTTCATTTCTTCACGGGCTAGGCGCTTGATCTCCCCTTCCAAATAGGCTTCGTTGTCAAGGATTCCTTGGTTGAGTCCGATTTGATAGTCAATCAAAGGCTTGGCACCTTTTAATATTTGATAAATTGCTGGATAATCACTCACTACTGTGGATTGGGTAACTCGTTTAAAAGTACGGGCTGACATGCTATCTCCGCCAAAGTTCATAGCCAAACGATTCATCCGTGATTTGTAATCCTCTACAGAATCGAACAAGCTTTGGTAGGCCTGTTTGGTCTCCTTGATACGTTCCAAGCTATATCCTTCAACTTCCTGTGTCATGTGTTTGTTTAGAACTCGTTGGAACTCTTCAAATAGGCTAACCCACTCTGGATCTTTCTCGTCCCTACGTAGATTGATACCACTGGCCACACGACGACGGATGTCATCAAGATCATTGGCCGCAAGGCGCAACTCCTCTTCTTTGATCTTTGTAAAGCTAAAGCTAGTTTCAGACATGGCAAGATTTAAGAGTTGTTGGCTAGAAAAACTATCTGGTTTGTCAATCAAACTCAGGGTCAATAGTCGGCGAGATAACATATTTAATAGGCTGGCTATTTCTCCCATATTGACCTGCTCGATGACTTCGTGATAGCCATGGAGGCGCGCCATGTTGTAGTACTGCCGAATGGTCTCAAGCGACTTCCTCAGTTGGATTAATTCCTTCCTATCCTTCACTTGGTCAATTGCTTTTTCAAAATATTCCAAGTTATCTGTTGGATAGTTCATCAAAACCCCTTGCGATTTTTCTAACTGGTCTTTGACTTCTTCTGGTGTGACAAATATAGCTCCAAACGGATTTTCCCCATCCTCATCAGTTAAAGCTGATTGGTATTCGCGATTGAGTTCTTCCAAGTAGGCTTTATTGGTCTTGTCGAATTCTTTAGAAATATCCGCAAAATCAACTACATAGCCAAATGTATAATCCTTGTATGGACGATTGACACGGGTCAGGGTTTGTAAGAGGTTATGAGCCTTGATTTTCCGTCCAAGATAGAGTCGTTTCAAACGTGGTGCATCAAAACCTGTCAAGAGCATAGAGTAGACGATAACAAAGTCAGTTTGACCTTTCTTAAACTTTTCTACTTCTTCTTTCTTGTAATCCTTATCTCCTGCATCATGCAAAATCAAGGTAGAGGTGAAACTTGTATGACCTGCTAGTCGCCGTTCTTCTAATTGCTTATGCAATTCCCGAGCTTGTTCGGAAGAATCACAGACAATCATTCCTCCAATGGATTGATCATCAAACAGTATATTTCGAGCTCTTGTAAAATCTTCTAAAATGAAATCCAACATAGGACTGACATAACGAGGATGAGCAAAAATTTCTTTTTTATCAATCGAACCTTTTTGAATCTCTTCATGTATGGCTTTCAGGTTCTCTTTATAGGATGTTTCGATATCCTCACGTATTAGTCTCAGCGTAAAACCATCCGCAATGGATTGATTATAGTAGTATTTATGGATATAGTCTCCAAAAATATCACGAGTGGTTATAGCCGTTTCCTTGGATTTACCATCTGCTTTCGGAGCAATCAATGGAGTACCTGTCAGCGCAATCTTGATAGCTTGCTTATCAGCATTATACAGATTTGGTAGATAGGACCCTTTTTCATTGTAGGAACGATGGGCTTCATCGATAAAATAGATATTCTGCCGATTTAAGTTATAACCAGAATGGTCCGTCAAGTCGGATGTATCCTTAAATTTTTGAATATTAACCACCGAAACATGACACTTGGCTGGTACTTGATTTAACTCACTGGGCTTGTTTATTCGATTAACTGTTAGGCCACGCTTGCTAAATTCTTTAAAGGCCTGATCAGCCAAATCCAACCTATCTACCACAAAATAAAAACTTGGTACCATACCCTTATCAGCATAATAGTCACGCAAATAGCGGATATTGAAGAAAGCAAGAGCTGTTTTACCGGAGCCTTGTGTATGCCAAATGACACCTTTCTTCAAACCATTTTTCAAGCCTCTTTCAATTGCCTTGGTCGCAAAATATTGAGGATAACGCATGGCGTGTTTTTGTAGTTGAATCTGGTCATGCTCATCTCGTTCTTCCACATAGACTAGACCATAGCGGAGCATGAAAAAGAGCCGTTCTTTCTGATAAAGGGAAGTTAAAAAGGAATTGCAAGGACTTGCAGGATCCAAGTTGGTTCGGAATTCAACTTGCGACTTGAGGGCAAAACGATTAACATCTGTAAGAACCAAATCAATCATTTTTTCTTCCAATGGAGATAGAACTAATTGCTCTGGTTCTTCTTCCTTGAATGAGTTAAATTTGGTACCAGATGAAGCATTGGTGCAGTAATAAGAGCCTTGTAACTGTTGTCCTTGGCTATCATCATAGGGAAGATTGTCTGAAAAAGCAATCAACTGTGTGATATTGTTAAACCGTCTGAACTTTTTATTTTCAAATCGAAACTTGGTCCGATCCTTTTCAGACTGAATACCTGTCTTCCCATCTCGAATGGCATTTGGTTGTTTGACTTCTATATAACTAAGTGGTAAACCATTTATAAATATCGTAATATCTGGTCGGAACTCGTCCTCACCATTTTGACAAGTGACTTCCAAAGCTATATGAAATGTATTTGCCTCAAGATTTTTCCAATTGATATAGGTATAGCCAGAATCAGCATGAATACGTTTGAAGAAACTTCGTCCTAAATCATCTTGTTCTAATTCCAGGCGAATATTTTCAAATTCTTGTTCAAAATCAGCTTCACTTGCATAATTGTTCAATTTAAGGAACTGTTGTTTAAAAATGGATAGTAAGATATTTGTATCCGGATCTCGTTCTTTAATTTCTTTACTAGTAGCCGAAAGATAGTCATAACCGAGTCTGGTCAAATGTAAAGCAGCAGGTATTTGCACCCTCGTAAACTCATTGTGTTCCTTTCTTATCATACATGCTCTCCTAGTCTATTCTTACCATTCATTATACCATATTTGCAAGTGCTTACCGACAAAAAACCGCCCTGTCGGACGGTCAGTACTCTATTAAAAATTAAAGACGTCATTCAAATTCTCAGCCATAGTTGGGTGAGTGAAGATTTGAGTCTTGAAGTAGGTATATGGAATCTTGTTGTCAATGGCCATAGCAATCAAGTTAATCAGCTCCTCTGAGTTGCGACCAAAGAGAGTCGCCCCCAGAACAAGCTTACTTTCCTTATCCACGATAACCTTGAAGATACCTTTGAGGTCGTTATTGACATGGGCACGAGGCATATTGGCAACAGGCAATTCATTGGCAATGTAGTCGTAGCCTACTTCTTTGGCCTCCTTCTCGGTCAGACCAACACGAGACAGCACAGGCGTGATAAAGACGCTGGTTGGAATAGACTTACGTTGGCTCAAGCTGTAAGTTCCAGTCCCAGTCAACTTTCCGAAGACGATACGGAAGTCGTCTAGGGATGTGTAAGTGAATTGTAGACCACCATTGACATCTCCAACAGCATAGACACCTGGAACAGTGGTTTCGCAGTAGTCATCCACCTTAACAGCACCATTTTCCAAAAGCTCAATGGCCGTATTTTCCAAGCCCAAGTCTGCGGTGTTTGGCACACGACCTGTCGCATAGAGGACAGCATCAAAGTTAGCTGTTTCACCATTGACAGTCACAGCCACTTGCTCGCCCGCAGCTGCTACTTGCTCGATGTTAGCTCCAAGCTCGAAGGACACGCCAGCTTCTTCCATATACTCCTTGGCTAGCTGAGCGACTACTTCCTCTTCTCTTGGTAAAATAGCAGAGCCAGCTTCATATACCGTCACCTGACTACCGAGTTTGCTGTAAAGCCCAGCAAATTCCAGTCCAATGTTACCTCCGCCAATAATAGCCAACCTGTCAGGACGAGTTCCCAAGTTCTGAATGCCTGTACTATCATAAACGTGTGGTGTATCCAACAAACCTGGAATTGGAAGAACACGTGACTTGGCACCTGTGTTAATGATAACAGTTTCAGCAGTTAACTGAAGGCTTTCTTCTCCAGCAACTACCTCCACAACCTTGTCAGCCACAAAACGCGCGTGACCTTGATAGAGATGGGCTCCACTGCCTTTCAAGACCGCTTCATTTTTGTTCCGCAAGCGAGTTGTCACAGTTTCCTTTTGCTCCATCACCTGCTCAAAAGTCCAGTTCTTATCTGCTGCAACCAAGAGGGTCTTGGTTGGAATACATCCGATATTGATACAGGTCCCGCCAAACATAGCAGGATTTTCCTCCACCAAGGCAACTTTTTTACCTACCGAAGAAAGCTTTCCTGCCAAGGTCTTACCTGCCTTACCAAAACCAATTACTAACAAATCATACTGTTCCATAAAATACTCCTTTTGCTATTTTCAACCCTAGTCTATCAAAAAAGAAAATTTTTAGCACAATTCTGCTACGGATAACAAAAATCCCTTGAAAATAAGGGATTTCATGTCTTAAAACCGAATAACAAACCGCATGGTATGATGATCAAGCGGAAAAAATTCATAGGAAAACTGGTGACTGTCCAAAATCTGCTTGACCAGGTAGAGTCCAATACCTGTCCCTCCGTCCTCCTTGCTACGACTGTAATCTGGTCGGTAGAAGGGCTGGAAGACTTGGTCAAGTTCTTCCTGGCTGAGGAAATGAGAAACCTGATTATCTATTAAAAGCTGGTTAGCCTGGAGTTTGAGTTTGATAGTTGCTTGATGGCTGGCATAACGAAAGGCGTTGTCCAAGATATTTTTAAAGGCCTTAGTCAGATAAATTGGATTACCTTGGACAAAAACGTCTTCCAAATCTGTTTGAAACTGATAGCCTTCTAACAATGCCCAGTCAACATAGGAAGGTAGGATTTCTTCAAGCAGGCTATGAAGGGCTATTTCTTCTCCCTTGTTTTTTATAGCCATATCCACTGTGGTAGCTTCTAGGATAGACTGAACGAGGGCTGCTTGCTCAGCTAGGATATCACGACACTTGGCTAGGTAGGTCTGATGGTCCTTGAAATCCCCGACATTATAAAGCATCCCCTCGACCAGACCGGTCATGCTGGCAATGGGCGTTTTGAGTTCATGTGAGGTCATACGGAGAAAGTCAGATTTCTCCTTCTCACGCACCAGGCTACGCTCGTTTTCTTCTCGCAACTCTTCTATGCTGCTCTGCAATTTTCCATAAAGATGGTTGATGTCCTGGGCCAAAGTAGCAATCTCATCACGACCCATCACTTGACAGGCCAGACCTGCTTGTAAGCTCTGCATTTGCCGTGTCGTCGCAGAGAGGTGGGTAATCCTACGAGTTGAGAAGCGGCTATAAATAAAGGCTGAGGTCACGGCTAGGGCAATAATCAAGAGGAGCACAAAGGGATAGAAGGTCAAGAGAGTTTGACTGACTCCTGATAGGGTATGGAAACCATATTCGGCTGTGAGAACCAACTCCTTGCCTTCTTTTGTAGTGACAAGAGCCGACCAAGAGCCAATCTCATCGTACTGGCCTTGCTCCAGATAACTGCTTCCCCTCTCCTGACTGCTCTCTTCCTGCGAAGGATAGATAATCTCCTGATCGGCAGAATAGAGGGTCAAAAGTAAGTCGGGGGAATCTTGGTCGTAGGCGGTCAAACTGGCGAGAATCCTTTCCTGGTCCTGACCTTCTAGGGAAATAAGAACTTGGTTATATTCCTGTCTGAGCTGGTCTTTCTTAGCTTGATTGTAATAAATAGGCATGGCATAGTAGAGTAGACCAAGCAAGATAAGTGAGGTCAGGCTGACCATTAGAGTTACGATGAGGAATTGTTTTTTGGCTAGTTTCATCTTAGGTCTCCAACTGATAACCACGGCCAATGACCGTTTTTAGGGGAAGGTCTGGTAATTTCTTTCTCAGATTTTTGATGTGGTTGTCAAGAACGCGAGTATCCAATTCTGTATAGCCCCAGATATCCAACATCAGGCCGTCTCGACTGACAATCTGGCCCTTGTGCTTGATCAGATAGTGTAGAATGCCATACTCCTTCTGGGTCAAGGAAACCAGCTTGCCCTGGTCATAAACCATACCTGTTTTTTCAGATAGGCTGATGTTCCTCACCACCAGTTGATCTGTCTGACATTCCTGACGGAGAATATTCTCAACCCGCTTCATCAGGATAAGAGGAGAAAAGGGTTTGGTGACATAATCACTGATCTGCTGATTAAAAGACAGGAGCTGGGTGCACTCGTCCTCCAAGGCTGTCAGCATGAGCACAGGCATATCGGAGGTTTTCCGAACTTCCTGTAAGACTTCCAAGCCGGTCATATCAGGAACCATGATGTCTAGAATAAGGAGGTCAAACCGGCTTTCCTGACTAGCTTGATAAGCTGCTCTGCCATTGACAAAACTCAGGACTTCGTGCCCTTCTTCCTTCAAAAACTCACAGACAACCTGGTTGATAACAGGGTCGTCTTCCAGTACCAAAATGCGTGCCATAGTCGCTCCCTTTTCTTTCTCTTCTCTCTCCATTATAGGCTTATTTGTCCGAGGGCTCAACTGATTTTTGACAATCGTTGCAAAAAACAGATAAAAAACAGATGACGGATAGGATGAGAATAGTTGGATTTGCTAAACTGGGGATAGAAACTAGAAAGGATGCTTATGTTAAAAGAAAAGAAGAAGTATATTTCGCCAGTGGATTTGCTAGTTGTGGCTGTGATTTTATTCGGTGAGGGAATCATCAACTCAACCTTACAGTGTATCGGTCTTTTCACTCAACAAACCAGCCTGGCGGAGAATTTGACCTTTACACCTCTTGACAATATCAAGGCCTTGCTGATTCAGTTAGTTTGGCTCAGCTTAGCCCTGGCCTATCTTATCTGGCGGAAGGTGGATATTTTTCAGTTGAAAAAACGAATATTCTGGACACCTTGGGTTCCTTTACAGGCTCTAGTAATTTTCGGATTGGCGGCTCTTTCTATGGACCTGTTTCACTTGCTGACCTACCAATTGACCAGTCCAGTCACGCCCTCCATGTTCAGCCTTTTTCCAAATATAGATATCACCCTACTAGCCTACTCTCTCCTCAACGGCTTTTACGAGGAAATCTTTTTTCTTGGGCTATGCTTTATGGTTAAACCAGAGAATAGGAAGTGGCTTCTTCCCTTCTCGCTCCTGGTTCGGTCTAGTTTTCATACCTATCAAGGTTTGGTAGCTGGAATTGGTCTTGGCTTGATTGTGGGGCTTCTCTTTCATTTTCTCTATCAAAAACTCCAGCCCCGCAATCTACTCCCCTTCTTTTTAGCTCATAGTCTGGCTGATGTCATCGGTCTGACAGTCTTGTCTTATCTTCTTTACTAAGCATACGAAAGGAATCTTATGAAACACCTATGGAATACCTCTAAAAGTCAATTTGCCCTTGTTCTTGCCAGCTTTGGTTTTGTCAGTGGTTGCAAAATAATTTTTGATGAACTGGCCAAGCCGAATGGCATGGAAGAAAAATATCCTCTCTTTCTACTGACCATTTCACTGGTAGTCCTCTACCTCCTTCCCTTACTGGTCCTCATCCGTTACTTGGAAAAACGCTATGCTATTTCCAAAAAAGTCAGTCATTTAAGTTGGATTTTGGGCCTGACTGCCGGAGTAGCTTTTTCAGACTATGGACACACAGCTATTGGCTACTTTTTGCTTGAGATTGTCAAGGTCAGCGATGATTTTCGTTATGACTGGGGGGCTGCTGTTTCAGCCCCGTTTGCAGAAGAATTTGGCAAGGCTCTGGTTGTTGTCTTAGTTTTACTCATTGCAAGAAAAATGACTCTCAAACATGCCTTGGTCAGTGGTATCATCGCTGGTCTTAGTTTCCAAATCATTGAAGATATCATGTTCACTTTTCGTGATATATTTATTGGTAAACTAGATGGGTTTGAGACCATTATCGGTCGTGTTGGACAGGCTGGTTGGACCCACTGGGTATTTACCATGCTCTTTGCTATTGGTATAGTGACACTTTTTACCAAACAAAAAGCCGTGTCAAGAATTCAAGGTCTATTTTGGATTGCGGCAAGTATCAGTCTGCACTTCTTCTTCAACTCCCCATTACACACTGGTATATTGACAACCCTACTCCCAATGGCTAGTGTCTTGCTGGGACTTCTTGCCTATCGAACAGTTGATCAGCTAACAGAGTAACAGAAAAAAATCCGCCCAGCCGAGCGGATTTTTTCTATTTCATCAGTTTAGAACAGACCAACGCCAATAATTGCCTACTTGCCAGAACAAACCTCCAAGTTCTGAATGCCTGTGCTGTCATAGACATTTGACGTATCCAACAAGCCAGGAATTGGAAGTATGCGCAACTTAGCACCTGTGTTAATGATAATGGTTTCCGCAGTTAACTAAAGGCTTTCTTCTCCAGCAACTTCCTCCACAACCTTGTCAGTCACAAAGCGTGCGTGACCTTGATAAAGATTGGCACCGCTGCCTTTCAATACTGCCTCGTTTTTGTTCCTCAAGCGAGTTGTTACAGCTTCTTTTTGCTCCATAACCTGCTCAAAAGTCCAGTTTTTATCTGCTACTACCAAGAGGGTTTTGATTGGATTACAACCGATATTGATACAGGTGCCGCCAAACATAGCAGGATTTTCCTCGACAAGAGCTACCTTTTTACCAAGTGAGGCCATCTTCCCAGCCAGGGTCTTACCTGCCTTACCAAATCCGATAACCAACAAATCAAATTGTTCCACGAGATCACTCCTAACATTATTTACTTATCTTCATTCTAGCAAAAAAAAAAAGCATTTTGGCAGAATTTTGCTACGAAAAAAGACTTGAACCATCGTCCAAGTCGATTCTATTTTATGATAAGCTGTCTAGGGCTATCTTCAAGTCTTCAATCAAGTCGTTTACATTCTCGAGACCAATTGAAAGACGGATTTGATTTGGCGTGACACCTGCTGCGAGCTGAGCTTCTTCTGGCAATTGAGCATGTGTGGTAGTAGCTGGGTGGACCACCAAAGATTTAGCATCAGCAACGTTGGCCAAATTAGAGAAGATTTCCAAACTATCAATGACTTTACGAGCTTCTTCGTCTCCGCCTTTTACCTGGAAGGAGAAGATGGACCCCACTCCTTTTGGCAAATACTTATCCGCCAGTGCCTTGTAAGGGCTATTGTCCAGCGAAGGATAATTGACGGATTCTACCTTAGGATGATTGAGCAAGAAATCAACGACTTTTTCTGCATTGGACACATGACGCTCAACGCGAAGAGAAAGAGTTTCTAACCCTTGCAACAACAAGAAGGCGTTGAATGGAGCTAGGGCTGCACCCGTGTCACGGAGCAATTGAACACGAACCGCCACAATGAAGGCTGCTGCACCCAAATCACGGGTATAGCTGATATTGTGATAGCTAGGATCTTCCTCAACAAATTGCGGGAACTTCCCAGATGCTGCCCAGTCAAATTTACCAGAGTCAACAATGACACCACCAATTGTTGTACCATGTCCACCGATAAATTTAGTCGCTGAATGTACTGCAATATCTACACCATGTGAGAAGACATTGATGAGATAAGGCGTTGCAAACGTATTATCCGATACCAATGGAATCTGATTTCTATGTGCAATGTCCGCCAATTTTTCAAGGTCAGGAACATTGATAACCGGATTACCCAAGGTCTCAATAAAAACTAGTTTGGTGTTATCTTGAATCGCTGCTTCTACTGCCTCGAAGTCATCAATATCAACAAAGGTGGTTGTGATTCCATAGCGTGGCAAAGTTTCTTTGAAAAGATTAAAGGTACCACCATAGAGAGTTGTTGCTGCTACGATATGATCACCAGCATGAGCTAAAGCTAATATAGTATAGGTGATAGCCGCCATACCAGATGAAGTAGCCAGAGCTCCAACACCACCTTCTAGCGCTGCAATCCGATTCTCAAAGGTTGCTACTGTAGGGTTAGTAATTCGAGTATAGATATTTCCCAATTTGCGAAGAGCAAATAAGTCTTCCGCCTCCTGGGCATCATCAAATACATAAGAGGTTGTTTGATAGATTGGTACAGCACGAGATTTTGAAGCCGCATCTACTTCCTGTCCCGCATGCAATTGCAAGGTCTCAAACGAAAATTCTCTAGTCATAAGGGATCTCCTTAGTTCTTTTTGAACATTGTACTCTATTTTCACAGGCTTGACCAATAGAAATTTTTAATCAAAAGCTATAGTTATAGACTATACCATTCTAAGAAACAAGAAAAAATACCCAATAATCATGGATTATCGGGTAATACCTATTTCAGTCAACTAATCATCAAGGGTAATTGTTTCAACTACGTTGTCTTTTATGACAAGTTTAAATCCCCTACCCTTGACTGGGAAAATCCCATTTCCAAGGGTTTTTACAACGCTCTGTAATTCCTCATCTTCAGCTATTATTCGATTCAAGATAGCGACATCAAGCTGCTCAACTCGCTCCAAATAACGCAGCATTGCATGTTCCGAAACAATCAAATCGCTTCGGCCTTTCAATGCCTGGATCCTCTGATTGACTGAATTAAGTTTGGAAGAGACTAGAGAAATTTCTTTACCCACCTGACCTTTACGGTCACGAAGGTTCTCTAGCTGGGCCTCTAATAGAACTTTCTTAGATTCGAGGTACTTGAGTTCCTCTTGTTCTTTACGATTGCTCATATTCTGCCCCCTTTCTATATTTTGCAAAAGAATATCACCTTTGCATAACATCCTCTTCTAAATCTATATTAACATAAATCTAAAAAAATGTCTGGTAAACGACATATAATCCTATAACTATTTCTTATGGTTTTATACTAAATCCTCAAAGGAGATTCGATCAGATTCCCCTTGAAAAATAAGCAAATTTTTACTATACTTATCTTAGTAAAACCCACATTTTCATGCCTACAAAAAGGCAAATAACTAATAATTCTGGAGAATGATATAGTCAATTTCAAGACTGGATAACCTATCAGCCTTGTTTATACTTGAACCCTCTTAAACAATGTCACTATCATATAAAACTATGACATATTTCTACACAAAATGTGATGGTCAATCATTATGGAAGGACGGGTAACTATGAAAAAATTATTGCTGACCATACCTATTTGGAGTCAGCTCCTATTCCTTTTTCTAGTGCACAGTTTCATAGCCATCTACTTAATGCCCTACTCATTGTATATTTCCATTTCAATTAGTTTAGGAATCTTAATTCGTTACAGTGTCCGTTTCTCTAAGAAAGCTACTCCTAAATCTCCAACATTTTTTCAACCAAAGCCTTGGAGAAAACTCCTCTTCCTTCTTCTGCTATTGTTAGCGGCATTTGTCAGTGTTTGGCTGTCCAAAGGCAACCAGCAGCAACTGTTTCGTGGAATCTTAATTGGAACACTCTGCCTCTTAGGTGTAGTGCCTCTAGAAAAGTATGACCAATATTTAAGTCAGTTGCGCACTTAGAATGACCACCCAGCCAAATCTAATCCTGGAAAGACATTTTAAGATACATGAAAAATCTCCTAGAATACATTGGTCCTATTGGACTTATTACCCTAATCATTGCCTACAGTATATACAGGAGGCTCCACCCGACGACAGAAGATGATAAGCACCACCTGCCCAGCCGATGTCCAGAATGTTCGTCCACATCTATTCAAGCCTACAAGCCGGCTAGAAAGCGCTACTCTCGAACTGCAGCTATGATGGGCCACCTATTGAATGGTAGTCGAGGAGCTTGGTTTTCTACCCTCTACGAAGCTGACCGAACCTACTACTACTGTCGGTACTGCGGGCACAAATTTGACAGAAAAGAAAATAGATTCCTGGCAGAATAGGATTCGCCTACAAGGCACTTGAGGACGCACTCTCAGGTGCTTTTTATATCCAACTAGCTTGCCAATCTTTCCTCCTGCCCAAGATTGGTCTGATAAAGATAGCGCATCCGTTCAATCTGCAAGCGAAATTGCCCGACCAGGGCTGATACATCCAAAACCATTTCCTTAGTTCGAGTTGCTTCCATGACACCATCTACCAAACGACTGACTTCCTCACCATCTCGAACTCCCATAGACCACAGCTCCTGCAAGATAGTAATACCATAGCGCCTCTCATACTCAACCATGCTTTTCAATACCCACTGGTACTCAGTCTGATGTTTCATTTGATTTCTCCTTATACACGACTCAACAGGGAACGATTGTAAAATTGATTGGTTAAACTGGCCTGCAACATGGCCAACTCCACAATAGACTGGTAGTTTGTCAAATCAAGCCCTTCTAATATCCGATAAGATATAAATAATTTTGGCTGCAAGCGACTCAGATGACTGCTCCAGGCAAGCCCATCCTCTTTGAATAAATCAAAGGCAAGAAAATATATCTGATTGACTAACTGATAGGCTCTGCTATTTAACAAATAGGAATAATCCTGCATTACATCTCGGCAAAAGGAAGCTAACCAAATCGCAGCCCTCAACTCTGGATTCCCCTGGTATTTAGCCAGCAAGCGCATGGTCATGAGACCAGCTGTACCCTCAGACAAGCTGTCAACACACACATCACCCGCATCTAGTCCAAAATGCTCAGCATAATTCTCCCACTCCCGATACAAGGTTTCCCACTGAATCTCAGTCCTCCGAACTTCCATTTGTCTATCCTCCAATCCTTCTGTTTTCATTATCTTACCATCATTTTTGAAATTTGTCAAACGTGTTAAACATAGAATTTGATATTTTTTTCAAGATATGGTAAAATAAGTTAAACAATCAAGGAGGAAAGCCATGATTCTAGGTGACATTTTAAAAAAATACCGGACAAACGAAAAACTATCAATGGATAAATTTGCGGAAAAATCCGGCCTAACAAAGGGTTACATTTCTATGCTGGAAAAAAATCAACATCCAAAGACTAAGAAGCCCCTTCTACCAACCATGGAAACTCTGGAAAAGATTGCGATTGGGATGGGCATCCCAGTGCATGAACTGATTGCCCAATTGGACCAGGACCAGGATATTGCCCTGACCCTGACACCTGGACAATTTGCCCAATTCCATTACAAAATGTCAAATCAGGTGCAAGAACTAGACCAAATATTGGTAGGTGACTACCGTGATAAATGGATTCACTTTGGCTTTGAGCAGGTAGCTACCATGGCAGATTCAGATGCACCGTCAGGTGAGGTTGTCAAGCTGTCTGACTACTTAGAAACCGTCCAACTTCCTGTCCAAGGCAAGGTGTCTGCTGGTAGCGGTTATTGGCAGGACAGCGACTTTGATAACCTAGTCACTTTTTCTGCTGATACTATTCCTGCTCCACAGGAATACGATGCTATTGCTGAGGTGGTCGGAGATTCAATGGCGCCCTACATTGCCAGCGGTGACTATCTCTTTATCCGTCTCTCTCACCAAGTCGAGCTCAACACTGTAGGAATTTTTTCGGTCAACGGCGAAAATTTTGTCAAAAAAAATAAGGGAACCTATCTCGAATCCCTTAATCCCGACTATGATGATATTCCCTTGTCTGAGGACGACGACATCAGACCAATTGGTCAACTCGTCCAAATTTATTCTCCTGAATAATATGAAAAATCCTGTGGTTCTCAAAACTACAGGATTTTTGCTTTATCTTTGAATAGACGACCAAAATGCAGACTTGGCTTGAGGCTTTTCACCACCAAATCGACAGGCTCATCCATTTGATTCCTACAAAAGTTTACTTAATCTTTTCTTCTTCATAATCACCGTTCGGGCAGATGACTTGCTTGCCACCACCACGAACCTTCTTCTCAACCAGATAATGGTCACATTTTGGACAGGCACGACCGACCGGCTTATCCCAAGATGTAAATTCACATTCTGGATAACGGTCACATCCGTAGAAAAGACGATTGCGTTTGCTCTTGCGCTCAATGACCTGACCCTGATGACAGACTGGACAGGTCACGCCGATTTCCTTGGTGATTTGCTTGGTATTGCGGCAATCTGGGAAATTGCTACATGCGTAGAATTTACCAAATCGACCCAGTTTGATGACCATGGGATGACCACAAACGTCACAGTCAAATCCGGCAGGCTCATCCTTGATTTGGATTTTCTCCATTTGCTCCTCAGCCTTGGTCAACTCAATCTTGAAAGGCTGGTAGAAGCTATCGATAATCTTCTGCCACTGCTCTTTTCCATCCTCAACGTCGTCCAATTTCTGCTCCATTTCGGCTGTAAATTTGACGTTGACGATGTCTGGGAAAAATTCAACAATCAATTTATTGACAATCTCGCCCAGCTCCGTCGGCTCAAATCGCTTGGCAGCCAGTTTAACATAATAGCGTTTTTGGATGGTCTCAATGGTCGGTGCATAGGTAGATGGACGACCAACACCATTTTCTTCCAAGGTCTTGATTAGTGTCGCCTCAGAATAGCGAGCTGGTGGCTGCGTAAAGTGCTGCTCAGGATTGGTAGCGGTCCGAGTAACCGTATCACCTTGCTCCATATCCGGCAACATTTTATTCTTGTCTGAGTCGTTGTAAACCGCCATATAACCGTCAAACTTGACTTGGCTACCATTAGCCGCAAAGAGAACACCATTTTTCCCTAGACGAACGCTCATGGTGTCAAATACAGCCGCAGCCATTTGGCTGGCTACAAAACGATTCCAAATCAGTGTATAAAGACGGAGCTGGTCCTTATCCAGATATTTGGCAATAGATTCTGGGGTCAGATTGACATTGGACGGACGAATAGCCTCGTGGGCATCTTGGGCACCACTGGCATTTTTGAACTTGCTGCCATGCTTAGAATAGTTTTGACCAAACCGCTCTGTGATAAAGGCAGCAGCCTGCTCCTGAGCCACTGGACTAATCCGCGTCGAATCGGTACGCATGTAGGTAATAAGACCCTGCGTGCCGCCTGTTCCAAGACTGACCCCTTCATAAAGCTGCTGGGCAATCATCATGGTCTTCCGCGTACGGAAATTGATTTTATTGGCCGCATCCATTTGCATGGTGGAAGTGGTGTACGGTAATGGCGCATTGCGTCTCCGCTCCTTGCGTTCGACTTGCTCCACCAAGAAATCATCACCCTTTAGCCTATCCAAGACTTCCTTGACTTGGTCATTGTTTTCGATTTTGACTTTCTTGCCGTCCACTCCATAAAATGATGCCTGGAATTTTTTCGTTCCTTTTTTGAAGGTAGCGTCAATGGTCCAGTATTCCTCCGGCTTGAAATTGTTGATTTCATTTTCTCGGTCAATGATGAGCTTGAGGGCAACGGATTGCACGCGCCCTGCCGACAAGCCTTTCTTGACCTTTTTCCATAAGATTGGCGAAATCGAATACCCTACGATACGGTCCAAGACCCTACGGGCCTGCTGGGCATCGACCAAGTCATGGTTGATAGCACGCGGCTCCTTGAAGGCATTTTTTACCGCATCCTTGGTGATTTCATTAAATACCACACGGTTTTTGTCCTGCTCATCCAAGCCCAAAATGTGGGCCAAATGCCAGGAAATCGCCTCTCCTTCCCGGTCCGGGTCACTCGCCAGATAGACTTGTTTGGCATTCTTGGCCTCTTTTTTCAAAGAATTGATGAGCGGCCCTTTACCACGAATATTGATGTATTCTGGTGCGTAGTTATTGTCAAAGTCAATGGACATGCTGGATTTTTTCAAATCACGGATATGTCCGACCGAGGCAACTACCTTGTAATTTTTACCAAGATATTTCTCAATGGTCTTGGCCTTGGCAGGCGACTCTACGATAACCAGATTTTTCTTGTTCGCTGTTTTTTTCTTACTAACTGTTTTTGTAGCCATTCTCATTCCTTACAAATATTTTTAACTCACAAAGAATATACTATTTTTCAGCTAGTGTCAAGATTTTTATTTTCCTATAGGAAAACTTATTTTAAAATTGATAGTCAGAAATGATGTCCAAGCCCGATGTGACGCACTTTGCGCCCTCTTGAATCAAATGATGACATCCGTCAGATTTTCCGTCTAAAATGGAGCCTGGAATGGCAAATATTTCCCGCCCTTCTTCCAGGGCACGCTCACAAGTAATCAGGCTACCCGACCGCATTTTTGCCTCGCAGACTACCAGTCCGCCGACCAAACCAGCGATAATCCTATTACGCTCTGGGAAATGAAACTTGAGCGGCTGTTCACCAGGCCCGTACTCTGTTAAGACCAGATGATGCTTGCCTATATAGGACTGCAAATCTTTATTTTCCTTGGGATACGACACATCCAAGCCTGTACCGATGACCGCAATGGTCTGTCCACCATTTTTTAGGCTGGCGATATGGGCCGCAGTGTCAATTCCACGCGCCAGGCCGCTGACAATGACATAGCGATTCTGAAGTTCCTTAATAATCTTCTGGACTGACTGGATGCCGTTTTTACTGGCATTTCGCGTACCAACCACGCCCAACTTTGGTTTATCTAGCAAGTCAAGGTCTCCTTGGTAAAAGAGCAAGACTGGCGGATTGTAAATTTCCTTGAGGGCCAAGGGATAAATGTCATCCAAAATCGAAAAGGATGGAAAGCGATTAAACTCCTCACGGCAGGCCTTGATGTCCAAATTTTTATAATTTTCCATAAAGAGAATGGGATTTTTGCATTCAGAGACGACAGCCATGTTGCGCAAGGATAGCTTTTTATCGTACTTCTCTTGGTAAACCAAGATTTTGTGAATATTGAGATTGGTCAGACCAGCCTTTTTCAACTTAAAAATATCAAAATTATTCATATTAATTACCTCTCTACCTGATTTGTTCGTAAAAAAAATAAATCTCCGAAGAAATTCATAGAAAATTTTGAAACTTTTTTATTCTGAGACTAACAAATTCTTAAGAAATTCTCTGAAATATTGTTAGATTATTCTATTGTTCCTATTTTTTAATAATTAATTTGATTGCCTCTTGCAATCGTCTCTCTTGTTCCTCTGGGTCATCAGAAGGATGTTCAATACAGGATTGAACTTTTTGTGCAATGGCAATTCCCATCATACTATTAATACTGGATCGGACTGCACTAAGCTGCGTTACAATATCTATACATTCTTGTTCTTCTTCAACCATTTTTTGAATACCGCGAAGTTGACCTTCTGCGCGTTTTAATCGGTTTATCATATCTTTTTTATCTGTCTTCATATTTTATATGGTACCGATTGTTTGTAAAAAAGTCAATTCAAAAACTTGACAAGTCATCCTCATCTTTGTTATATTTAAAATACCCTATAGGGTATCTAAGAGGAGGACACATGCTTAAACAAATCTTATCAGGAATCTTTTCATCTTCTGAGAGTCTTACTGTGGCAGAACTGCCACAAGCCTTACAAGAACCCAATACTATATTATTGGATGTCAGAGAAGTCAATGAATTTAATTCTGGACATATTGCACAAGCAATCAATAGCCCACTGAGTCAACTCGAAAACTTCAAAGGCGATAAAACGAAACAGTATCTCGTCATTTGTCAATCAGGCATGCGCAGTCAACGAGCTACTGAGTATTTGACTAGTAGTGGATACCATGCACTGAATGTTCGTGGCGGAATGAATGCCTGGAACGGTCCTATCAAAGGAGATCAATAAATGAAAATTCTAATTATTGGTGGTGTTGCGGGAGGAATGTCCGCTGCTACTCGTCTCCGTCGTCTGATGGAGGGTGCCGAAATTATCGTATTTGAAAAAGGTCCATACGTCTCCTTTGCTAATTGCGGACTTCCCTATCACGTTTCTGGAGAAATTGCAGATCAAAGCAGTCTATTACTCCAAACACCAGAAAGTTTACAAGAGCGATTTAATCTGGATGTTCGGCCTTTTCACGAAGTCATTAACATCCACCCTGACAAACAAACTGTCACTGTCCAAACTCCAAATGGGCAGGTCGAAGAAACTTATGATAAATTGATTGTATCGCCAGGGGCAAAGCCCTTTATTCCTACCCTAGAGGGTATAGAAAATGCAACCAATTTGTTTACTTTGCGAAATGTACCTGATTTGGAAAAAATCATGACACAACTGAAGAAAGTAGAAAATGGGAAAGCAGTTGTCATCGGTGCTGGTTTTATTGGTTTGGAAATGGCTGAAAATTTGTCACTCAAGGGACTGGACGTCACATTGATTGAACAAGCTCCTCATGTCTTGCCGCCTTTGGATGAAGAAATGGCTAGCTTTATTGAGGCTGAACTAATATCGAAAGGAATTCGTGTCCTCACGGGTCAGTCTGTGACAGGTTTCAGCCACAATGGACAAGTATTATCTTTAGCAAATGGGGAAACAATTTCTTCTGACTTGACAATCTTATCTGTCGGGGTACAGCCAGATTCAACATTAGCTGCTGATGCAGGAATCGCAGTGGGACTTCGCGGTGGTATTTTGGTTGATGAAAATTATCAGACCAATCTACCAAATATTTATGCGGTAGGTGATGCTATCGTGGTTAAGCAAGAGATAACCGGGCAAGACGCTTTGATTTCTCTAGCCTCTCCTGCCAATCGACAAGGTAGACAGGTTGCTGATGTCATTGCTGGTTTAAAACGTATCAATAAAGGGTCTATCGGGACAGCCATCGTTAAAGTATTTGACCTAGTCGCAGCCTCAACCGGTCTAAACGAACGGACGGTTCAGACGCTTGGATTTAACCATGCGGTCGTACATACAACAGGCAAGGATCATGCCGGTTACTATCCGGGTGCAACCGATATTGTCCTCAAGTTGATTTTTTCACCAGTTGATGGCAAAATTTATGGGGCGCAGGCTGTTGGCCAAAAAGGGGTTGATAAACGCATTGATGTAATTGCGACAGCTATTAAGGCTGGTTTGACAATTTTTGATTTACCAGAACTTGAGTTGACCTACGCACCTCCATTTGGCTCGGCTAAAGATCCGGTCAACATGATTGGCTACGCAGCCCTCAATATCGCAGAAGGATTGAGTGAGAATATCCAGTGGCATCAATTGGAGCTAGAGTTGGAAAATGGTGCTATTTTATTGGATGTCCGGAATCATAATGAAGTGCGAAAAGGTCATTTTAAAGATTATATACATATTCCACTCGATCAACTCCGTGACCGAATGAATGAATTAGATAAAAATGAGCGCTACATCGTAAGCTGTCATAGCGGTCTCCGTTCTTATATTGCTGAACGTTTGTTAAAACAACATGGTTTCGATGTAAAGAACTTAGACGGTGCCTATTCTCTCTATAAAATGGTGCGACCTAACGCTATCTTAAACTAGATTATCCCTCCAGACTAGATGGTTCTGGAGGAATTTTTATCTTTTCAATTGACAAATTATTTTCATGATTATATAATCTAGTTATGCATACTAGATTAAACAAAAACGAAAGCGATCATCAATTGCCCTATTGGGAAGACTTGCCAGAGATTGATTTGTATCTAGATCAGGTCTTGCTCTATGTCCATCAGGCTACGCAGTTTTCACCGTCTAAGGAGGACAAGGGGCTGACTGCATCTATGGTGAACAATTATGTCAAACACAAGCATTTGGAAAAGCCTATCAAAAAGAAATACCAGAAGCACCAATTGGCTCGACTGATTGCGCTGACTTGTTTGAAGAATGTATTTTCCATCCAAGAAATCAGCCAGACCCTGAATATCTTACAGTCCCACTACTCTTCAGATAGGCTCTACAATTATTTTGTGGATTGTATGAATGAAAATGAGATGGAGACAGCTCCTGAAATCATTCGTTATGCTTGCCAGACCTTGAAACTCTACCGCAAGACGCATCAGCTGGCTTTAGAATTAGAAAGAGGCTAGTCATGGATTACAAAATGAAACTCAGTATTCCCCTAACATTCGGCGAAGAAGTCGCTAACAGCGTCACGCATGCTATTGGTGCCCTTCTGATGCTGGCTCTACTGCCCATTACCGCTGTGCATGCCTTTAAGGATTACAATATCACTGCTGTGGTTGGAATGTCCATTTTTGTCAGCAGTCTGTTTCTGATGTTCCTCTCTTCTTCTATCTATCATTCCATGCCCTATACTTCGGTCCATAAGTATGTTTTGCGGATGATTGACCATAGTATGATTTACATCGCCATTGCGGGCAGCTATACACCTGTTGCTCTCTCCTTAGTCGGTGGTTGGTTGGGCTATCTGATTATCAGCTTGCAGTGGGGCATTACGATTTTCGGCATTCTCTACAAAATATTTGCCAAAGAAATCAATGAAAAATTTAGTTTGGCACTCTATCTGATTATGGGCTGGCTCATCATTTTTATCCTGCCGGCCATTTTCCAACAGACCAATCTGACTTTCGGGCTCCTCATGTTGGCAGGGGGATTGTCTTATTCAATCGGTGCTCTCTTTTATGCCAAGAAACGACCCTATTTTCACATGATTTGGCACTTGTTTATTCTCCTAGCCTCAGCCCTGCAGTATATCGCCATTGTCTATTTTATGTTATACTAGAAATCCGATAGACGTTCCAATTTCATGCGATTTTTTGCTTTCCATGATAAACTGATACATAGGAAATGTTAGAAGCTGCATTCAGAGCTTGGCACTTTTATATAAGTTCACCTTACTTGTGAATACAATTTCTTAGAAAGTAAAAATTATGATTACCAAAGAATTTGACACCATTACTGCCATATCGACTCCCTTGGGTGAGGGCGCTATCGGCATTGTCCGCCTATCAGGAACCGAAGCTTTTGCCATTGCCAGCAAGGTTTTCAAGGGAAAGGACTTAGCAACAGTTCCTAGCCACAGCCTCAACTACGGCCACATTATTGACCCTGCGACAGGGCAAGTGCTTGACGAGGTCATGCTGGGTGTCATGCGTTCCCCAAAGACCTTCACGCGCGAAGATGTCATTGAAATTAATACCCACGGAGGCATCGCCGTTACCAACGAAATTCTCCAGCTCCTGATTCGCCAAGGTGCTCGGATGGCTGAGCCGGGTGAATTTACCAAGCGTGCCTTTCTCAACGGTCGTGTGGATTTGACCCAGGCCGAAGCCGTCATGGATGTTATCCGCGCCAAGACCGACAAGGCCATGCACAATGCCGTACGCCAGCTTGACGGCTCCCTTTCCCAGCTCATCAACGACACCCGCCAGGAGATTCTCAACACACTGGCTCAGGTCGAGGTCAACATCGACTACCCTGAGTACGACGACGTTGAGGAGGCGACGACAGAGCTGGTCCGCGAGAAAACCCTCCAGTTCCAAGCTCTTCTAGAAAATCTCCTCCGCACTGCCCGCCGTGGAAAAATCCTGCGTGAAGGCATCGCAACCGCCATTATTGGTCGTCCCAATGTGGGAAAATCCAGCCTGCTCAATAACCTCCTCCGCGAGGAAAAAGCCATCGTTACAGACATCGCAGGAACAACCCGCGACGTTATCGAAGAATACGTCAACATCAAAGGAGTCCCCCTCAAGCTGATTGATACCGCTGGTATCCGTGAAACAGATGACATCGTTGAAAAAATCGGTGTGGAACGCTCCAAAAAAGCCCTTGAGGAGGCCGACCTCATCCTGCTAGTCCTCAACGCATCCGAACCTCTAACCGAGCAAGATCGCAATCTCCTAGCCATTTCTGATATGTCAAACCGTATCGTCCTGCTCAACAAGACCGACTTGGAAGAACAGATTGAAGCAGACCAGCTGCCTGAGGAGGTCATCCGCATTTCCGTCTTAAAAAACCAGAACATCGACCAGATTGAAGAAAAAATCAACCAGCTCTTCTTTGAAAATGCTGGTCTGGTAGAGCAAGATGCCACCTACCTCTCCAATTCTCGCCACATTTCCTTGATTGAACAAGCCGTCCAAAGCCTGCAAGCTGTCAATGACGGACTGGAAATGGGCATGCCTGTCGACTTGTTACAGGTTGACCTGACCCGCTGTTGGCAGATTTTGGGAGAAATCACAGGCGATGCCGCTCCAGATGAACTCATCACCCAACTCTTTAGCCAGTTCTGCCTTGGAAAATAAGCAAATAATGAATGTCAACAGGCATTCGTTTTTTGCTCATAAAAAAAATTGTAAAATATTCATAAAAACGCTTGCAATTTTCGTTTGGTTGTATTATTATATTGGTGAAAGAGAGGTGCCTATATGAAAAAAATTCTTCTTGTCCTAGCCCTTATTTCCACGATTGCTGCTGGAGTTCTGGCTTGGAATTTTATCAGTTACAAACATGCTCATTTCAAACCAGATGCCCAAGCAGACTTCTATCTCCTCTATCCTGGTCATATCGACTCCTATAAACTGAACGGGGATCAGCCTAGCCTGCTCGCATCGCAAGAACTGCCTAGCAAGGACTACCTTGGTTCAGGCCCAAATTTTACCTTGGGCAAGAACACCCTCGTCTTTTCAGAGGCTGCTTTCAAATATACCAGCGGTAATATCGTCAGTCTTGATTTTGCTAGTGGGAAAATCAATCGCCAACCTAGTAAATACGCAACGGTAACAAGCGGTTCTGACGGCAACTACTTCTACACCGCAGGTATTTCCGATAAACTCGTCCAGTTTGATGCCCAGCTCAAGCCTGTCAAGGAAGTGGACCTGCCAAAATTTTTCAATCCTACTGGCAGAATTAATATGGACGACAAGACAATCTATCTGGTTGGTACAGAACACAATCCCGATGATCCTGATAACTGGAAGGAATTGCTGGTTTTAGTTGATAAAGAAACGATGAAGGTATCAGAAAGTCTCTATTTCGATCGGAAGATGACCGTTCAGGATAGCTACTTAATGAATGGCATTCTCTATCTTCCTGTTATTGCCTATACTGCTGCTAATGGAGATATGAGTGAGTCCAAGCACATCTTGACATTTGATACCAGTACCAAAAAATTTGCGACGATTGATATCAAACAACCTGCTCCTGCCCGTATTCATTCCCTAAACTCTGACACGAGTTTCTTGATTGAGCATGACGGTTACATCACTAAAGATATTCGTTTTACCATTTACAATACGAAGACGGGCGATGAGAGTTTCCATGTCATACCAGATGCCAATCCAAATTATCTCACCATTACTCACCTAAAAGTCTTGGATGAGGAACGGCTGGTTTTCATCGTAGGTGACCAGCTCTATCTCTACAACTGGCAGACCAAGCAAGTTCTCAGCCAGACGCCCCTGGCCTCCGACTACCTGAGCGGTATCTGGGTAACAAAATAAAGAAAAAAGATTGAAGAGTTGTCTGCTAAAAGGCTTCTCTTCAATCTTTTAGTTTATTCGTCGTCTCCCAAGTCCACACTTGGTACAGTCGTAGCTGCATCACTGGTCGCCTGGAAGAGTCCTACTTTCTCATAGCCAAACATAGTAGCATACAGCGATGTTGGAAATCGTTTGATTTTCTTATTGTAGGCTGTTGCGGCAGCGTTGTAGTCCTTGCGGGCAACTAAGATGCGATTTTCCGTGCCTTCTAGCTCGGTTATCAAGTCCGATACCTGTTGGTTGGCCGTTAGCTGCGGATAGTTCTCCGTCAAGACCAAGAGCCGCGATATGGCTGAATCCAACTCGCTTTGCCCCTCCTGATAGGCGGTCGTTCCCTGCTGGCTGGAACCAATCTTGGCACGCGCATCCGCGATAGCTGTAAAAATATCTTTCTCATGCTCCATGGCCCCCTTGACGGCCGATACAACGTTGGGAATCAGATCATAACGTCGCTGGAGCTGGGTCTCGACATTGGCCTGGGCGTTCTCCACTTCGGCGTGGCTATCCACCAGACCATTGTACTGACCGATTGCTCCTATTCCCAAAAATAGCAAAGCTACTAGGGGGATGAGGAAGGTTAACCATTTTTTATTCATACTATTTCCTTTCTTTTTCTTACCAACCAGAGGAGGCGCCGCCTCCGCCGCCTCCACCACCGGACCAGCCACCTCCGCCGCCAAAGCTAGATGAGGAATGGTCAGAATGATGGTGATGATGGTAATGATAATCGTCGACCCACATCCAAAGTAGGCTACCTGGACCGCCTCCGCGGCCACCACGACTGGACTTATCAATAATGATAAAAATAATAACCAGAACAATAATGAGGATGAAAAATGAACCGACATCATCGTCACTATAAGTTTCTTGATTTTCTAAGCTAGCCAGCTGCTGGGCTCCCAGGTCAGTCCCGTAAAAGCGGTCGCCGATGGAATTGACAATGTAGGTGACACCAGCATCATAGTCCTCCTGGCGGAAAAACTCCCTGGAGGAATCTAAAATATCTTTGGCCTCTATATCCCTGATGACGGTGGCTGCATTGTCCGAGGTCTCTATCCGAAACTGCCTGTCATCTATGGCAATGACCAGCAAAATCCCGTTATCCGTCCCGGAAAATCCTACCTGCCAGTGACGAAAGAGCTCATTGGAAAAACTTTCTAAGTCATCATTCAGATGGTCCGTCACATAGACCCCCACCTGCAATTTTTGACCGGTTCGCTCCCATTCTTGATTCTTTTGGTCAATACTGGCGATCGTATCAGCTGATAGGTAGCCTTGTTGGTCTACTACCGTCGTATTCAGCGGCCGATCTGGCAACTGGGCCGCTCTAACAATTGGCGGAAATAAGGCCAGCAAAACTAGGAGACTGACCAAGATTCCGCCTAGCCATACCACATACTTTCTCATCTCAACACCTCCTTCGGCACAAAAAGACAAGAAATCATCTATTTTCTATATACAATTATATCATATTGTGTACTGTTGAACAATATTTTTTATGTCCCTCTGCAATCTGGGTAAGACACGTTCCTTGAACCAGGGATGCTTGGCCTTCCAGATATTATTTCTAGGAGAAGGATGGGGCAGAGGAAAATAACTGGGCAAATAATCCTCAAAATGTCGGACCCTTTCGGTCAAGTTCCTCTGGGATTTCCCAAAAATAGCTTCCTGAGCATAGCTCCCAATTAAAAGCGTCAGATCAATATGAGGCAAATGTTGCAAGATGAGCGGATGCCACTTGTCAGCGAAGTCCTTGCGCGGTGGCAAGTCACCTGTCTTACCCTTACCAGGATAATAAAAATCCATAGGAAGAATAGCAAACAGACCTGAGTCATAAAAGGTTTCTCGGTCTACCCCCAACCAATTCCGAAGATTATCGCCACTAGCATCATCAAAAAGTCGACCTTTTTCTTGTGTTTTCAAACCCGGCGCCTGCCCGATAATCAGAATGCGAGCAGTCTCAGGCGCCTGAAAGAGCGGTTCAATCCCTTGACGTGTAAAAACTTGATTGGCAGGGTCAGACATAATAGCCCGACGAATGGAGGATAGCTGCATATTGTGTCTCCTAAAAAAGACGGAAATCCCGTCTTTTCATCTCTTATTTAATCAACTCGTAAATGGCCTCTGCGTAAATTGCCGCGGCGCGGTAGAGGTCTTCTACATCCGCAAATTCATTGGCCTGGTGCATGGTATCTGTGTAGCCTGGGAACATAGCTCCATAGGCAACGCCACGCTCTAGCAGGCGACCAAAGGTTCCGCCACCGATGACTTGCTCGTGACCTTTCAGTCCTGTGTGTTTCTCATAAACAGACAGGAGAACGGCTACCATTGGGTCGTCAATTGGGCAATAATGCGGTGTGTGACCGTGGTCTGACAGGCTGACGCTTTCTACCTCAAATTTCTCCAAGCCAGCCTTGATGACTTCAGGACTAGTGTTTTTTGGATAACGGAAATTGAGGGCAATGGTGTTGTCTGCTGCGCCTGCATCAAACTTGAAGACACCAGCGTTCATGGACAGGGCACCCATTTGCTGGTCGTAGATAGCTACGCCTAATTTTTTCGCATCGTGGTCCTCAAATAGAGTTTCTCCGGCAAGTTCCAAATAAGCCTTGGCTGCACCTTCAAAGGCAAACTGGTTGAGGAATTTAGCCAAGTAGGTCGCCCCATTGACCCCATTTTCTGGGTGGGCACCGTGGGCTGATTTTCCGATGACGGTCACTTGGACACGACCGTCAGACAGATTATCCGCGCTAGCTGACACGCCGTATTCTGCTGAGAAGGCTGCCAATTTATCCTCAAGACTATCTAACTGACCAGAGATGACTGCTGTCGCGGACTCAGGCACCATGTTCTCACGAAGACCGCCTGTAAAGCTATGCAACTGAGCAGCTCCGCTATTTTCCCCAGCAAAATGCAAATAAGCTGTGATGTTGCCCTTTTCACCGTTGATAATCGGGAATTCGGCATCAGGAGAAAATCCGAAATCTGGCAGAGGGAGACCAACGTTTGCGAAGTAATAATCCATGTCCGCCCAGCCCGACTCTTCGTCGGTACCTACGATGAAGCGGACTTTCTTAGAGATTGGCAAGCCCAATTCTTTGATGATTTTCAAACCGTAGTAGCAAGCCATAGTCGGCCCCTTGTCGTCGGACGAACCGCGCGCAAAGAGCTTCCCATCGATGATTTGTGGATCGTAGGGGTCTGTATTCCAGCCACTACCAGCAGGAACTACATCCAAATGCCCGAAGATACCAAGCACCTCATCGCCTTCACCGAACTCAAAATGTCCAGCATAATTGTCAACATTTTTGGTCGGATAGCCGTCACGCTCAGCAATTTCTAGAAATTTATCCAAGGCACGGACAGGACCCGGTCCGAATGGGTGTTGGGCATCTGCTTGGCTATCGTCGCGCTCTGAATTGATGCGCAAGAGGTCGAATAAATCCGTCATGAATTCATCCTTGCGTTTGTCTACTTCTGCTCTAAAATTGATTGTCATACTGTCTCCTTTGCAATGTAAATGTAAGTCTATTTTATCATAATTTATCATGCAGATATAGAAAAAACTGACCTTTTTCAAGATCAGTTTATTCTTATTCAAATTCCAATTGCACCTTGTCCGTAAAATAAGACTTGTAGGCTGCGTATGATGCGATAACGGAGGCCAGACTGGTAGCCGACAGGAGCATGAACATGACCATAATCTGGTAACGAATGGCAGCTACAGGGTCAACACCTGCAAAAATCAGACCAGACATCATGCCGGGCAGGCTGACCAGACCAACCGTCTTGGCTGAATCAATAGTCGGTTGCATTCCTGTCCTGATACTTTCGCGCAAAATGTCCTGCGAAGCCAATTTGGCAGGCGCGCCCAAGCTCAATTTCTCCAAGACCTGCTGGCGATTATCCGTAAAGAGACGGTACATGGCTCGATAGGACAGACCGATGGCCGACATGGCATTGCTAGCTAGCATACCAGAAATAGGAATGACCTGCGAGGGAATGAACTTAATAGCCCCCGACCAAATCAAAATGCTCAAGGTCAATCCAGTGGAAATCAGAAGCGCAAAAAATGGATGCCAGAAGAACTTGTTGGCGACAGGATTACGCTTATTGGCCTGACGACTAGCATTGTAGAGAATGACTAGGACCATGACCAAGCTCAACCAGCCATTAGATACTTGAAAGACAAACTTCAAGACATAGCCGACCAGAAAGAGTTGGACCACCGTCCGCAAGACAGCCATCACAATGTCTTTGGTAATTCCCAGTTTTTCCTTTTGGCTGATGCTAAGCGCAATCAAGACCAGACCAAAGACCAAGGCCAGAGAAAGATTGCTTACATTTACTTGGTTCATTGGACAATTCTCCCCTTCTCTACCTGGATAATGGTGCTGGCTGCTGCTATTTCCTCCGCATCATGCGTGACTTCGACAATGGTGTGTCCTGCCTTGTGGTAATCGGCAATCAAGTCATGCACCAAGGCTTTGCTTATCGCGTCTAATCCAGCCGTCACTTCGTCCAGTAAGAGCACCTGGGGCTCAAAGAGAAGATTGCGGACCAAGGCCACGCGCTGTTTTTCACCGCCCGACAATTCGGAGATTTTCTTGTCTAAAAATGTCGCTGGCAAATCTACCTTGGCAAGAGCTTGAACCGTGCTTTCTTCATCAACATCCAGCTGACGAATCTCAAAAGGAAAGGCAAGGTTATCCCGCACCATTTGCCCAAAGAGAACCGGCTGCTGGAAACAATAGGAAACCTCTCTGCGGTAGATAGGCATATCCATTTGTGCCAAATCCTGAGACTGGTAGAGGACTTGTCCTTGACTAGGAGAAGTCAACCCTGCCAGCAGTTTTAAAATCGAACTCTTACCAGACCCGGACGGACCAACCAAGGTCAGGCGCTGACCAGCATCTATACTGAGCGTCACATCCTCCAAAATGGTCGTGTCTGCATGAACTAAGCCGACGTGATTTAGCTGAAAAATCGGCATTAGCGACCTGCCTCCTCTGCCTCTTCCGCAGCCATTGCAATAGCCTGAGTCTCGTGAATAGTGCCATGCGCATGGTGAGCAGGACCATAGATAGAATAGAGTTTCAAGTCCTCATCGCCAATGTTGATAACATTGTGGTAGGTATCTTTTGGAATGAAAATGGCAAATTCTGGAACTACTTCTGTATCAAGGGTAATGTTGTCCGCATCTGTTCCCATGATAACCCGTCCCTTCCCTTGCTCCACGCGCAAGAATTGATCATTTTCAGCATGCACTTCCGCGCCAATATCCCCACCAACTGGAATCGACATGAGGGTCACCTGCAAGAGTTCCCCAGTCCAAAGGGCTGTCCGGTAGTTTGTATTTTCCAAGGTTGCGTCTTCAATATTTGTTACAAATGGTGCTTTACCAAAATCTTTCGTTGTCATCTTATATACCTCTCAAATTGTAATCATTCTAAAGTTTATTTAGAATTGTTATAATTATAGAACTTTATCTGCAACTTGTCAAGAAAGAAATTGAAAAAAATTCATAAAAAAAATTGACCAGCTTAACTGATCAATCTTTCCTAGTAAAATGAGCAATTTCTCCTTGGCTGGTCGCATCTACAAAAGCCACCTGCTCTAGATTGCCAATCAGGTCAAATAGGGACTGACTGTTTGACTGGAGCTCCTCTGCCACTTTGTCAGAGGCTTTTTCTACCTTCAAAAATACTGTTAATTGATAGGGTTCCTTGTCTGATTGGATTTCGATATGGTCATAAGTATAACCTTCAGGATAATCCTGTAAAGCAGCTAACTGACTGACCTTGCTATTGTCACCAACATAGTCTGTTTTGTACTGTTCCAGATTCACCTCTTGGCTTTTCTCTGCCTGACAGGCTGCTAAAAAGACGAGGAACAAACAGGAAACAAGAAATAAATATTTTCGCATGACTTTTCCTCCTGAAGCTTATATACTTTAAATTGTAAACCCTTACACAAAGCCTGTCAAGAAAATTGACTTCATGTAATGTATACCAAGAACAGGCTGTATCAAGCTACTCTCTGTCACCTTTGTAACGTAAACCCATAGCATTGATAGCGACAATAACCGTTGATAGACTCATGAGCACGGCCGCCAATAAAGGATCCACCATAATACCCATGCTTGGATAAAGGATTCCAGCAGCTAAAGGAATGGCGATGATGTTGTAACCTGCCCCAAACCAGAGATTTTGCCTCATTTTGCGGATGGTTGTCTTGGCAATGCTCAACATATCCAAGACCGCTGATGGATTGGATTGAACCAAGACTACATCTGCAGAGTGGATGGCAACAGAAGTTCCTGCGCCAATGGCAAAGCCTAAATCTGCCGTCGCTAGAGCAGGCGAATCATTGACCCCATCTCCGATGAAAAGAACTGCCCCACGCGCCTGATAGTCCTTGACCAGCTTCGCCTTATCCTCTGGTTTAAGTTCAGCTCGGTAATCTTCTATGCCCAACTGACTGGCCACTTTTTGTGCAGTAGCTGGGTTATCTCCCGTCAACATCACAGGACTAATGCCCTGCGCTTTCAAGCCTTCTACAAAATCTTTAGCATCTTCTTTTATCTGGTCTCCCAAGGCTACAAATCCCAAGACTACACGATCAGCCACCAAAAAACTCAAAGTAAGGCCCAAATCAAGATAAGGTGCAATCACGTCCTGATCCACTGACAAACCTATTTCCTGCACACCTTTGTAGGAAATAATTTCATAAATCCTTCCATCCAAGACGCCTCGAATCCCACTACCAGGGATATTCTCAACCCGTTCTGCTTGATAGAAAAGTGGACCTGCCGCCTCCACAATCGAAAGGGCAATTGGGTGGGTTGAAAGAACTTCTAACGCTGCCATTTTGGCCAGCGTATCTGCTCCCTGAACCAAATCTTGACTGTGGCGAACTTGAAATTTTCCGTCGGTCAAGGTTCCGGTCTTATCCATCAAGGCAAACCGAATCTGGTTAACCTGTTCAAGAGCTGTTCGGTTCTGAACCAAAAGACCATTTTTTGAAGAAATCGTGGTCAATCGCGCCACAACAAGGGGAATGGCTAAACCAAGGGCATGCGGACAGGCAATGACAAAAACAGAAACTGCCATCATTAAGGCAAAGGCAAGATTGGCCGTCATGGTCCAATAAATAAAGGCCAAAATCCCCACAATTAAAGCTGCATAGAAGAGCCAAGAGGCTACGCGGTCAGCCATATTTTCAAGCTTGGATTTCTGGTTTTGCGCTTGACGGACCATTTCGGTCACCTGCGCCAAAAAGCTGTCCCTACCAAGACTGGTCACTTCCATTTCAAAGGGCGTGTTTTGATTGAGCGAACCACCGAATACCCTATCTCCCGCCTCTTTTTTGACAGCTCGAGATTCCCCAGTAATCATGGATTCATCAATATGAGCAACACTCAAAATCTTACCATCGGCCGGAATTTTTTCATTTTCCTTGACTAAGAGGAAATCCCCAATCTGCAAGTCCTCTACCGCAACATCTGTCCCATCCTTGAGATGGGCTTTTTTCGGAATGAGAGTGGCCAAGTCTTTCAGGGCATCGCCTGCTCCCATAACTGCCTTCATCTCAATGATATGCCCAATCAGCATAATGACAATCAGCGTAGACAACTCAAACCAAAAGTTCATGCTTTCTTGTCCCAATAACGCTAAAATGGTCGCATAAACGGAGTAAAGATAGGAAACAATAATCCCCATGGAAATCAGGGTCATCATTGCCGGTTTTTTAGCTCGCAACTCCCCTCTAGCTCCGTTAAAGAAAGGTGTTCCTGAGTAGAAGAAGATAATAGAACCTAGTATCAGCTGGACAAGTTCAACACCCGGAAAACGTAAGAGAGTGAAACCTGCAATTGGAGAAATGGCCAGTAGGGGAATCATGACTGCCACTGCCACCTTGAGCTTTGTATTCATATCCCCCATGTGCATCATGTGCCCACCATGCTCCATCATGTCATGGTCATGCCCTTGGTGATGCTGATGAGCATCATGAGAATCATGAGTATGATGAGAATGATGACTGACGTCAGAGCCCCCTACATGATGATGGTCGTGATGGACGTGATGGTCAGAATGATGATTGGCGTGAACCCCCTCTTCAGGAGGATGCTCCTGCTGATGAGAATGATGGCTGGTCTGACCAACTTCCTCAGAATGCATCATATGTTGGTGTTCCTGCTTATTTTCTTTTGAATGGTTCATAAGATAACTCCTATTTCTGTCTACATTTGTAATCGATTTACAATTATAGTTTACACTTGTAGTCAAAAAATGTCAACCGATTAGATCAAAAAAACCTAGAATGGCATTAATCCATCTAGGTCATATTATGTGTTCACTTTTCTTTATTTCAAATTAAAAACAGTACTTGCCAAATAATCAGCCAACCTCGGAAAAAGAGTATAGAGCTTATGAGCTACCGCCAAGGTCCAAGGCAGATTGATGTCTCGTTTTTTTGTCCCCATAGCTGAAACAATCTTCTTGGCAACATAATCTGGCTGGAGTAAAAAAGCCTTGACACTTTCTTGATAAGTACCACCTGGATCTGCTTGGTCGAAAAAGCCAGTCGCAATAGGTCCTGGGTTAACAGTTGTAACTGTCACACCATACTGGGCTAATTCCAAGCGAATGGTATTGGAAAATCCCATAGCTGCAAACTTGGTCGCCGAATAAACTGAGGACTTAGCTGAAGCAATCAAGCCTGACATGGAAATGATATTGATAATCTGCCCGCTCCGTCTGGCCTTCATCCGTTTACCTACTAAACGGCACAGGGTCATCAAGGCAAAAGTATTGATGTCAAACATAGCCTGCACCTGCTGGCTGGAAAAATTCTCAAAATCATCATAAATGGCATAGCCAGCATTATTGACTAGAATATCAATCTGACCAAACTGACTATCCAGTTCATCAAAAAATGCCGTCAGAGCTATTTCATCTCGAATGTCTACATCAAAGACAGCCTTTTTTTCATGGTAAGCATAGAGCTGCTCAATTTTTGCCACATCACGACCTAGTAAAATCAAAAAATCATCTTTCAGCAAGGGCACCATTTCCTGTACCAAGCCACCAGAGGCACCTGTGATTAGAATGGTTCTCATAGCTCAATTTCCTCTAAATCCTTGACAATATGAACCTGCTCGAAAATAGTACTTGCATCTTTCCGTAATTGACTAATATCCTTGGATAAAAATCGTGGACTAATATGATTGAGTAAGAGCTGCTTGACACCAGCATCCTTGGCAACCTGAGCGGCTTCCATATTGGTCGAATGCCCGTGCTTACGAGCAATCTTCTCATCGCCTTTTCCGTAAGTCGCCTCATGCACCAGCACATCAGCATTAACAGCCAGACGCACACTAGCATGACACTTGCGCGTATCACCAAGAATGGTCACTACCTTGCCAGGTCGAGGAGGAGAAATATAGTCACTCGCGATAATTTCAGTCCCATCTTCTAGCGTCACGTTTTGACCATTTTTGATTTTTCCAAAGAGGGGACCAAAGGGTACACCGGCCGCACGGAGAGCATCCGCATCCAGCGTTCCCTCCAAATCTTTTTGCATGACGCGGTAGCCGACACATGGCACCGTGTGATCCAGCTTGTCTGCGAATACCGTAAATTTGTCCGTCTCAAGAACCTTGCCAACTGTCTCTACGTCAAACTCATGAAAATGAATGCGGTAAGGCAAGCGGGAACCTGACACTTTCAGACTGGCCAAGACAAAGGAACGAATGCCCGTCGGACCATAAATTTCAATATCCGTCTGCTCCTCACTAGACTGGAAAGAACGGCTGGACAAGAACCCGGGCAAACCAAAAATATGATCGCCATGCAGGTGAGTAATGAAAATCTTAGCCACCTTGCGCGGACGAATGGTTGTTTCAAGGATTTGATTTTGCGTTCCTTCGCCACAATCAAAGAGCCAGACCTCATTGATTTCGTCCAAGAGTTTCAAGGCCAAGCTGGACACGTTTCTTGCCTTGGAGGGCTGACCCGCCCCCGTACCTAAAAATTGAATTTGCATTGTTTACTTTCTAATGTTTTATATATAAAATTGCAGAGCGACCCGACCAAGCAACATACCGTTGACCGTCATACTTTTCTGCCGCTTGCAGGACTTCTTCTTGATTGAGACCACTTATTTTGACAAATTGGTCGCTAACAGACACATCCGTCAGAAGAAATTCTGTCTCTTCTGCCACCAAGATAGTCTCATCAAAATCATTGCCTTTCATCCACACCTTGCCTGCTTGCTCAAAGACTACATAGTGAGGGAAAATTTGCGCAATCTCAAACAGCAAATTCTCTGCAACCTCAACGTCCTGCTCGGCAAAGACCTGAGCCAAACCGTCCGTCGACACATAGGCAAATCCGAAAGACTTGCCTGATAAATTCAGGCGGACAAAAGGCTTATCTTCTTCAAAGCTGGGCTTTTTTGGAAAAAGGCTCAGCTGCTGAGATAGGGCGAGATAGTAATCCGTCGCCTCTTCTGCTCCTTGTTTCTGGTAGATTTCCGCAAAATAAGCATTGATAACTGAAGGCGGTGGTGTGATGAAGTCCAACTTCTGCTGGTCGGTCAAATCTTCTAATTTCTTAGCCAGATAGACCTTGTCCAGACTGGTAAAGCCACCGTATTTGATTGCCAAATCAAGATAATCCGTCATAAAATTCTTCCAACTTCCATTTATTGCTGGAAGCGATATAGCCTGATACCACTTCCACATCCTCTTCGTAGGTCCGATGTTCAATCAGTGCCAAAGTGGCTAAATCATGCAATTTATAAGCTTCAGCAAGTGGGACCCTGACCTCAAATCGTTCAAACATGGTCTTAATCTTGGCCAAGACCATCATCTGAATATGGCCTTTGGCATTTTCATCCTTAGCTGACAGCATGACATGAGGAAACTGACTGGGAGTAAAGCTGTCATCGGTCTTGTCCAGCTTGTTATAGAGAGCTAGTCGGGGAATATCCAACATGTCCAAGTCCTTGAGAATGTCCAAGACCACCTGTTCCTGCTCACTGTGGTTGGGGTCAGAAGCATCGATGACATGGAGCAAGAGGTCCACATTCATGGACTCCTCCAAGGTGGACTTGAAGGCAGAAATCAACTCGGTCGGCAGGTCCTGAATGAACCCAACCGTATCGGTCAAGGTCACGTTGAACTTGTCAGCCAAGTTAATCTGCTTGGTCGTGGCATCCAGTGTGGCAAAGAGTTCGTCCGCCTCGTACTGACGCTTGTCGGTCATAGCATTCATGATAGTGGACTTACCAGCATTGGTATAGCCAATCAGACCGATTTTAAAAATCCCCGACTGCAAGCGACGTTCACGAACAGTCGCTCGGTTTTTCTCCACTGTTTTGAGTTGGCGTTCGATGTCGTGAATCTGGTTGCGAATGCTTCGACGGTTGAGCTCCAACTGGCTTTCACCCGGTCCACGAGAGCCAATCCCCCCTGCCTGACGGCTGAGCATAATCCCCTGACCAACTAGACGGGGCAACATGTATTTTAACTGGGCCAGATGAACCTGCAATTTCCCCTCGTGGCTCCTAGCTCGCATGGCAAAAATGTCCAAAATCAACTGCATCCGGTCGATGACCTTGACACCGAGAATTTCTTCTAAGTTGACATTCTGACGGGGTGTCAGCCGGTTATTGACAATGACGGTATCAATCTCGTCAGCTTCGACCATCTGGGCAATTTCATCTAGTTTCCCTGAGCCGACAAAGGTCTTGCTGTCGTATTTTTCACGTTTTTGAGTGTAGACTCCCTTGACCTGAGCGCCAGCCGTCTTAGCAAGACTTGCCAACTCCTCCATGGACATGTCAAAATTATCTGTCTGCTGTAATTCCACTCCAACCAGGAGGGCACGTTCTTGTTCTTTCTGGGTTTCAATCATCTAAAAATTCCTCCACAGCGGTAAAAATGGCCTCTTTGACTGTCGGCTGACCGATTTCATAGAAGGTTACGGGCATGCGGTTGCGGAACCAAGTCAACTGGCGTTTGGCAAAGCGGCGACTGTTCTGCTTGACCTTATCGATAGCCTCTTCCAGCGAAATCTCACCAGCCAGATAGGGGAAAAACTCCTTATAGCCGATGCCCATAGCCGCTTGAGCGGTCGGGTGGTTCTCATAGAGCCATCTCACTTCCTCCAGCAAACCCTGTTCCATCATCTTATCCACTCGCTGATTGATGCGGTCGTAAAGAACCTGTCTGTCATCTGTCAGGCAGATGTAAAGAGGCTCATATTCTGACTCTGTATTTTCTAAGTTTTTGCCAATTTTTTTCAACTCTAACCCACGAATCATTCTCCGTCGGCTGTTTCCCTCGACCGTCAAACCTGCCTGCTCTGCCATTGTTTCCAAATCCTCGTCAGACAAGCAGTCGAGTTCCGCCCGATAAGTAAGAACTTGCTCCTGGTCAACCTGCCCGCCCAGATGGTAGCCTTCTAACAGACTTTGGATGTAAAGTCCCGTACCACCAACGATAACAGGCAACTTGCCACGACTTTTAATGTCAGCAATCAGGGCCTTGGCTTCTGCTACAAATTCATAAGCCGAATAACCATCGGTCACATCCCGGACATCAATCAAATGATGAACTGCTGCCGCCTGCTCCTCTGGACTGGCCTTGGCTGTCCCAATATCCAGCTTACGGTAGACCTGTTGGCTGTCTCCGCTGATAATTTCGCCCTTATAGCGCTTGGCCAGTTCAATTCCCAGCGCTGTTTTTCCCACCGCTGTCGGTCCCAAGACCACAATTACCTTAGTTTTCATCTTTTTCCTTGAAAATTTTTTGTTTTTTCGCTAAAATCTATTATAACACAAGTAAAGGAGAATTCACTATGGCTAAAGGTTTTGGCAAAGGTTTCTTGACAGGCGTTCTTTCTACCGTTGCTGTGGCAGCAGGTGCTATCTTCACCGTTCATAAAACAATTATCGAACCAGAAGAAAAGAAAGAAGCCTTCATTGAAGAAAATCGTAAAAAAGCAGCACGCCGTCGCGTGTCACGTTAAGGAAAAGTTGGATGAAACGTCCAGCTTTTTTCTTTTGGCAGCAACATAAAAACAGCCCAAAACGGACTGTTGACTTCAGCATTTTCCTACAAAATAATCTCTTCCTTCTCAATCAAGACAATGGTCCACATCATGACCAGGGTCACCACTGCTAGTGCCAAAATCAGCGGTAACCATGACCCAAATACTGGAAAACTATAGCCCAGGAGACCTGGACCAAAGGCAGCAATCAGATAGCCGCCCGTCTGCACCATACCGGATAATTGGGCAGTCGCCTGTGGGTTGCTGGTTTTCAGGGTAAAGCCCAGCATCATATAAGGGAACAATGCACCATTGGTAAAGCTCAAAATCAAATGAATGGCAGTCCAAATGGCAAGATTTACAGGCGCTAAGGCCATGAGAGCGAGACCTACTAGAGAAACAGCGGAGATGATTAACATTATCCACCTACGCCCATCCTTGGTCTGACGAGAAAGAATAGCCGGTGTCACCATAGACATGGGAATGCCCATGAGATTGTACATGCCGGACATGAAACCAGCCTCAGCCTTGCTAAAGCCAATGGACTGAGCAATGGTTGGGAGCCAGGTAATCTCTGTATAGAAGAGCACCGACTGGAGACCGCCGAAAATCAGAAAGGCAAGTGCAGCCTTATTTTTCCAAAGAGATTGACCAGATGACTTTTCCTGATTACTTTCAAAACGATGATTATGGCGGACATTTGGCAGCCAAATCAAGAGGGCCAAAAAGATTACGGCCGTGACCAGATAGATAAAGGTCTGCCATGAAGTCGCCGTAACCACAGGTACTGCCGCCATAGAGGCCGTAGTTCCAGCCACCCCCATCAGGGTCACATAAATAGTGGTATAAAGCCCGATTTTCTTAGGAAAATTGGCTGTCACAATACTTGGCAGCAGGACATTGATAAAGGCAATGGTCCCGCCCAGCAAAACGGTTCCTACAAACAAGCCCACCAGACCGCTGGCCCGCATTCCTGAGCCAATAGTCATGATGAAGAGCACCAGCGCCATCAACTTTTCCAAGCCTAGCTTGCCAGCCAAGCGCGGTGCCAAGGATGAGCAGAGGGCAAACATAATCAGCGGAATAGAGGTCAGAACCCCCAAGGAGCTGACTTGTACCCCCAAGCCAGCCGCGATGTCCGTCAAAATGGCAGGCAAGGCTGTAAAGGGAGCCCGCATAACCACACCCAGCATAATAATACCAGCTACCATAAATAGCGATTGTTTTTTCATATCGTGATAGTTGTCCCTTCTCTAACGTTCGGATTTCAGCAAGTATGATTATACCATACTTGACAAATGATAGAAAGTTATTCTGTTTTATTTCTGGTTATAGTTTTAAGCTATATCATTTCCCATTAAATAACTATTTTTCAAATGGGAAAATTTACGTTAGAATACAAACATACCAAACGAAAGCGAGAAAATATAACATGACACAATCAAGATTCCTACTAGTTGGCTCCCTCCTCCGCCCTTCAGCCCTTGGAGAATACAAGCGCCAAATCGAGGCACGTGATGACATCAAGTACCCATTTTACGATGCCTTCGACGGCTACAAAGAGACTGAAACTGAACTTATCGAGAAAATCGTTGCGGAACAAAAAGAAAATGGTCTAGACATCGTAACTGATGGCGAATTTGGTCGCTCTATGTGGCACCTGGACTTCCTCTGGGGCTTTGAGGGTATCGAGCGTTACATCGCTGATCACGGCTATCCATTTAAAGACCACGATGGCCAGCCTTATGAAACTCGTAAGGACATCGGTCTTCGCATTACCGCTCCACTTTCTTCTAAAAATCACCACTTCATCGATATTTACAAGCAAGTACAGGAATTGGCTGGGGACACGACAACCAAGCAGACTATCTACGGACCAGCTCATGCCTTCAATGAATTGATTATTTTCAACGGTCAGGTTGGACCAGATCAAGTCTACAAGACCCGTGAAGACTTGAAAGAAGGCCTCATTGCTGCCTACAAGGAATTCTTGGACCAGTATAAGGCTGCTGGTGGTCAGATTGTTCAATTTGACGACTGTCTCTGGGAACTCTTCGACCCATCGAATCCTGTGCCATTCTTGCCGCAGGATGACCCAGAAGCTTTGGCTACTCTTGCAGATGAATTTATCGCTATCAACAATGCCGTTGCTGACTACGGTCATGAAATTGGCTTGACAGTCTGGACCCATAACTGCCGTGGTAACTATGAAAGTCGCTCTGCAGCTGGTGGTACTTACGAGGCTATCGCTGAGAAATTCTTGAAAAACCAGCGTTACAGCCGTTTCTTCCTGGAATGGGATGATGAGCGTGCCGGCGATTTGAAAGCTTTGGAAAGCTTGAAAGATTCGGATGTCGAAATTGTTCTGGGTCTGCTTTCAAGTAAGACTTCTGAACTCGACGATGAAGAGCGTGTTTACAAACTCCTCGAAGAGGCCAGCAAAATCATTCCAAAAGAACGCCTCTACCTGTCACATCAGTGCGGTTTTGCATCATGTGACTCTGGCAATGAGCTTGCTATCCCACAACAATGGGCGAAAATCAAACAAGGTCAAGACATTGCAGCCAAATTCTGGGCTGACTAAAGAAGTAAATCAAGGAGCCATCAGCATTGCTGGTGGTTTTCTCATGTTCAAAATCGCCTGACGCACAAAACGACCCTGAAACTCAAGCTACAGGGTTGTTTGTCTATCTAATAAAGTAATTGTGCCAAAATCAAAACCGCAATCAGGGCCAGCAGATGACCGATATTGACAACGATAAAGGAATGCTTCAAGCCCCGCTTCATGCTCAATTTGGCCAGATTATGGAAGGTAATCATAACTCCCGATTGAGGAACAACTGTCAGCACCGCCGAGGCAATAACCGTCACCCTGTGCAAAACCTGGGGATCGATACCCGAATCAAGGTAGGCGGGCAAGAAATTGCTGGCAGCAATCCCTACCGCACCAGACGAAGAGCCAATGATACCACCGATTAGGGCAGTCGACACCGAAAGACTAATCAGGGGCGAACCAGAAATCTGTCCAATCCAGTCTTGGATAAGCAAGAAGCCTGAGGACATGGCCAAGACCGTTCCGAAAGCCACTGTGCTAGAAGTCGCAAATGCAGGTAGAACAGATGCCGTTGTCCCTTTATTTAAAAGAGTTTGCTGATTGACCAGATTCTTACGGAAGAGAAAATCTGACACCAGTATGGCCACCGTTAGCCCCACAACCAAGATATAAGGTGTTTTCTGAAAGATATAAATAGTTGCAACCAAGCTCAACATGGGCAGGCTTGCCAAAACTAGATCAGGAAGATTTGCATTATCTGTAGTCACAATTTCCTCATCACGCTCAGTATAACCCTCATTTTTCGCCATACTTTTCTTCAAGGCAAACCGCATATAGGTCAAACCAAAAACGACTAAAATTAAGCTTGAAACCAGACTCAAGAGCGGTGCGGCGGTCAAAGTCGTCCCCAAAACCTTAGTTGGAACCGCATTATGAATGGACGGCGTCCCTGGCAAACTGGACATGGTCAGGGTGCTGACACCTAAAAAAACTGGAATTGGAAATAGTTCCCAATTGATATTCAGCTCCTTAAAGAGCGGTCTCGACAGGGGCAAGAGGGTGAAAATAACCACAAAAAGGCTGACACCCCCATAGGTCAACAAGGAGGCAATCAGGACAATAGCCAGCAATACCTTATAAGGACTTTCCTTACCAACCACTCGCAGAATACTATTGGCAATGGTCTGGGTAGCACCACTTGCTTCCATATACTTGGCAAGTATGGAGCCCAGCATAAAAATCGCAAAGTTATTGATTAAAAAACCAGCCAGGCCAGTCATATAAGACTGCTCCTTGCCCAACATGGTCTCTAAAATAGGCATTTGATTGGTCAAAGCCACGATCAAGCTCGCCAAAGGGGCCGCAACCATCACGTTTAGATTCTTTGTGGTCCAATAAATAATGGCCACAATCGCCAAAAATACCCCTACTACTCCTAAAATTGTCATAGTTCTCCTTTAATGAAAAGAGGGATTGCTCCCTCTGATTTTTACCTATACTGCCGAATGTCCTCTTTCCCTTGAACCTTTGCCAGCAACTGGACCACTGTCTGCCCTAGAATTGGATGGACATAATCAGCCGCAATATCAGCCAGAGGCTGTAGGACAAAGGCCCGCTCATGGGCATAGGGATGGGGCACCGTCAGCCGTTCGGACTGGATGATTTCCTGGTCCCAGAAAATAATATCCAGGTCAATGGTCCTCTGTCCCCATTTTTCAATACGAACACGGTCCAAGTCCAGTTCGATTTTTTGACAGATTTCCAAAAATGCTAGAGGCTCCAAATCCGTAAAGACCCGACAGGCTAGATTGAGAAAGTCAGCCTGGTCCGTCTTGCCCCAAGCTGGTGTCTCATAAAGAGCCGATACGGCTCCCAGCTGACAGGCAGGATGATTATCCAAACTCTCCAAGGCAGCCTGCAAATAGGCCTCACGGTCCCCCATATTGCCACCAATGCTCAGATAAGCTGTGTGTTTCATAGGCGTTTACGCTCCAACTCAATACCAACTGAATCATAGTGGCCAGCGATAGGCGGATTTTCCTTGTGGATGGCCAGCTTGATCTTCTCTACTTTGGGAAATTGGTCAAAAATCTCCTGACAAATCAGCCCTGCAACTTTTTCAATCAGAATATAGGGTTTACCTTCGACCACTTTTTTCATAGCCTCGAAAACAAGGCCATAATGAACTGTATCTTCCAAATTATCCGACAATGAGGCAGCGGTTAAATCCAGAAACAAATCGCAGTCCACCGTAAAAATTTGCCCCAGGGTCTGCTCTTCCTTGAAGGCGCCGTGGTAGCCATAAAATTTGCATTGTTTGAGTGAAATCTTATCCATTCTTGCTCCCATTCACTAATTGGTCCCAGACAGTAACCAGATCTCGATTGGCTTGGACATTGTGGACTCGGACCATTTTACAGCCCTTGGAAATAGCCCAAGCAGACAGGGCTGCCGTTGCCTGATCCCGGTCAGCTGCCAAGGTATTACCACCCAAAAGATGGTCAACCACCCGCTTACGGGAAATCCCAAAAAGAACTGGATAACCAAGCCCAGTAATCTTCTCCAAGCCTTGGAGAAGATCCAGATTGTGCTGGGCATTTTTGGCAAATCCAAGCCCAGGATCCAGCCAAATCTTGTCAGCCGAAATACCAGCTGCTAGGGCTGCCTGAGCCCGCTCCGCTAGAAAATCTCGCACTTCTTGCACAATATCCTCGTAGACTTCCTCTGTTTGATTGTGCATGAGGATAATGGGTACCTGATACTCCGCTGCCAGGGCCAGCATTTCTCCGTCATAGAGACCTGCCCAGACATCATTGAGAATGTCTGCACCAGCCTCCAGAGCCGCACGCGCTGTCCCAGTCTTATAGGTGTCGATAGAAACCAGGCAGTCAAAACGCTCCTTTATAGCACGAATAATCGGTACCACACGGGCGATTTCCTCCTCTTGGGAAACAAATTCCGCCCCCGGTCGGGTAGACTCGCCACCGACATCGATGACCTGGGCACCTGCTGTCAAAAGCTCTTCAGCCTGCGCAAGGGCAGATTCTACTTCATTAAATTTTCCACCGTCAGAAAAAGAATCCGGCGTGACATTGATAATGCCCATGATGGACACTTGCTGGTGTAAGTTGTCAATCGACATAGCTCCTCCTATTTGTGAATCATGGACAGCAATTCGCGACGCAAAACAGCATCTTCCTTGTATTTTCCAAGAGCAACTGTGGTCACAGTCTTGCTGCCTGGCTTGCGAACACCACGCATACCCATACACATGTGTTCCGCCTCCACCATAACGTAGACGCCTTCTGGCTCCAAGGCGTCCTGAAGGGCATGGGCTACCTGGTGAGTCAAGCGCTCCTGCAATTGTGGACGGCGACTAGCCACTTCCACCGCACGCGCCAATTTGCTGAGGCCTGTCACACGACCCTTGCTAGGTAGATAGGCCACATGTGCCACCCCATAAAAAGGCACCAAATGATGCTCACACATGGAGTGAAAGGGAATATCCTTGACCAAGACCACTTCCTCATGCCCCTCCGAAAAGACCGCCGTAAACTGATCCTTAGGGGCTTCATTGAGACCAGAAAACATCTCCTGGTACATCTTGGCCACACGCTTAGGCGTATCCAGTAGTCCCTCACGGTTAGGGTCCTCGCCCAATAATTCCAACAATTGGTAAATGGTTTGTTCAATTTTCTCTTGCTTTGACATAATACATCCCCTTGTTTAATGTTCTTATTATACCCTAAAAAGGCTCCTAGGAAAAGTCTTACTCCCCTTTGTGATATAATAAAACAAAGAATTGTAAGGAGAGCGTCACATGACCAAGAAACCCGTCCAGTTAGCGACGATTTGCTATATTGACAATGGCAAGGAATTTTTATTACTTCACCGCAACAAGAAAGAAAATGATGTGCATCGCGGCAAGTGGATTGGCGTCGGTGGAAAATTAGAAGCCGGTGAGACCCCTCAAGCCTGCGCAGCCCGTGAAGTCTTGGAAGAGACAGGCCTTACGGCCACCAAATTGGCTCTGAAAGGCATTATTACCTTTCCTGACTTCACCCCCAATATGGATTGGTACACCTATGTCTTCAAGATTACCGAGTTTGAAGGTAACCTAATCGACTGTAACGAAGGAGATTTGGAGTGGGTTCCCTATGACCAGGTCCTATCCAAGCCCACCTGGGAAGGCGATCGACATTTCCAAGAATGGCTCTTAGAAAACAAGCCCTTCTTCTCCGCCTGTTTCCGCTATGACGGAGATAACTTACTAGACTACTCAGTGGATTTTTATGAGTGATAAACAGCTTAAAACCTGCAGGTCAGCTGACCTGCAGGTTTTAAGTTATTCTGATACTGGTTGCTCTGCTTGAGATTGAGCCTGCTTGCCTTCATCAAGGAGGGCTGCAATAATCTTCTGGTCACGCAGTTTGACGGAATCGTTGATGGTCTCAGCTGAGTGGATAATAGCCGCCTCCAACTCACGGCGTTTCTGACGCCCTTCATCAATAGCGGCGATGATGCCGTTGTTCTGGGCTACCAGACTTTCAGCCAATTTTGTCACCGACTGAACAGCCAGAGTCGGATTTTGAGCTGTGCGTTCCATCATCGGAATGGCTTCCTTAGACGTATCTGCCAGCATCTGTAGAGCAGCATTATTGGCATTGACGATGGCATCAGCCGTCTGGCTGGACTTTATGGACTGTTGCAAAATACCTAACTGGGCGATGGATAACTTCATGGTCGGAATGGTATTGCGGCGGAGCATGCCCAAACGCTGTTTCATATCGGACGATACCTTGACCAGATTCCGCATCTGCGGTGTCGTTGTCCAGGCCACATAGAGACGGCTCAGGTATTCAGAATGCTGTTGCTCCAAAATATTGGCCACTTCTGTGATCCGCGCCAGCTTTTCAGAGGCTACCTGATAGTCAACAGTGGTCGGAACCAGGCTAGCCAGTCTTTCCTGCTCTGCTCTTGCTCGCTGAGCGGCCTCTTGACCTGTCGCCTCGATAAAGGCAATGACACCGACCAGATTCTCGATAGACTTGGTATTGTTTTCAATCAAGAGCTCGGCAGAAACGATATTGCGCGAGAGAACTTCTTCCTGCTTGACCACGCTGGCTGCCATAGTGTCCATTTTCTTTTCGATGGTCTGAGAATCGAAGTAAAATTCCTGCAAGTCGTTCTTGGTCTGCTTGAAAAGACGCTGGAAGAAACCAGGTTTCTTCTCTAATTCAGCCGTGCTTGAAATGTCCTTATACTTGGCCACAAAGCCGTTAAGTTCACGGTTGGTATTAGCCAAAAGCTCATCCACCTGCGGAATTTCAATCTTCTTCTGCTCACTCAAGATGTGGTTGACCGTTGCATTGACCTCCTCAACCGCCTCCTTGCCAAAGTCCAGGAGGGCGTTCTGGTTAGATACAAAATTATCCACCAACTGCGGTGCCTTGGCCTGGATTCCGGCCTGCTGTTCAGGTGTCAATTGGGCAAGGAAGGATACTTTCTGACTGTCACCAATGGGCGTAGCCTGGATGATTTCAGTTGTCTTGTCCTTCTGGTTCAAGCCGTTGCTGGCAATGGCATCTATATCAAAATTAAATCCTGACATCTTATTCCTCTACTTTCTTGTCACGTTTCATCATACGCAGGCTGACTTCAAAATCCTGCATATCGGCTTCGTTAAACTGGCGAATGGTATTATCCAAGTCACTATCAAAGGTCTCCATGGCAGATTTTGCCTGGGCCAAACGTTCTTCCGCATTGAAATAATCCTTGGGAGACTGCTTGATTTTCATATACCCCTGCAAAATATCCTGGAAACGCTGCATATTGGCCTCATGAATGGCCGTCAGCTCTTCCTTCTTATCCGTTGTCGCCTCTAATTTCTCTAAAATAACTAGATGATCCCGTTGGATATTGCAGTAGGTCTCAAGAATTTCCGGCGTCAGGTCCGCAATCCACTCCTGCTCCGTCAGCTCCTGCTTGGCTTGAACGAAAGGCTCTGCCTCCTTGACAGGCTCTGCTGACTTTTCAGGAAGTTTGAGCTGATACTTGAGCTGGAGGGTGCCCACAACTTCCTTACTCTTATAGGCATCTAGGTACTTACCAACCTTTTGATAGACTTGGTCCAGCTCAAAGAGTTCTGCCAGCAAGCGTCCCCGCAATTGCAGAACCGCCTTGTCCTCCCCATTTTCAGCCAAGAGCTGCTGGTGCTTGGAAAATCCCGCACTGATGGACCATACCAGATTTTCCAACCGCCGGATAGATGAACGGTTGAGCATCCGATGAACCGCAGGACGATTCTTTACATAGAGATAACCCAGTCCCAGAGGCAAAATAATATACCAAAAATTTATCAAAATCCCCAAGACAATGAACAGGGCAAGGATAGAGCCCCAACCATCATCTTTTTTATAGCGTTTTTTACCCATACGTTTTCCTCATTTTTCCATTATAATTATATCATATTCCTCCCCATCTATGAAAAATTTACCAAAGAAAAAAGCCGGGTTTCCCCAACTTTTTAGAAGGCCTTGGCCTGGGTTGCATGGATGCTGTCAATGGAAATACCAGAGGTGGCAAACAGGTTCTCCAATTCCTCTACAGCGATGCGGCCTTCGATTTGAACCTCGATGACCACATTGCCTTTTTTAGTTTGTAATTGAACGGTGCTAATGATATTGTAGCCCTTGTCAGAAATAATCTTGATAATCTTCGCAAGCTCACCAGCCTTATTTTCAACTAGGAAACGAGCCCGCACGCCCTCTTCTCCATAGCCTGAAACGTGGAGGAAGGCAGCAAAGATATCGCGGTCTGTGATGACACCGTAGAGCTGACCATTGTCCACAACCGGCAGGATGCCCACCTTGTTTTTATACATGAGGTAGACTGCATCCTCCAAGCTGGCATAGCCTGAAATTGTGATGACGTCCTTAATCATGACATCCTTGACCTTGGTCTTGTTGAGCAGGTAGTTCATCTCGTAGATAGACAGGCTGGTCGCCTTTGACGGACTAGCTTCTGCTATGGTACCTTCTGTCACCAAACCGACCAATTTATCATTTTCAATGACCGGCAAGCGGTGCAAATCCTGCTCACGCATGATGTCTGCAGCATGGGCGATCGTTGTATCTGGTGAAATGTAAACAACCTTACGGGTCATAAAATCTTTAACGGACATGGAACTTCCTCCTCGATATTTTCTACTCCTATTATAGCAAAAAACGAAAACGATTTCAATATCTTATGAAAAGAAATGAAAATCAGTGATCAACGACCACTGATTTGTTAGAAACTAGATTCACAAGTAAGGCACTTTAAGTTTTTTGATGGAATACTGACTGTATTTCGAGAAAAAACGAACGAAACTTGCCTTAGCTCAGGTGCCGAATTGTGAGTACAGGTTCTAAAATTATACACCCTTAACTGCGAAATAGATCCCGCTTGGGCAGGCAAAGTTAAAGTTAGGGAAAGGCTGTTCATTGACTGGGCTGCAGGTATCTGTCAAACCAGCGATGCGCTCCTGAAGGCCTGCAATATCGGATGTTTCAAACAAGACGCTCGGTACATTGTCCAACACCTCTGGCGATACTTGAGCGATAAATTCCTTGGCATAAACCGTAATCGTAGTCGTCGCATCCGCATGAGACTTCATATCAAAGGTCACAAAGCCCATCATCTCCGCTTCATTTTCAATGACAAAACCTGCCGCTGACCAAAAACTTTTTTCTGCCGCCACATCATCCACATAGAGCATGAGTCCCAATTCTTTATTAAACATCTGTTATCCTCTTTCTAAAACGATATTGCTAATCATAGCAAGATATGGTTCAAATTGCAAGAATGAATTTCTAACCTTCTAGCGATTTGTCGGCTGCCTGGGCCAGTCTCCCTTCTTCCAACTCAGCCTGCTCACGCGCCTGCTTTTTCAGACTCTTAATCTCGCTCTTCAAGCCCATATTTTTTGACATTCCAAGCAAATATTGGATGACCAAGCCAAGAAATACAGAGCCGAGAATGACCAAAATCAAGGGCAGACGGAAATAACCAAAGATATAATTGACCTTAACAACCTGTTGGTTAGCCAAAGACAAGACCACCGTCAGAACGATAATAACCAGTAAGCCGATTAGGGATAGTTTTTTCTTCATATAGCACCTCTTTCATCTGTCAGTCTATCATAAAACAGGAATCGTGACAAGGAAGGGGGATTGTGAATTGTATAGGAATATTTTCAGAAATTACTGCTATATTTTTTTACATATAAATAGGCAAATGAATCAAATGAAAAACCTGCCTATTCTCAATTTTTTTCATTTTCCAAAGAAACTATTCCCTGAAAAATAAGGAGGAACCTATGACAAAATATCAGTAAACAATCATTGTTTTATCACCCAACATAAGCAACAATACCTATTTATATAGGTGCATATCCTCATCATAATTTTTGCAACAAGTTTTTAGTTTGATATTTGTAAATAGGATACAATTTTCAAACTCTCAAAACTAAGAAGACACAAATATAAACATTCAATAATTTCATAAGTTCCGCTGATTTCCCACCCTCAAAAATGGACTTTTCTTCATTTCTTTCCTATTTCATGATACAATAGAGCTATGAGAATCCAACAATTATATTATGTTATAAAAATCGCAGAAACAGGGAGTATGAACGAGGCTGCAAAACAGCTTTTCATTACCCAACCAAGCCTGTCCAATGCTATCCGTGACCTAGAAAAAGAGCTCAATATCAAGATTTTTTTCCGTAATCCCAAAGGCATTACCCTGACCAAGGACGGGATTGAGTTTCTATCCTATGCCCGCCAGATTGTCGAGCAGACTGAGCTTCTGGAAGACCGCTATAAAAATCCCAATGCTAAGCGCCAACTCTTCAGCGTATCCTCCCAGCACTACGCCTTTGTGGTCAATGCCTTTGTCTCCCTGCTCAAGGAGACTGAAATGGAAGACTACGAGCTCTTCCTGCGGGAAACCCGAACCTGGGAAATCATCGATGACGTCAATAATTTCCGCTCAGAAATCGGCGTCCTCTTCCTTAATAACTACAACCGTGAAGTCCTGCTCAAGTTGCTGGATGACCACAGGCTCTCCCAAACGCATCTTTTCACTGCCAAGCCTCATGTTTTCGTCAGCAAGACCAATCCACTGGCACAAAAGAAAAGTATTAGCCTGGACGACCTAGCCGACTATCCCTATCTCAGCTATGAGCAAGGGATTCACAATTCCTTCTACTTTGCCGAGGAAATTCTCTCCCAAGTCCACCACAAGAAATCCATCGTCGTATCCGATAGAGCGACCCTCTTCAATCTCCTGATTGGGCTAAACGGCTATACGGTTGCAACTGGTATCTTGAACTCCAACCTAAACGGGGACAATATCGTCTCCATCCCGCTGGATTATGACGATGAAATCGAGCTCATCTACATCAAACATGAGAAAGCTGCCCTATCCGACATGGGGGAAAAATTCATTGACTATCTCCTGGATGAAGTAAAATTCGATAAAAAACAATGACATATTTAAGTAGATTTCTTCTATCAATATATGTTATAATGCTATCATGAAAGCAGTTGAAAGTGATGTTGGTAATATTTCAACAAAATCACGGGAACCGCTTTCATTTTTTTGTTCTTTATGCTATAATACTTCTATAATAAATTTTAAGGAGTGATGAGATGGCTCAAAATAAAATGTTAGCTATGATTCTTGCAGGTGGACGGGGAACCCGTCTTGAAGGTTTAACAAAAAAGGTGGCCAAACCTGCCGTTGCCTTCGGTGGAAAATACCGCATCATCGATTTCCCTCTCAGCAACTGTGCCAACTCTGGTATCGATATTGTCGGTGTCTTGACCCAGTACGAACCGGTCTTGCTCAACTCATACGTTGCCCAATCACAGCGTTGGGGGTTGGATGTCCAAGGTTCTGGTATTTTTGTCCTGCCACCAAGTGAGAAAATCGAAGGTTTTGGTCTCTATAAGGGCACGGCTGACGCCATCACTCAAAATATCGACTTCATTGATTTGAACGAGCCTGAGTATGTCCTCATCCTGTCTGGTGACCACATCTACAAGATGAACTACGACAAGCTCTTGGATACCCACATTTCCAAGAAGGCTGATGCGACTATAGCAGTTATCGAAGTTCCTATCAAGGAAGCGTCACGCTTTGGTATCATGAATACGGATGATGAGTACCGCATCGAGGAATTTGAAGAAAAACCGGCCAACCCTAAGAGCAATCTTGCCTCAATGGGTATCTATATTTTTACATGGAAAACGCTTAAGAAATACCTCCTGGAAGACGACAAATCAGAAACCTCATCACACGACTTCGGCCACGATATTATTCCAAAATACCTGGCAGATGGTCGCACTCTGATTGCTCACCCATTCCGTGGCTACTGGAAGGACGTGGGTACGGTTAATAGTCTCTGGGAATCTAACATGGACCTGATTGACCATGCAGATGAGCTAGACCTGTCTGACCGTTCATGGAGAATCTACTCTGAAGACAAGGGCTCTCCTGCTCAAGTTATCAGTGCTACTGCCTCTGTCAAGTCTGCCTATATCGATAAGGGAGCCATTATTGATGGTGCCATCGAGCACTCTGTTATCTCAAATGATGTGCAAGTTAATGTCGATGCGGTTGTCAAAAATTCTGTCCTCCTACCTGGTGCTATCATCGGTGAGGACGTTGAATTGGACTATGTCATCGTGGCTGAAAATGTCAAGATTGCGGACGGTGTCAAATTGGCTGGTGAACCAGACAATATCCTCTTGATTGATAAGAATGTGAACAAGTAAGAAAGGTCGATTATGTTAAGAAATACTCTAGGAATTGTAAATATTGAAGGGAATAATGTGCACTTCGGCAATGTCATGGACCACCGTGGTGTACAAGCCTTTGGTTTCCTTGGCCGCTACCGCTTGATTGACTTTGTCTTATCCAATATGTCCAACTCTGGCATTACGGAATTTCAGGTCTACATGCCTGCCAAAATGCGCTCAACCATCCAGCACGTCGGAACTGGTAAGCACTACAACATTAACAGTAAGCGTGGTTCGCTCCGTCTCTTGAACGGCGTGACAGACCCCAACTCTGTTTACCAGCATGACATCAATGCCTTTTCAGAAAATCTTCATTACATTGAAAGTTCGACCAAGGAATATGTGCTGATTGCGCCATCTTACTTCCTCTACAGCCAAGATTTCACAAAGGTCATGGCAGAGCATCAGGAAACTGGAGCTGACATCACCGTTCTCTACAAAAATGTTATGGACGCCAAAGAGAATTTTATCGGATGCCAAACCTTGAAATTCGATGATGACAAGCGGGTCGTGGCCTTTGAAGAAAACCACGGTAAATACAAGAATCGTCCTGTTTCACTTGAAGCCTACATCATGAAGCGGACCACCTTTATCGAGCTCATCCGCCGTGCCAACAAGGTTTCCTCGCTCTACTGGCTCAAGGATATCCTGCGCGATGTGGCTGACCAGTATGTCATCCGTGGCTACGCCCACCGTGACTTCGTTGCCTGCATCAACAGCATTGATAGCTATTTCAATACCCAGCTGGACCTCTTGCAGCGTGACACGCGCAAATTGCTCTTCAAAAATGATTGGCCTATCCATACCCAGACCAGCGATTCATCTCCTACTCTTTACGGAACACTGGCAGATGTCAAACGATGCCTGATTGCCAACGGTGCCAATATCAATGGTCAGGTTGAAAATTCTATTATTGACCGGGATGTCATTATCGAGGACGGGGTGACCATTAAGAACTCCATTATCTTAAATGGTGTAACGGTGCGCAACGGTGTCACTATTGAAAATGCCATTATCGATAAGGCGACCAAGATTGTTCATTCTACGGATATTAAAGGAACTGCAAGTAATCCAGCCTATATCAAGGCACATCAAATCATCTAGGAGTAAACATGACAAAAAAATCTGTACTCTTTGTAGCATCTGAGGGACTTCCATTCATCAAAACTGGCGGCTTGGCTGATGTGATCGGCTCTCTGCCAAAAGAATTGGTCAAACAGGGGATGGATGTTCGGGTTGTGCTGCCACTTTACAGGAAAATCGCCATCAACAACCATGCTGATTTTGATTATGTATCCAGCTACGATGTGCGAGCAGGCGATATCCAGTCCATGGCCAATGTCTACAGCCAGGTCGTCGATGGTGTGACCTTCTACTTCATCGAACATCGTGATTTCTTTGAGCGTGACGAGCTCTATGGCTACGATGATGACGCCATGCGGTTTGGGTTCTTCCAGCATGCGACCTGCCGTCTACTTGAGGCTCTCAACTTCTTCCCAGATGTCATTCATTCCCACGACTGGCATGCGGCGGTCATGCCCTTCCTCTGCCGGACCTTCTACAGCTACCGGGAGGAATTCCGTAATATCAAGCATGTCTTTACCATTCATAACCTGGCTTTCCAAGGGATTTTCAACAAGCAAGCCCTCTGGTCTGCCCTGGGGATGGACTACAGCTACTATCTGGATGGTATTGCACGTTTCCACGACGAATGTATCAGCTTTATGAAGCTAGGTATACTCTACGCTGACAAAGTAACGACTGTTTCTGATACCTACGCCAGAGAAATCCTTACCGAAGAATTCGGCGAAAATATGCAACACGTCCTCGAACTTCGCAAGCATGATTTGGTCGGTATTGTCAACGGTATCGATTACGATAGTTGGGACAGTCAGACAGATCATTATCTAGTGAAGAACTACGGTCTTGAAACAATCGGAGATAAGAAAGCCAATAAATTGGCCTTGCAAGCTCAGTTTGGACTTCCACAGGATGAACATGTCCTGATGATCGGTATCGTATCTCGTTTGACCTGGCAGAAAGGCTTCTACCTCTTGACTGAGGTGCTCGGCCATCTTCTTCAAGCCCATGTGCAATTTGTCATCTTGGGTAATGGTGAAGCAGACGTTGAAAATGCCTTCAACCACTTCAAGCATGCCTATCCTGAAAAATTTGCCTTCTACCGTGGCTACAATGAACCGCTTGCCCACCAAATTTATGCAGCAAGTGACCTCTTCCTCATGCCATCCATGTTTGAGCCCTGTGGTATTAGCCAGCTGATTTCCATGCACTATGGGACCCTGCCACTTGTCCGTGAGACAGGGGGATTGGTGGACACCGTCAAGCCATACCACATCGAAACAGCTCAAGGAACTGGCTTTAGCTTCGGCGGCCGTGATGCCTACAGTATGAAACAGGTCTATGACCTGGCCCTACAGACCTACTACGACCGACCAGAAGACTGGAATGCCATGGTCAAGCAAGCCATGGAAGAAGACTTCAGCTGGACCTCTTCAGCTGAGAAATATATCTGGCTCTACCGTGAAATTAGTGGCTAGGTAAGATTTGACCACAAACTAAAGGGGAGTGCGACCAAGGTCCACTCCTTTTCCACAAGGGAGATTGTTATGACAGAATTTACTGATTTGGATTTATACTATATGAATTCCGGTGAGCACACCACACTCTATGAGAAAATGGGGGCTCATATCATCAAGGAGCGTAATAAAATTCTTGGCACCCAATTTCGTGTCTATGCTCCAAATGCGAGAGAAATCTTTTTAGTTGGTGATTTCAATAACTGGGATCGCAGTCATCCCATGAATCGGGAAATTGACGGGGTCTTTGAGCTCTATGTGCCTGATTTGAAATCACTGGAAGACTACAAGTACCTGATTATCAGCCATGACGGTCGGGAAATTTATAAGGCAGACCCCTATGCCTTTTTCAGCCAGGTCCGGCCCAATACTGCCTCCACGACCTATAACAGTCGCTACAAGTTTAAGGACGATATCTGGATGTATGACCGGGTTTCTTACGATTTCAAGGAAGAACCTGTGTCTATTTACGAGGTTCATCTGGGTTCTTGGAAACAAAAGGTTGTCAATCAAAACCAGGCTGGCGCCCCGCTTGAATCCTTCTATTCCTATAAGGAAATCGCCCCTCTCTTGATTGACTATGTCAAGGAAAACAAATTCACCCACATCGAGCTGATGCCCATCACCGAGCATCCTCTGGATGCCTCTTGGGGCTATCAGGTCACTGGCTATTACAGTCCGACCAGCCGCTATGGCAAGCCTGATGAATTAAAATACCTGGTAGACCAGTGTCACCAGGCTGGGATTGGGGTTATTTTGGACTGGGTTCCCCTCCACTTCTGTAAGGATGCCCATGGTCTCTATCAGTTTGACGGATCCTGGCTCTATGAGTATTTCCATGAAAATGACCGTGAAAATAGACAGTGGGGTACGGCCAACTTTGACCTGGGCAAGGGCATTACGCGGTCCTTCCTCCTCTCTAACCTTAAATACTGGCTAGACAACTTCCATTTTGACGGCATTCGGGTCGATGCCCTTTCCTACCTCCTCTATTGGCGCGGAGAAACCGAAGAGGACAAAATCAACCATGCCGCAATTGACTTTATCAAGCGGGTCAATGCCATGGTTCACACCGATTACAAGGGCGTTCTCATGATTGCCGAGGATTCCTCAAGCTATCCAAAAGTCACCCATGCACTGGAAGACGGCGGTATTGGCTTTGACCTCAAATGGGACTTGGGCTGGATGAATGATACCCTGAAATTTGTCGAGCGTCCGTCTGTTTATCGTAAATACCATTCCAAGGAAATCACCTTTGGCATGTATTACAATCAAAACGAGCACTACCTCCTACCCCTGTCCCACGACGAGGTTGTCCATGGGAAACACTCTATCATTAATAAGATGAACGGGGATTTTGAAGATAAATTCCACCTGGCCCGTGTTTACTACAGCTTCTACTATGCCCATCCTGGTAAAAAACTCCTCTTCATGGGTAATGAATGGGGCCACATCCGCGAATGGCATGAATATACAGAAATGGACTGGGGATTGCGCCTTTATCCAAACCACGAGTCCTTCTACCAGATGATGAAAACCCTGTCTAACTTCTATCGGGACAATGATGCCTTTTGGAAATACGACCATCAAGCCTATGACAAGGGCTTTGATTGGATAACAATCGATGAAGAGGCCAGCGTCTACGCCTTTGTCCGCAAGAGTGATGACCAGGAAATTCTAACTGTTCATAACTTCAATGATCAGGAGGTCTTCGATGTGCACCTAGCCCTACCAACAGATTCTGAATACAAACTGGTCTTCTCATCCAATGCCATTCCAATGGAATCCTTCAGCCTTTATCCGGATGAAAATGGAGCCAAGATTACTGTTCCAAGGTTGACGTCCTTCTATCTGGAGCGAGTGAAATAGCGATAAAATCTTGTGCCTTTGGTGCAAGATTTTTTTCTGTGCATTTGAGGAAAAATTCCACACAAAAAAGCCAGCCACTGTTTAGATGACTGACCTATGTATTCTATTCAACTGCTGTGTAAGTTGCTGCTTTCTCAAGGAAGGCGTCAAATTCACCTTTGGCTTTGACATCAGCGATAACCTTGTCGATTTCTGCTTTGAGGTCTGCGCTGCCTTTTGGAAGAGCAATGACTTTTGAATTTTCATCAATGGTTGGGAACTCAGCTTTGGCGATGGCCAAGTCAGCATTTTGTGAAACATAACCTGCTGCCACTGGCGAGTCCATCAAGACTGCATCAACCTTACCAGCCTTCAATTCGTTGACCGCTTCGCCCATCAAAGTGAGAGAAACAATCTTAGCACTGCTCAAGTTTTCTTTAGCATACGTTTCTTGTGTAGAACCTTTTTGAACGGCCAAGTTAAGACCTGCAAGAGCGTCGGTGTCTTTAATCTGATCTGCCTTGTCCTTGTTGACCAAGAGAACATCTGAAATCAGGTAATATTCTTCAGAGAAATCAAATGTTTTCGCACGTTCTTCTGAGTAAGAAATACCCGCGATGGCGATATCTGCCTTGCCATTTTGCACGCTGGTCAAGACGTTGTCAAAGTTCATTGGAGAGATTTCCAATTTTACGCCCAATTCATCAGCAATTTTCTGTGCCAACATGATGTCCGCACCAACGACTTCGTTTTTGCCGTCTACAAGTGCTTGGAATTCAAAAGGTGCATAGTCTGGGCTAGTAGCTGCGACCAAGGTACCTTTTTCCTTGATAACATCCAAAGTTGACTTGCTTGACTCCGTCGTTGACGATGAACAAGCTGCCAAGGTAAGACCAGCTACAACAGTTGCCGCAAGAGTTAAAATTTTATTAAATTTCATGATAATTTCCTTCTTTATTGCTTATGTTTTCAGATATTCTGAAACAACATGACCTATTATATGGTATTTTTATTCATTTGTCAACGGGAGTGCTTTGAATATTTATTCTTTATTTACTGATTGACTGTTGGTAGGCTTCTTCGACAAAGTCTGACATCTTGCCTGACTCAACCAGCTCTTTCACGACCTTGTCAATCTTAGCTTTCAGCTCTGCGCTTCCTTTTGGCATGGCAACAACATAAGAGTCCGAAATGGTTGTCTCAATGTCCATGTCCACAATTTGCAGGTCTGGGTTGCTACCCACATAAGCCTTAGCAATCGGTTCTTCAAAGATTACACCGTCCAATTGGCCAGATTTTAATTGCTGGATCAGGTCGCCGTTCTTCTCTAGACTGAGGATGGATGAGTCAGCAAAAGCCTCCTTGGCAACGGATTCTTGGATAGAACCTTTCTGGGTACCGATGGTTACTGATGCGAAATCTTCAGCCTTGCTGTATTTAGCTGCGTCATCCTTTTTGACAATCATCTTGTTGACCGACTGGTAGTAGGCTTCTGAGAAGTCGTAGGTTTTGGCGCGTTCTTCTGTGGCAGAAATCCCTGAAATACCAACGTCCGCCGTACCTTTTTGGACACTTGCCAATACGTTAGAGAAGCTCATTGGTGAGAACTCTACTTCCACGCCCAATTCTTCACCGATGGCCTTGGCCAACTCGATATCTGCCCCTACGATGGTATCCTTACCGTCAATCAATTGCTTGTATTCAAAGGGCGGGAATTCTGGGTTGAGGGCAACGACCAGGGTCCCCTTGTCTTCGATTTTTTCAAGTGTGGTTTGGTCGCTGTTTGATGAACCACATGCAGCCAAAGCCAAACTAGCAAAGCAAACTGTCGCAAATGTATAAACTTTTTTTAATTTCATGATAATCTCCTTTTTATGCAATAGACACTATTTTTATACCATACATTTCGTATGTTTATGCTATTTTATACCATAATTATGCAATTGTCAACCATAAAATCCGAATTTTTATACATTTTCTTGAAAAAAGTGAAAAATGCTGAAAAAACACCCTGTTGCCAGAGTGTTCCAGTTATCAGTTTTTAATCAATTTCTAAGCCGCCTGTATACAGTCTGTAGTAGACGCCTTTTTTCTCCATGAGCTCTGCGTGGTTACCACGTTCGACAATGCGGCCATGGTCCATAACCATAATGACATCAGAGTTGACAATCGTCGACAAGCGGTGGGCTATGACAAAGACGGTCCGGCCCTGCATGAGCTTGTCCATACCCTCTTGGACCATTTTCTCGGTCAAGGAATCGATAGAGGAAGTCGCCTCATCCAAAATCAGGACCGGAGCATTGGCTAGCGCTGCCCTGGCAATAGCAATCAGCTGACGTTGACCATTTGACAAGCCAGCCCCATCACCGCTAATCTGGGCGTCGTAGCCATTTTCCAAATGTTTGACAAAGCGGTCAACATTAGATAATTTTGCCGCAGCCAGTATCTCATCTCGACTGGCAGCTTCATTGCCATAGGCGATATTTTCCGCAATGGTCCCTTTAAAGAGGTGGGTATCCTGCAAGACAATGCCCAGGGATTTCCTCAGAGAAGCCTTATCAATCAAACGAATGTCAATGCCGTCGTAGGTAATCATGCCTGACTGGATCTCGTAAAAACGGTTAATGAGATTGGTAATAGTCGTTTTCCCAGCTCCTGTCGCTCCGATTGATCCCTTGGTCGATAATCGCCGCCATCAAAAAGGGAATGGATAGCTCGAACAGCACTTCAATCGTCATCGCCAAGAATGCCAAAATCGAGGGTCGCTTATAGTTACCAACATAGCCTAGTAGTATCTTATACATTACTCTCCTCCTTTATTATAATTGTCACTAACTATTATTATATTACTATTCAAGAAAATATTCAATGATTAACATGAAAATGACAGGAAAAAAAGCCGAACATTCTTGTTCAACTTTGCTCCTATCTATAATTCCTATCCCATTCTCCATCCTGGTCTTTCCTTGTATAGAAAAATTCAGACAGATTTGGATCATCCATGACCTTGAGAATTTCCAGCAAGTCATAGGCCAAATCCATTTGGGGTAAATCCGATTTTTTAACCCAACGGACTTCTCCTTCTTCCGTCGAGAGGAGTTGACCGGTAAATGCTGTCGCCTTGTAGAGAAAGACAATGTAACGATGCCCCTCCTTATCAGGCCAGTGCTTGGTCCCAACCAGCTGGGCATTCTGAATTGTCAGACCGGTTTCTTCATAGACCTCACGGACGACCGAATCATAAAATGGCTCATTTTCCTCAATGTGACCCCCTGGGAATGCAACGCCGGACCAACGATAACGATCGGGGTCGCGGATTTGTACCACCACATTTCCATCCTTGTCTTCAATGAGGCACATATTGGTCAGAGTAACGGTTTGCTTACGGGACATAGTTCACTCCTTTTATAATATATTCCTCATTATACCACAAAAGTCAAGGAAATCCCTCGGCTTTCTTAATTTCTTACCAACGTGGTTCTGCTTCAAAGGTCCATTTCCGGGTCCAAGAATGGCTCTGACCTGGCTGGATAGAAATGGTTTGGATGATTTCTGGGCTGACGATATGGTCCGTTGCCCATAGGAGGAGACTGGTTGGGGTGACGCTGTCCGTCCCAGTCACGCTAGCCTTAGCCCCTTTGTGCAAGAGTTTCCATGAAAACTCATCTCGGAGCGGAGCATTTTCCGTAGAAAGCACACTCAAAGACACATCGGTCTCACACTTGTCAAAGGCAATGGCCTTCCCGTCTGCTATGAAATTATTATGGTCATAGCTACCAAAACCCTCCAGGCGCTGGTCGCCCAAATCATACATGTCCGGCAGCTCCAGGCGGTAGTCAGGCGAAATAGCCATCCCATCGATACTGAGGAAATTATGGCAATATTCCTCGGTCACAATCTCCCGCTCGCCAACATTAGTGATGGTCGCCTCCAAAATCAGGTGATTGTCCTCTATCCGAATGGTCTTACGCACCTGAGCCGCAATACCCAAACAAGGCACCGCATCCGTCACAAAGTCCGCACTGGTCTCCGTGTGGCTAAAAGTCACAGGATAGGGCACAACCTCCTCATACTTGTGTTCAAACTGGTAGCCCAGGTCGCTGTCCTGCTTGATCAGACCCACTCCCAGCTTTGGAAAATAGTCTCCGACTGCAGCACATTGTGAAAAATCACCCGAAAACTCACAACACAGACCGCGGCCACCCGATGACAAGTGTCTCAGGTTCATGGGTTCATTGGCACAGAAATGCGTATCTCCGTCCAAAATGACATTAGAGATGAAACCAGCTCGGTCAAAGCGAAAAGTATCATTGGGCCGCTCGCCAGGCTCAGCAATCTCCACTCGCAGGCGATGATTGGTAAGGTAGATCATAAGAACCTCCGTGAATATTTTATAACATAATTATATATTAAATATCCACCTAAGACAATAGCCTACCCTACTTTTCCAAAATCATCCGATATTCTGTCCGTTCTTGGCCGAGATGGACCTGTTTGCTCACCCCATCAAAGCGAAAGCCGACTTTTTCATAGAAAGAAATAGCACGCGCATTTCCTTCCAGCACCCAGAGGCAAACTCTATCGTAGTCTTGCATTTTTTCCAGCGCAGCTTGGAGCAGTCGGTAGCCGACTTTCTGACCGTAGACATCCGCCAGCACATAGAGGGCGTATAGTTCGCCAGCATTTTCCAAATCCTCCGACATGGACTGACCATAGCAGGAGAAGCCTACTACCTGGTCATTTTCAAGAGCCACAAAAATCCTCTCTGGATAGCGAAAAGCAAAGTCTTGACAGTGTTCCAGCGTATAGGTATTTTGCAGAAAATCCTGCGGCAAGAGGTCTGCATATGCCTCCTGCCAAGCATTCCAATGAACATAGGCCTTGCCCATCTTTTCCTCGTCCGTCTGCATCGGTTTAATAATCATCACTATCGCCTCCTTTTGAGATAATTATACTTAAAAAAAGAAGCTAACACAAGGCCAACTTCTCATCTTCATTACGGATGCAAGCGATGCAACATACGTGGGAACGGAATGGCTTCACGGATGTGTTTTGTACCTGCAACGAAGGTTACCATACGTTCGATACCGATACCGAAACCACCGTGTGGTACTGAGCCGTACTTACGAAGGTCAAGGTAGAATTCGTATTCTGACTTGTCCATGCCGAGCTCATCCATCTTAGCCACCAAAGCATCGTAGTTGTCCTCACGCATAGAACCACCGATGATTTCACCGTATCCTTCTGGTGCCAAGAGGTCCGCACAAAGCACGCGCTCTGGATTGCCAGGAACTGGTTTCATGTAGAAGGCCTTGAAGCTTGCTGGATAGTTAACCACGAAAGTCGGTACACCAAAGTAGTTTGAAATCCAAGTTTCATGTGGTGAGCCAAAGTCATCTCCATGCTCGATGTGTTCGTAGTCTGTATCTTCATCAGCTTCGTGTTCTTGCAGAAGGGTAATGGCATCATCGTAAGCCACACGTTTGAATGGTTCTGCAATGTAGCGTTTGAGAGCATCTACATCACGCTCAAGAGTTTCCAAGGCTTGCGGAGCACGGTCGATAACACCTTGGATCAAGGCTTTGACATAAGCTTCTTGCAGGTCAAGTGACTCTTCATGGCTGAGGAATGAATACTCGGCATCCATCATCCAGAACTCCGTCAAGTGACGGCGAGTTTTTGATTTTTCCGCACGGAAAACCGGACCGAAGTCGAAAACACGACCAAGGGCCATAGCACCAGCTTCAAGGTAAAGCTGACCTGATTGACTGAGATAAGCTGGTTGACCAAAGTAGTCTGTTTCAAACAATTCTGTCGAATCTTCTGCAGCATTTCCTGACAAGATTGGGCTATCAAACTTGATAAAGCCATTCTTTTCAAAGAATTCATAGGTCGCATAGATGATGGCGTTACGGATTTGCTGGATAGCAACCTGTTTACGCGAACGCAACCAGAGATGACGATTGTCCATCAGGAAGTCTGTACCATGTTCTTTAGGCGTAATTGGATAATCTTGTGACTCACCAATCACTTCAAGGTCTGTCACATCCAACTCGTAACCAAACTTAGAACGCTCATCTTCCTTGACAATCCCTGTCACATAAACAGAGGTTTCTTGGCTAAGGCGTTTTGCTACATCGAACTTCTCCGCACCAGCTTCTTCGCCGAATTTTTCAATAAAGTTTGGCTTGAAAGCAACAGCTTGGAAGAAGGCTGTTCCGTCACGCAATTGCAGGAAGGCTAACTTGCCCTTGCCTGATTTGTTGGCAACCCAGGCACCGATGGTCACTTCTTGACCTACATAATCTTTTACTTGGTTGATGGTAATCAATTTTCTAGACATTTTTTTCCTCTTTTTATTTTTTCATAAACGTATGTAGTCGAGCCACTGCTTCTTTGAGCGTGTCCATATCTGTCGCATAGCTGAGGCGGATATTCTCAGGAGCTCCAAAACCAGCACCTGTCACCAAGGCCACGCCCACTTCTTCCAGGATAGCTGTGGTAAATTCAGTCACATCTGCGTAGCCCTTCATTTCCATAGCTTTTTTGACATTTGGGAAGAGGTAGAAGGCACCTTCTGGCTTGATAACCTCAAAACCTGGTACTTCTGCCAGCAAGGGATAAATGGTATTGAGTCGTTCTTCAAAGGCCTGACGCATGGTTTCGACCGTATCTTGCGGGCCTGTAAAGGCTTCGATGGCCGCATACTGAGCAGCAGTTGTTAAGTTTGACGTCGTTTGTCCGACAATCTTACTCATGGCCGCAATAATCTCAGGATTACCAACCGCAAAGCCAACCCGCCAACCTGTCATGGCATAGGCCTTGGCCACCCCATTGACAACAATAGTCTGCTGACGAATGCTTTCTGAAATGCTTGAAATCGGTGTGAAGCTATTTCCATTATAGACCAAACGGCCATAAATATCGTCTGCCAAGATGAGAATGTCGTGTTCCACAGCCCAGTTTCCAATAACTTCCAATTCCTCACGACTGTAAATCATACCTGTCGGATTGGACGGGCTGTTGAGCAAGAGGACCTTGGTCTTGTCTGTTCGAACCGCTTCCAACTGGTCAACCGTCACCTTGAAATTATGGTCTTCTGTGGCAGTGACAAAAACTGGCACTCCTTCGTTCATCTTGATCTGGTCGGCATAGGAAACCCAGTAAGGTGTTGGAATCAGCACCTCATCACCCGGATTGATAACCGCTGCAAAGAAGGCATAGAGGATAAACTTAGCACCCGTTCCCAGCACAACCTGATTGCGCTCAATGGAGTAGCCGTAAAATCGCTCAAAATACGTATTGACCGCATCTTTCAACTCTGGCAAACCAGATGCCACCGTGTAAAAGCTGGCCTTGCCATTTTCGATAGACTGAATGGCTGCTTCTTGGATATTCTTAGGAGTGAAAAAATCTGGCTCTCCCAAGGTCAACTCCAAAATATCGCGTCCCTGCGCTTTCAAGGCCTTGGCACGCGCACCAGCCGCCAAGGTCACACTTTCTTCCATTTCCAAAACGCGGTTTGATAGCTTACTCATAAGCCCTCCTTTTTGATAAAGTCTCCAGTTTTAAAATCAATGTTATAATAGGCCGTCCCTGACTTGATTTCCCAAATAGGCTTGCCCTCCCGCATGCCGATAATCGCGCGGTCAATCTGGCCGGCTCCCTGCTCTTGGGCAATGGTCTCAGCCTGGGCTTGGGCAACGCCGTCAGATAGTTTGTAAACATAAACTTGGGTGGTTTGGTCTGACACTAGGATCGCCAGCTCTTGTCCATCAGAATCCGTCCCTAAGACGGTATGAAAGTCGTCCACACCTCGGTAGGAGCTAATCTTTTCAATGGTTTCCAACTGGACTGCTTGACGGGCCAGATTCTCTGCCCTCTCACTTGCCTGGGCATAGGGACTGCTGGCCATTTCCAAAATCAGGAGTATAGAAAATGTCAAAACCGTCAGGATAACTGCTGAACCAATCAAGAATTGTTGACCTAAGGTCAGGCTAATCCAAGGTTCACGTGATGTTTTCGCCATAATAGGAATATTATACTACAAGTTGCCACATATTGCTAATTGAATCCGAAAATTCTGCAAAAAAACTTCAGCTAAAATTCGATATGGGAAAATGCGCTCAAAATCTTGTCAGAATCAGCTTTTTCAGCCATCAAATTTCTTGCCAAAGGAACTAGTTATTGATAAAATATACTTATGAATAAAGTAGAAAACTCTCTAAAAGAAAATCAGCATGCCCTACATAGTTTAGTTGTCTTTCGTCGCGCTGCCAATACTATTAGCAGACAGGAGACAGATATCATCAGAAAACATGGATTAACCGTTGGCCAATTTGGCGTGATGGAAGCACTTTACAATAAGGGGAATTTACGCATCCAGGATTTGATTGATAAGCTGCTCAGCACTTCTGGCAACATGACGGTAGTCATTCGGAATATGGTCCGTGATGGCTATATATTCAAGACCCAGGATGAAAGTGATAAGCGGGCTTCCTTGATTGGTTTGACTCCTTTCGGTCGGGAAACGATTGAGAAGGTTTTGCCGGAACACTATGCTCATGTTGGAAAAATTTTCTCTGTTTTGAGCCAGGAAGAACAGGATTTATTGGCCGATTTACTAAAAAGATTCAAATTCATAGACAAAAATGTTGCTAATTAGTGATTTATGTGTTATGATAGTCACATCAAGTAATTAAGGAGTTACATTATCTCAAACATTTTATTTTTAGTTGGTTCTCTTCGTGAAGGTTCATTCACTGCTCAATTGGCTCAAGCTGCTGAAAAAGCGCTTGAAGGTAAAGCAACTGTATCTTACCTTGATTGGAAAGAAATTCCTGTATTCTCACAAGATTTGGAAGCTGATGCTCCTGCATCTGTAAAAGCTGCGCGTGAAGCAGTTGTTGCTGCTGACGCTATCTGGATTTTCTCACCAGTTTACAACGCTGCTATCCCTGGTTCAGTGAAAAATGTTCTCGATTGGCTCAGCCGTGCACTTGATTTGTCAGATCCACGTGGTGCATCTGCTCTTCATGAAAAAGTGGCAACAGTATCTATCACTTCATTTGCACACCAAGAAGATGCAGCTGTTCAATACCGTGCACTTCTTCCATTCATCCGCACAAACTTCGTAGATGAATTGACATTTGCAACAAACGGCGCTCCAGTTGATGAAGAACAATTGGCTAAACAAGTTGACGCAGTTCTCGCTGCAATTAACTAATTCGCAAGCCTCCCTACAACAAGAACCTGTATTCACAAGCTAAATATGTTGAGCTGCAAATACATGTTCTAAGTCTATTTCGCAGGAGATAGGCTTTTCTTTTTTACTCAAAAAGTCCTAGGTTCTTAACTTCCTAGGACTGCTGCTTTTATCTGAATAGATTTTATGTGCTTGAATTTGGACTAACCCAGATTTTTTGCGACAATATCCGCCGTCGAACTGATTTTCTGACGTCTTCTGGTCCTATTTCCTAGTTATTTTATAGCAGAATGGGGAAAGATTCTCAATACGCATATTCCATAGAATAGACAAGGCACCCAGATTCTGGGTGCCTATCTATTTTCTACTTCCAAACAGGTCTGCTATCTGGCCTACAAGTGGGAGGTGAGAAGATGCAATATAAACCAATCATTCGACTAGTGGTGGGAATGTAGGTCCAGATAAAGACCATGTAGGATAGTTGGAAAGCATAAGGATTACTCTTCTCTTCTGCGAGCTGTGCCTGCTATGGCAAGGGCAGCTAGGAAGAGGCTAGCACCAATTGCAGTCACTGCATGTGAATCGCTGGTACCAGTATTTGGCAATTGAGCCGTACCAGGGCTAGCTGGTTGTGCAGGTCCTGCTGGGCTCGGTTGAGCTGGAGTTGTTGGAACTTCTGGCTCAACTGGAGTCTCAGGCTTGACAGGTGTCACAACAATCGGTCTACTTGGTCGAGCTGGTGGGCTCGGAATGTAGTTGATTGGTGTATCTTGACCTGGATTTCCTGGGATAGGAGGCGCAATGTAGCCCTTGGTTGGATCACTTGGATCTACTGGCTGCAATGGTACTCCTCCTGGGCCGACAGGGATATAACCCGGAACATGCGGAATAGATGGTAGATCTGTACCTGGTTTGCCTGGGTCAGTCGGATGATTCGGATATGGAATCGGAGTAGATGGCTGACCTGGAATGTTTGGTACATAGCTTCCAATTGGTACATAAGTGTAGACAACACTTGTACCGCCTGCTGGAATCTTACCAGAAGCATTGCTTGGTACTTCCTTGAGCAGATAGCCCTTGATGATCTCAGGGGTGGTCGTGTAATCATCACCAACCTTACCTGGAATGGACTTGCTTGGAATCAAATCATTGCCCTTGTCATCCACATAGCGCACGGTCACGCTAGCGTCTTGTGGAATGTACTTGATAACAGTATCTTCACCTGGCTTGCTTGGTACAGGTGGCAGGTAGTTACCGTCTGGACCCTTAGGCAATTCTTTACCATCTGGTCCTACAGGGATGTAGCCTGGAACGACTGGCACAACACCTGTCGGAATACCTGGTTTACCTGGGTCTGTCGGATGGTTCGGATACGGAATTGGTGGCACTGGGTCGTGACCCTCTGGCAATTCTGGTACCCATGAACCGAGTTTATTGTAAACATAGACAACGGTTGTACCTTCTGCTCCCACCTTGCCCTTGCTGTTAGCAGGGATTTCAGTTAGATAGTAGCCCTCAATCACCTGTGGAGTGGTGGTGTAGTCATCACCGACCTTGACTTCCTTGCTTTCTGTTGGACGCAGGTCTGCACCCGTATCGTCCACATACTTGACAGTCAGGCTAACAGTGTTTGGAACATACTCGATAACCGTATCTTCACCTGGCTTGCTTGGTACAGGCGGAAGCTCATAACCTCCATCTGGACTTGGTTCCAATGGAATGGTTTGTCCAGGGTTATTTGGATCTGGGTAGACAGGAATGGTTCCAGGTATAGCTGGAATAGTCGGCACTTCTGTACCTGGCTTGGTCGGATCCTCCGGATCACGTGGGTAGGTCACAGGCGGCACAGGTTTAGTACCCGGTGGCACGACTGGTTTCCATTGGCCAAGAAGTGTGTAGGTCACGACTTCATTGATGTCTTCATCCTCAGCCTTGACGGTGCTTGCTGGCACTTCGAGCTTGTCTACCAGGTGGTTGTCCTTGAGCGGTGAAGTCACTTTTTCAAAGGTTTGATCAGCAGACCAGTCACCGTAGGTAATGGCACCAGTTACGATGTTAACCTTAGCTGTACGCTTGAAGGTCTTGGTTTCTTTGATTTCCTCAAAGACAGTATTACCTTTGGTATCCACATAAGAAATGGTACGCGTCACTTCTTCAGTCGTCACAAGATCTCTGACAGAATCTGGCCATTTCGGTCCGTCAGGATTGTTCGGATCAACTGGCTCACCTGGTTTAGGCGTTGGTGTATTTGGATCATCTGGATTGATGTCCACCGTCCGCTCTACCAATTCGTAGACAAAGGTGTTGGACTTCAGATCTGGTCCAAATGTGCCGTCCTTATCGTAATTATCCTTGTTGGTAACTATGTAGCCCAGGTTTTCGTACATGGTAACAATGCTGGATACATCCATGCCCAGCTTATCGCCAGTCTTACCAGACAGGTCAATGGTCACCTTGGTCACGGGATTTTCAGGAACTGTCACGTCCACAAAGCTAATCTTACCAACTTGCTCAACCGGTTTGTAGGTAATCGGCGTTGGCTGGCTTGGATCCTTCGGTTTCGGTGGAATATAGTTGCCATCGTCATCCTTAGGCAATTCATTACCATCAGGGTCTACTGGTACATAGCCTGGATAGTCTGGGACCGTTGGAATTGGATTGTTTGGATCCTCTTCATTTGGTCTGGTTGGTTTTGGATCCGCAGGCTTGGTCGGATCGTTCGGATCGTTTTCATACGGAATGTCTGGAACTGGGTCATTTCCTGGAGGCGGTGTGACGGTCCAGCTAGACAGTTTCTTGTAGGTCACGACTTCGCTGATATCAGTCGTAGTTTCCGTAGCGGTCACATCCTCCGCAGTTGTGCTAGCCTCTACCTTGTCACCGTTCTTAGTCGCTGCAATAGCCACATAGCCGTCAATGACTGGCAATGGATTTCCTTCCAGAACAGCGTCGCCATCCTTGGCTTCCCAATCCGTGTAAGTCACTTGCTTGATTACGAAGTTGTAGCTACCTGTCCGCTCGAAGGTCACTGTTGTAGTCTTGCCTTCTGGAGCTGTTACAGTCTCGCCCTCTGGACTTTCGACCACATAGGACACCTTACGAGTAATGGTGCGAGAAACATCTTCCCACTTCGGTCCATCAGGATTATTCGGATCGACAGGATCACCTGGATTTGGATTGTTTGGATCATCCGGTGAATTTGGATCTTCTGGCACAATGGTAGCTGTTTTCTCAACGATAGAGAAGACAAAGCTGTCATGGTGTTCTGGATCATCAGAATAAGTCTTGGTCGCCGCATAATCATTTTCATTGGTGACCACATAGCCTGCCATCTCATAGTCTTTGACCAATGGAGTTGGGTCATAGCCAAACTGGTCACCGCTCTTACCTGTCAACGGAATAGTTGTTAGCTCCACAGGCGCAACTGGATTTGTCTTATTGACAAATGTGATGCTGGCTTTTTGGGCAACTGGTTTGTAAGTGATCTCTGTTGGTTTTGTTGGGTCAGTTGGTTTCGGTGGAATATAGTTACCATCTGGATCCTTAGGCAATTCATTACCATCAGGGTCTACTGGTACATAACCTGGATAGTCTGGAACCGTTGGAATTGGATTGTTTGGATCCTCTTCATTTGGTCTGGTTGGTTTTGGATCCGCAGGCTTGGTCGGATCGTTCGGATCGTTTTCATACGGAATGTCTGGAACTGGGTCATTTCCTGGAGGCGGTGTGACGGTCCAGCTAGACAGTTTCTTGTAGGTCACGACTTCGCTGATATCGGTCGTAGTTTCCGTAGCGGTCACATCCTCCGCAGTTGTACTAGCCTCTACCTTGTCACCGTTCTTAGTCGCTGCAATAGCCACATAGCCGTCAATGACTGGCAATGGATTTCCTTCCAGAACAGCGTCGCCATCCTTGGCTTCCCAATCCGTGTAAGTCACTTGCTTGGTTACGAAGTTGTAGCTACCTGTCCGCTCGAAGGTCACTGTTGTAGTCTTACCTTCTGGAGCTGTTACAGTCTCGCCCTCTGGACTTTCGACCACATAGGACACCTTACGAGTAATGGTGCGAGAAACATCTTCCCACTTCGGTCCATCAGGATTATTCGGATCCACTGGCGTACCTGGGGTCTGCGGATTATCCGGAGTGGTTGTGACAACCTTCTCTCTAAACACAACTGTGTACTCCTGTGTACTGGTTGTATCACGGTCAAATGTCGCATTCGTTGGGAAGTTGTCTTGCACCAATTCATAGCCACGTTCCTTAATCAAGGCAATGGTATCTGCTGTGCTGTATACAATTGGTTGATCTGCTAGACCAGTTACTTCATCAGCTGGAGAGAGAACCTTATTGCTGCCTTCTTCCAAGTATTGGATGACTGCCTTCTGTTCAAGGGCCTTGTAAGTAATAACTGTTGGCTGAGTTGGGTCAGTCGGTACTGGTGGGATGTAGTTTCCATCTGGATCCTTAGGCAATTCATTTCCATCTGGTCCAACTGGGACATAGCCATCCACTTTCGGAATTGCTGGGGTCGGAGTTGGATCCGCCGGCTTGGTTGGGTCGGTCGGATGGTTGCCGTAAGGAATTGGTGGAACTGGGTCTGTACCTGATGGTGGAGTGATGGTCCAAGAGCTGAGGGCCTTGTAAACGACAATCTCATCCACATTATCAGTCGTAGCACTTGCTTCAATGGCTTCTGCCGTTGCACTTGGTGATACTGTCTGGCTATTTCTAGTTGCGGTGACAGCCACATAACCGGTCACCAATGGTAGTGTCTGGCCTTCCAGAGTCGAATCGCCATCCTTAGCTACCCAATCCGTGTAGGTCACTTGTTTGGTCACGTGGTTGTAGCTACCAGTCCGTTCGAAGGTGACTGAATTGGTCTTGGTTTCGGTAGTCGGAGCTGGTTGACCATCGACAGTATCCAGTTTGTAAGCTACTGTACGAGTGATGGTCTTGGTCACTTCTTCCCAACGTGGTCCGTCTGGATTAGTCGGATCGACTGGCGTGCCTGGGGTCTGTGGATTATCCGGAGTGGTTGTGACAACCTTCTCTCTAAACACAACTGTGTACTCCTGTGTACTGGTTGTATCACGGTCAAATGTCGCATTCGTTGGGAAGTTGTCTTGCACCAATTCATAGCCACGTTCCTTAATCAAGGCAATGGTATCTGCTGTGCTGTATACAATTGGTTGATCTGCTAGACCAGTTACTTCATCAGCTGGAGAGAGAACCTTATTGCTGCCTTCTTCCAAGTATTTGATGACTGCCTTCTGTTCAAGGGCCTTGTAAGTAATAACTGTTGGCTGAGTTGGGTCAGTCGGTACTGGTGGGATGTAGTTACCATCTGGATCCTTAGGCAATTCATTTCCATCTGGTCCAACTGGGACATAGCCATCCACTTTCGGAATTGCTGGGGTCGGAGTTGGATCCGCCGGCTTGGTTGGGTCGGTCGGATGGTTGTCGTAAGGAATTGGTGGAACTGGGTCTGTACCTGTTGGAGGAGTGATGGTCCAAGAGCTGAGGGCCTTGTAAACGACAATCTCATCCACATTATCTGTCGTAGCACTTGCTTCAATGGCTTCTGCCGTTGCGCTTGGTGTTACTGTCTGGTTATTTCTAGTTGCGGTGACAGCCACATAACCAGTCACCAATGGTAGTGTCTGGCCTTCCAGAGTCGAATCGCCATCCTTAGCTACCCAATCCGTGTAGGTCACTTGTTTGGTCACGTGGTTGTAGCTACCAGTCCGTTCGAAGGTGACTGAATTGGTCTTGGTTTCGGTAGTCGGAGCTGGTTGACCATCGACAGTATCCAATTTGTAAGCCACTGTACGAGTGATGGTCTTGGTCACTTCTTCCCAACGTGGTCCGTCTGGATTATTCGGATCCACTGGCGTACCTGGGGTCTGTGGATTATCTGGGGTGGTTGTAGTCGTTTTTTGAACCAATTCAAATATAAACTCTTGAGGCACATCTTTTTCTGTATCGTACAGAGTCGCTGGACTGTAAGAATGTTTATTGGTTACTTGATAGCCAGCTTTTTCATATAAGTTCACTAGAGGAGTGACATCATAACCAATCTCCTCACTAGATTTGCCAGAGAGTGTGATGGTATTTAATTCATTCCTAGCTTGTGGATTTGTTACATCAACAAAGCGAATAATTGCCTCTTGTTTGTCTTTTTGATAAGTAACAACTTCCACAATATCTGGAGCTTCTGCCTCAACAGTACGAGGGTTTTCAGTGACTATCGCCTCAGCTACAAGGGAATCCGATGTGGCCCCTTTGATAGAATAACCTGCTATGGTTGGCAATGGATTTCCTGCTAATTCCTTGTCACTATTAACCGCCTCCCAAGAACCTAGGTTAACCGCTCCTGTTACCAAATTAACTGTAGCAGTTCTCGTAAAGCTAACTGTATCTTCAAATGAAGGCGATAGAGGTGCTCCCGCTTCATCTACATAAGAAATAGTCCGCTTCACTTCATCTTTGGTTACAATTCCACTAACTGAATCCGGCCACTTCGGTCCATCTGGATTATTCGGATCGACTGGCGTACCTGGTGTTGGTGGATTTGATGGATCGACAGGAACTACTCTTTCCGTCAAATGGTAAATAAACTCATCATGACTATTTGGATCTGGAGAGAATAAACCTTCCTTGTCATAATTTGAAATATCACTGACTTCATAGCCTTGCTGTCTAAATTCTTCAATAATCGCTGCTGTATCAACTGTAAATTTATCACCTGTTTTACCAGTCAACGGAATCTCTCTAACAAGCACTTCTTGACTAGGATCCGTTACATTGATAAAGCTAATTTTACCAAGCTGTGCATCCGGAGTATAAACAACAATCTCCGTAATATTATTATCAAGATGAGTGACCGTTTTATTGCGTGTTGTTGAAAGTGGCAAGACTTCCTCATCATTTGCAGTCGCCTTAGTTGCAGTGTAGCCTAGTACATCTGGTAAAGCATGACCCTCTAAAGTCGCATCGCCATCCTTAGCTACCCAATTCGTATAGGTAATCTGATTGCTTACAAAATTATAAGTACCAGTGCGTTCAAAGGTAACGGTATTGGTCTGACTGCTAGTTCCTGGTGCTTCTGGTCCATCAACTGTGTTCAATTTGTAGGAAACTGTACGAGTGATGGTCTTGGTTACTTCCTCCCAACGAGGACTATCCGGAATGCTTGGATCCACTTGATCACCTGGAGTCTTCGGTTGATCTGGAGTTGTGACAGTTGTTTTAGGACGGAATAAAATATCCCAGTTCTGAACTCGCGCCGTATCCGTATCAAAGCTCTTATTCGCTTCGTTTGCGAATCCATCCTCAACCAGTTCATAGCCACGCGCTATAATTTCAGCAATTTTGGCAGCTGTTGTATAAGTAATTGGTGCAGAAGAGTAACCAATCTCCTGATCTTTAGCCAACTCTGGTCCATCAACGACCCTGTATGTAAATGTCGCTAATTGCTTATCATGTTCACGATAGACAATCGTAATGGTTTCATCCACTGCCTCAGCAGGAACATCTCTGCGCTCCGCCACCTCAAGTTGACTTGCTGTATAATTTGTAATGACTGGAGAAGTTACCAGTGGGAAATCATTATCCGTAGATTCCCAAGGACTGTAGGAAATTTCCCCTGTCAATGGGTTTGCTGTTGCTGTGCGTGTGTATTCAAGAACCTTTTCAACACTGGTACTTGCTTCACGACCATCTGCATAAACATAATGAATGGTCCGCTTAACCGTTTCTTTCAGCTCATCTTCAGGGACGTCAATAACCTTAGGTACATAGGTAGTGGATACTTTTGTACCGTTGACATCCGCAATCGTAATGGTAACACCATTAGCTAGTCCAACAAAATCTGGCTCTGGGGTAAAGGTAATCGTGCCATCACCATTCAAGCGATAAACACCCTCACCAGCCACTTGCACACTGTCTACTTCCTGACCTTGTTGATTGATAAGTTTGCGACTATCAGGATTTAAGGCCACAACTTCTGTAGCTGGATCATATACCTTATTACCATCCAAATCAATCTGCCCAGCAGTAAAGAAGTCACTCCTAGAAGTTTGCTCAGCTCCTTTTAGGCCGTAAGTCTTATCTGGATCAGCAATTGGGCGAACTTCAATGACATTTGGTGAATAAGTTGTTACAACCGTGCTACCATTACTATCTGCTTGACGAACATTAACTGGGGTCGGACTGCCATAGTAATTCGGTAACGGTGTAAAGGTGATACTACCATCCGGATTTAAGACATAGCTACCCTGATCAGGTACGTCTACCCTTGTAGCTGGCTGACCACTTGCATCAAGCAAGGTCAAGCTACTTGGTACCAATTCACCTACACCATCAATTGCAGAACCTTTAGTAAAGGTCGGACGACCAGTTTGCTGTTTTCCTTGCAAACCAACAGAAGTCGCAGCAACTGCTGATGGACTCAGTGGCGTAATTGTAGGGGTGTAGGTAGCTGTTGCAGCAGAGCCATTGACATCCTTGGATTGTACAGTTACAGGCAATAAACTACCAATATAGCGTTTCCCTTCATCGTTTGGTGTATAAGTTACTGTGCCATCCGTGCTAGAAATCCTATACTCACCTACAGCTGTACGGACACCCTTGACCATGGCATAGGCAGTTGTAGCATCAACAGGATTAGAGCTATCATCCAATAACTTCGTTGTATTTGGATCCATAGGGACTTGGGCACCTGTGGAAATTGTTCCAGGAACGAAAGTTGGTCTTCCTGTCTGGACAGCACCTTGGACAGCACTCGAAGTCGCATCAACTCCACTAGGAACAACAGCAACCACATGAGGAATATAGCGACCATCCATAGTATTGGTCTGTTCTGAAATATTCGCAATTCCATGAACATCCGTAGTCGCCGTCCAACCTGTTGTATAGGCTGCCGTACCAGCCTTATCTACTACTGTTCCTGTCCGGCGAATAGTGATACCCTTAGCCTGTTTGACGATACTACCATCCGTCCGCTTGGTGACAAAATTCTCTTCCGGAATAAATTCAACATCTACATTCTTGCCATTAGCAGTTATCTTATACCTACCCTCTCCTGGCACAACATAATAACCATCAACTAACTCACTATCCTGTACTAATTGACCGTCTTCTTTGACGATTGAAGGAGGGATTGTTTCATCGATTTTTGCAGCTGTACTTTCGTAAGCATTCCTGCCATAAGCAAAAAATTCTACAGTAGCTCTCTGGGTTTCCCCTTGGCTAGCAGTGGTTTCTTTTTTAGTACCGCGCGGTGGGTGGGTTAATTGAACTTGGAAGTCCTCCACCTCACCAGACAAGGCTGTCAAATGTGGGGTTAAAATATCATTTCTATCAACCGCTATACGGACACGAACACCTAACTTCGTTAAGTCTGTATCCGTAATTTGTGGAATTCCAGTAAAGTTTAAGGTATAGGTTTTAGCCGATGTTACTTCGACCACTCCAGACGCTTCTCCTTCATCGAAAATTCCATTGTTATTAAAATCAATCCATCCCTGCATATGTGCTTTGGGATTACCATTTGCAGAAGCTTGTAATTTCAGTTCATAGCTACCATTAGTAGAATGGTGAAGGGTGTAATTATTGTTATTCTTCGCCGCGTCACTTGCCCCCAAGAGCTGAATAGGTCCTTCATCCCACTGGTTGATTAACTCATCACGATACCATGGAGCAGCGTCAGCTGGAATAGCCTCTGGCACAAAATCCAAATCAGCCATAACTGTTCCAAGGAATGGGTTCTTATCCGCAACATTGAGGTTAAGGGCGTGTTTACCTTCCCCATATGAGGCTGGAGCATCCCCTTCATCATAGACCATGACCCCAATCATGGCAGACTGTCTACCCAATGAAGTGATAAACATCCCTACTTCTGAAGCATTTTTAGTGAGCAAGATAGGGGTCGAATATTCCTCATTCGGAGATACTGTAGATTTCCTACGGTTTGTTACTGGTCCAAAAACCTTAGTACCTAACCCATCTACCAGGGTCATATTTCCCTCTGTTAAGGTTTGTCCTGCAGTTGCAATGGTTTCTGACGTGCCAACATTGACATAGTCCAAAGCATCAAAACGTGCCGCCCAATTGTTGGGGATAGTGACATCTTCAAATCTATTTCTATCTTTGAAGTAGCCCGTCGTGATAGGACTGTAGGATGACAAGGTCAAATCGTTGGAAAGTTCTCCAAGTAGTTCAAAATTTTCTCCATTGGTCGTGAAAATGACAAGTTCTTCCCTCTTAGCTTCTTCTGCCTCCATCAAAACAAAGTTGATTGGGACAGAATTTCCTAGATAGGTTGCTGAACCTCGGAAGATCACCCCTACATTTCCTCCATCCTTGTGGGATTGGAGAGTAACGGCTTTTTCACCAAAGTTCAGACCTTGTCTTGCTGCTTGCGACCAAGTTGGATCTTGCTTCACCGCAATAATTTCAGCCTGCTCGCCAGTTCTAATGATATGGTTTTTTCGGTTCGCATCGAAATACTGTTCTCGATCTGTTCCAGCAATCCGCTCTTTATAGATTTCAGTTGCTTCGAAAGGTTTTAAGCCAATGACTTCCAACGTCACTTCATATCCTGGAGCAATGACTTTCTTGTATTTTGTACCAATTCGAAGCGAAGGAGCTAATTTATTACCGTCAGCTTGGTTTGGAGCAGTACCCGTTCCTGAAATCGTACTGGCATCCGAAAAATCAATCCAGGTAATCTGGTTAAGCAACTTATCCCTACTAAAACCTTGATAATTTTTGAAATTTTGATTACCTGAAAAAGCAGTTCTATTCTCCGCAGGAATAGCCCTAAACCCACTCGTACCTTCCGCATTGCCACCGTCTGTCGGTTGGTCGACTTGACCGTTGGCTGCTGGTGGCACTGTTGCCCTAAAGCCTGTATAGCCTTCTGTTACTACCTTGGTTTCTGGGACAGCTACAGGGCGCACTGAAAAAGCTACTGGGTTGGCCTGGCCTTCGTGGACGGTGGCGGTCACGTTGGTCTTGGCTGGGTCTGACAGCTCATAGCCCTTCGGCAGGTAGTCAGCTGTGACAGTCACTTCTGCGCTAGCCTTTTCCTCAGTAGTGGTGACGATGGTCGCCTGTGGTTTGCCCTTGCCGACCTCTTCCTTTGTGGTTTCTTCCACATAGGAGGCATGGTAGACGATACCTGCTTGACGTTCGACAGGCACTTCCACCTCTGGTGCAGCTGGTGCTTGTGGCGCGACTGGCTCAGCAGTTACTTCTGGGACAACTTCCGCAGGTGCTACTGGAGCTTCAAGGACAGGTGCTTCTGGCTCTGGACTTGGCAAGCTTTCCACCACGGGAACTTCTGGCACTTCTACTGGAAGCTCAGCTGGTGGCGTCTCTGGGACTGGAACTTCTACCGCTGGCTGGGTAGAAAGGTCGATTTCCTCCGCCTGGGCCAATGGACCTGTCGCTAGACTGGCAATGGCAACACCAAGCAAAACACTGGCAGCACCGAAATGGTACTTACGAATGGAGAAACGCTGGCGCAGACTATACCAGTCAAAACCACGATTCCTCCGATTAGTTTTATTTGACATTGCAAACCCTCCTCTATATATTATTTTGTTTATTAAAACAATTTAAAGATAGCATATAGTTTTGTATAAATCAAGAATTTTTATGTTACTATAAGTATCTCTAATAGGTTATATATATTTGTATTTTGTTAGAATGGTTTATCGGTAAAATATTCATGGAAAACTGCTATTTTATTAGGTTTTATTGACAGATCAATAAAAAATATCCCCTACAAATTTTTGCAAGGGATAATGACTGATTTGTGAAATTTTCACAAAAATTATTGATAAAATACATTTATATATATATATATATATCTGTTTTAGTATGTTATCGGTAGCTTGGTTTCCTCCGCTACGACCAGGCGCTTGTCCTCCTTGTCCGTAAAAGGCAGGACTGGTGGGCGCAGTCTTTCCAGGCAGGAGACCACTTGGCTACCATCCTGGTTAAACTTGAGCAGGGCATAGTAAGGGTCGTGGTAAAAGAGGAAGGTGTAGCCTTGACTGTAGGCTTGCTTGATCCACTTTTCCTTGGCCTTGATACTGTCCATAGGGTAGTCGTCTACTGCTGCCACCCAGAGGGGATTAAAGTGGGCATGGGTCAGGAGTGTGTCGGCCATGTGTATCAGGGTCTCCCCATCTTGCTTGAGTAGGATGATGCTGTGGCCACGGCTGTGACCGCCTGTGTGGTGCATCTCAATGCCGTCGACCAGCTTGAGCTCTGAGCCAAAGGTCTGGACCTGGTCTTGGATAGCCTGCCAGTTTTCAGGCAGGTAGGTAGCCCTGGTACGGGGATTGGGATAGCGCACTTCTTCCCACTCGATGTCATTGATGTAGATGGTGGCATTTGGGAAGGTGGGAACCAGCTCGCCATCGACTAGCCTGGTCAGGCCACCGGCATGGTCATTGTGCATGTGGGTCATGAGGACCACATCGATATCCTCAGGGCTGAGGCCCAGCTGGTCCAGGCTTTCTAGGACACGGTTTTCTGAGATGACGCCGAGATTTCTCCGGAGTTTGTCACTGAGCTTTTCCGTTCCCAGACTGGTGTCAATCAGGTAATGCTTGCCCTGGTAGCTGATGAGGATGGGGTCTGTCAGGTCATGGATAAGCCCCTGTTCATTGGTCGGGAAATAGCGGGACCAGACAGCCTTGGGCACAGGTCCGAAGATGGTTCCTGCATCCGTGTACTTGTCTGCCCCTCTCAGCCAGGTCAGGGTCATCTGGCCGAATTGGTAGGTTTGTAGTTTCATATTTTCATATTCTCCTCATTTCACATGAGTTTTACAGCCACATTTCTGCAATTTTTTTCTTGAGTCGATCTGTTTTTCCGCCGTATTCCTTGGTAATATTTGCATCGTGAACATAGCGCTCGATATCATCGTTTCCAATGAAGCTATAAGCTCCAGTTATACGAACTACTTCCTCAGAAATGGTTGAGGCCAGTCTGGAGGTGATGATTTTCAGCATGGAGACCTCTCGTTCGTCCGACATATCGGTCCGCAGGTAGTCATGGTAATAGGCTTCGCAGGCAACCAGGGCCGTTTTCAGGTCGACGATGCGGAGTTGATTGATAGATACGTCGATAGGACGCTTGCCAAAGCCCCGGCGAATCTGTGAATAGGCCAGACCTTTCTTGAAGGCACCTTCTGCAATGCCCAGGGATTGAGCACTGATGGCCAGCCGCATCTTAATCATAGACTGGGTGTACTGTTGCTTGCCGGCAATCTGGTGGCCCAACAGCTGGTCGTTGGTCAGCTGGACATTTTCAAAACTAATAGGTGCCAGCGGCATAGAGCGGACACCGACCTTGTCAATGGTGGGACCGACCTGGACACCGGGAGTCTTGCTGTCGAGGACAAAGATAGCCATGTCCTTCTTGCCGTACTGGTCCACGGTCTGGCAGAGGACAAAGAGGACATCTGCCATAGGAGCATTGGAAACCATCTGCTTGCGACCGTTGATAATCCAGCCCTTGTCGGTCTGTCTGGCCATGGTTTCGGGAAATTGCTTGTCCAGATTGATATCTTCCTCGGAAAAGGCAAAGGCACCTATTTTTTTGAAGTTGAGCAAATCATCCAGATAGCGCTCCTTCTGCTCAGGACTGCCAAAATGCTCCAAGAGCCAGATGGCAAAGAAGGCCTGGGTCATGAGGATGGCCGCCAAGGAGGAAAACTCGATGGACAGGAGGCGAATGACCTCTAGAAAGGTCCTGAGCCCGCTGTCTCTGTCCACAGTTTGGTGGAGCAGGTGGAAAATCTTGTGATCTGTGACCAGCCGATTGATAAAGAGGAGCGGAAAGAGCTTATGCTCATCATAGTGTGCTGCTTGGCCAACTATCTCTGCCTGGATATAGTCGCTAATCTGGTCTAACTTTTCTTGGTCGTATTGCATGATTCACCTACTTTATTCGACAGGCGTGTAGTATAATTTCAGGAATTCTTCGTAGACAAAGGACTCGATTTCATTGGTCTTGGACTTGTACGGTCGGCAGAACCAGATATTAAAAGGCAAAAAGTCTCTGAAGCGGACCATGGTATGCTTGTCCTTGTCCACCAAATCTTCGATTGGCCGGGGTAGGAGGGTGATGATATTATTGCCAGATGTGGCTTCGATTAGGTAGTCCCAAGAGTAGGCTAGGAAGCTGAGCTTAGGCTTGATTTTTTCTTTTTTGAACTTGTCCTTGAGGAGGTGGTAGGTGGTGTAGGACTTGTTAAAGGTGGCGACTTGATAGGGTTCAATGTCCTTCCACTCTAGCAGGTCCTTACTGGCCAAGGGATGATTCTTGTCCATAAAAGCCACGTATTCGTCCATCTGGATGATGTGCTGCTCGTATTTTTGGCTATCCAAGGAGGTCGGCTCAATGACCACGACAAAGTTGAGGTCCTCAGCCAGGAACATACGGTTAAGGTCCACTCCTCCTCCTTCGGTAATCTGGATATCAATATTTGGGTGTTTGAGCAGGAAGTCCGGCAGGATATTGGCAAAATAGACCCGCAATATCAAAGACGGAATACCCAGACGGATAGTGCCCTTCTGCTTGGTAGACTCGGTCTGAATCATTCTTTGCATGTCTTCATATTTCTCGACAATTTCGGTGGCAAAACGGTAGACACGCTCACCTGCCTCGGTCAGTTTTTCCAGGCGACCATTTTTTCTATGGAAGAGCTGGAGCCCTTCATTGGTCTCAAACTGGGTGATGAACTGGCTGAGAGCTGACTGGCTGATATGAATCTTCTTGGCGGCTAGGGATAGATTACAGTTGTTCTCAACAATATTGATAAAATACCCCATTTGAACAATATCCATTCCCATAGCATATCCTCCTTTGTCCTTTTGGACAAGCGTTTTTCATATAATCTTGTCTCACCTATCTGAACTGGTAGCTAGGTGATGTTTTTTCATGTTTTGTTTATCGTTTTGCCCTAAAAATCTGGCAACTAAGGTTTCAATTTGTTTTTAGTAGACAACGATAAATTCCTCGATTTATTATATCATATTGCTGAATACTTTTAAATAAATCTGCTCGAATTTCACAAATAAATCCCAGCAAATTGACTACTGGGATATTTCTTGTACTTAACATCTGTCAAACCGACCTCAAGAACTGTCCCATTGTCTTGTTGCTAGTAAGTGTAGCTAGTAAAGTCAGGTTTGCGGAAATGCTTTCCTAGATTGGCATGGTGATGACATTGTCAGCAACGACCACGTCACCTGCTGTTTTTTCTAGGACTTCTTCTACCGTCACTCCAGGAGCTACTTCCTTGAGCAGGTATTTGCCATCTTGGAATTCAAATACGGCTAATTCGGTGATGACCATGGATACCACTCCTTTGGCAGAAAGAGGTAAGGTACATTCTTTCAAGACTTTGGATTCACCATGTTTGTCAACGTGTTGAAGGGCTACAATAACCCGTTTCGCACCAACAAGCAAATCCATCGCTCCACCCATACCTGGAGCAAATTTTCCAGGGATAATCCAGTTAGCAATACTTGCATCTTGACTCACTTCAAGAGCACCTAGGACTGTAGCATCCACATGTCCACCCCGAATAATTGCAAATGAGGTTTGAATGTCAAATGTTGAAGCACCTGGCATAAGGGTGATGGGAGCACCACCTGAGTTGGCAATATTTGGATGGTAGTTATCCTTGCCTGGGGTTTCACCGAAACGAAGGGCTCCATTTTCAGCTTGGAGGATAACGCTCACTCCAGCTGGGATATAGTCAGCAGATGCGTTTGGAATACCGAATCCCAGGTTGACAACGTCTCCGTCATGGAATTCTAAAGCGACACGACGTGCAATAACTTCTTTTGCTTTCATATTTTTACACCCCTGCTAGTTTCTTCGTTTCTGTCCAGAGAGCACCCATCATTTCATGGTGTTCTTGTGCTGTCAAACCTTGGACGACATAATCTACTAAAATACCAGGAATATAGACATCATCCGGCTTGATTTCTCCGATTTCTACCACTTCATTGGTCTCAACGATGACTGTGTCGGCAGCCAGGGCCAGTTGCAATGAAATGTTTTTAGTGGTTCCTTCGATGTAAAGGTTTCCGTACTTGTCTGCCTTGCTGGCCTTGATTAAGGCTACGTCAATTTTCAATGGATCATAGACTAGGTACTCACGGCCGTTGCGGACAACTTTTTCTTGTTTTTCTTCTAGGATGGTTCCAACGCCTGTCGGTGTCAATACGGCACCTAGACCTGCACCTGCAGCGTGGAGGCGTTCAACCACTGTGCCCATCGGTGTGAATTCAACTTCCATCTCACCGCTGAAGTAGGCTTTTTGGGCACCTGGTGAGGTTCCGACGTGGGCTGCTATGTATTTGGATACTTGGTGGTTTTCGCAGAGGCGACCTACTCCGACTTCCTTACCAGGATGGGAGGTTACGACAGATGTCAGAGTCAGGTTTTTTGTGCCTTGTTCCACCAAGCCATCAATCAATTCAAAGGGTTCACCGACACCGAGGAAGCCTGAGATTCCCACGATGTGTCCCGGTTGTACCAGCGATACTGCTTCTTTGAGCGTTACAATTTTTGCCATTTTTTTCTCCTCGTCAAAGCTACTTATTTCCGTGTAAAGACTGCTTTTCGTTTTTCAACAAAAGCGCCCATGCCTTCTTTTTTATCCTCTGTTGAGAAGAGGAGTGCTTCTGCTTCTGTTTCCAAGCGGATAGCACTTTGCAGTGGTAATTCTGTTCCCACGCTGATGACATGTTTGGCTTTTTCGACAGCCAACGGAGCATTCTTCAAAATAGATTTTGCTAGATTTTCAGCTTCCTGCATCAATTCCTCTGCTGGGACCAGGCGATTGAGTATGCCGAGTTCGACTGCTTCTGGTCCTTTTACATTTCGAGCCGTGAAAATGAGTTCCTTGGCCTTGCTGATGCCGATGAGGCGTGGCATCCGTTGGGTTCCTGCAAATCCTGGTATAATTCCAAGTGTCACTTCAGGGAAGCCCAACAACACTTTCTCATGGCCCAGACGAATGTCTGTTGACAGAGCCAATTCCATACCACCTCCCAAAGCATATCCGTTAATTGCTGCAATGGATGGCTGGCGAAGATGTTCTAGTCTGGAGAAAGTATCATTGGCATAGGTCATGTATTCGAAGGCTTGTGTCGGCGTCATCTTATCCATTTCCTTGATGTCTGCGCCGGCTACAAATGATTTCTCACCTGCACCTGTGACGATGACTACACCAATTTCTGTACTGGTTTCCACTACATCCAATACTTCATTCAAGTCTTTCAAGACTTGTGAGCTGAGGGCATTCAATGCTTCTGGACGATTGATAGTGATATAGCCGATGCCATCTTTGACGTCCAACAATACAGTTTTGTTCATAAACATTCTCCTAATGTGTAATGTGATCGGTCACCTAGGGTCAACAATGCAACCAATCGATTGACAAAATGTAAAACGCTTACATTATTAGTTTATCAACTATTTACATATTCGTCTACTTAAGAAATTTTAATAGTCGTATTAGGTGGGCTTATAGAAATTGTGCGAAAACCAACTTATTTATTGAGGTTGTTCAACCATCAAAAGTAATCAAGAACGCTTTCCCAGAAAGTAAAAAAGCACCCAGATTTCTCCGGGCACTAGAGGTTAGGAAGCTTTTTTAGATTTAGCAATGTAGTAAAGCTGGAGCAAGATTCCGACCACGGCCATGCCGATGACGATATAGAAGGCCATAGAGTAGTCTCCATTGTTGGCTTGAGCCAGACGAGCACCCAGCTGTGGTCCTGCAATAGCAGCAACACCGTAAGCCGTAAACATCCAGCCGTAGTTGGTACCTACATTGGCCACACCCCAGTTATCAGCAGTGATACCTGGGAAGGAACCGAGGAAACCACCGAAGGACAAGGCAACCAGCATGACACCGATGATAGCCAGGACACTGCCTTCACCTTTAAAGGTCGCTGTCAGGAAGAGCCCTCCTGCTACTGCGGCAAACATGGCAACAACGGTCGGGTAGCGACCAATCTTATCAGACACTGCTCCCCAGAAAATCCGGCCAAAGGTATTGGCGATGGAAACCAGCATGACAAAGAATGTCGCTTCACTGACCAGCTTGTATTGGTCAGAGATGGATGCGGCACCACCGATAATCATCATACCGCCGGTCGCACCGAGGATGTAAATCAACCAGAGTAGCCAGAAATTGCCTTCACGCAACATTTCCTTATGGGTCTTACCAGTCGGAGCTGCAGCACCTGGTGTCGGAGCAGCTGCTGGAGCCTTTTCCATGACCAGAGAAGACGCACAGATGACCACCAAGAGGGCAATACCCAGTACATTGAAGGTCCGGTAAACACCCATGGCGCCAATCATGCCTTTAGCAACTGGCCCAATAATCAGGGGACCAAGACCAAAGCCTGCCGCTGTCAAACCACCAGCCAGACCTTTTTTATCAGGGAACCATTTGGAAGCGACCGAAGTGGCTGCACCATAGGCAGACCCGATACCTAGACCCAGGATGACACCGTAGGTCAGATAGAGAATCGACAAGCTGGTTGCAAAGCCTGTGGCAAACATGCCTAGACCAAAGAGGATACCACCTAAGAATACAAATTTCTTAGGACCGAGGGCATCAACCTTGGGGCCGAAAATAATCATTCCGACCGGAACCATGGCAAAGGAGATACTAAAGGCCAGTGAGGTCTGGGCCTGTACCCATCCTTGGTCGGCATTGGCTTCCAAGAGAGCTTTTTGGAAAACGGACCAGGCATAGCCCGCTCCCAAGGAGAGGTTGGTCAAGATGGCCGCCGCCAAAATGACCCAACGATTTGGTGTTTTTTTCATAATCTTTCCTCACATAATCTACAAATGGTGAAAGTTACTCAATGAAAATCAGGAAGACGCGGAGAACTCTGACGCTTATGGTTTTATGACGACAGGCTGAAAAGCACACCCAGAGCTTTTCACACATCAAGTCGAGTCAACAACGTCTGCGTTTGATTTTCGAAGAGTACTATCTGCTCACGATAACGGCTATCCCCATACCACCACCGATACAGAGAGTTGCTAAACCGCATTTGGCATCACGTTTTTGCATTTCATGTAGAAGGGTGACAAAGATACGGGCGCCTGACGCTCCGATTGGGTGACCGAGGGCAATGGCACCACCGTTTACATTGACAATATCTGGATTGAGTCCTAGTTCGCGATTGACTGCGCAAGCTTGGGACGCAAAGGCTTCGTTGGCTTCAACCAAATCTAGGTCACTGACAGACAAGCCTGCCTTATCCAGGGCCTTACGGGATGCGTAGATAGGACCGCAACCCATAATAGTTGGATCTAGACCTGCACTTGCATAAGATTTGATAGTAGCAAGGACTGGCAGACCCAATTGTGCAGCTTTTTCACTGCTCATCATAATGATAGCCGCTGCTCCGTCATTGATACCAGAGGCATTTCCGGCAGTAACAGTACCGTCTTTCTTGAAGGCTGGGCGCAATTTAGCCATGCCTTCCATGCTGGCATTTTCACGTGGATATTCGTCTGTGTCAAAGACGAGTGGATCGCCCTTACGTTGCGGAATCAGGACTGGTACGATTTCGTCTTTGAATTTACCTTCCTTGATAGCAGCGACAGCCTTTTCCTGGGAACGAACCGCAAAGCTATCCTGATCTTCACGGGTAATATTGTACTTGGCTGCGACATTTTCTGCTGTGATACCCATGTGCATTGGCTCAAAGGCATCCGTCAGTCCATCTTTTAGCATGGTATCAATCACTTTGCTGTCGCCCATGCGGGAACCCCAGCGCTGATTTTGAATAACATACGGCGCCTGGCTCATATTTTCCGTACCACCTGCAATGACAACATCTGCATCTCCCAAAAGGATAGCTTGGGCTGCTAGGCTGATGGTTTTCAGACCAGATCCGCAAACTTTATTAATGGTGAAGGAAGGAGTCGTTACAGGCAAGCCAGATTTGATACTAACTTGACGTGCGACGTTTTGTCCAAGACCTGCACCAAGTACATTACCAAAAATCACTTCATCCACCAAAGTAGGATCAAGGTTAATTTTTTCGAGTGCGCCTTTGACAGCAGTTACTCCCAAATCAACAGCAGATATATCTTTTAAACTTCCACCGTAACTGCCAATTGGTGTTCGAACAGCTGCTACAATTACTGCTTCTCTCATCTCTTTCTCCCTTCCTAATACGTAAAGAATCCTTGACCAGTCTTACGACCAAGTTTACCAGATTCCACCATTTTTTTAAGAAGTGGAGCTGGACGGTATTTTGGATCCGCGAAGCCATTGCTCAAGACATTCATAATAGCCAAAACAACATCGAGGCCAATTAAATCAGCTAGAGCTAATGGGCCAATCGGATGGTTGGCACCCAATTTCATGGCTGTGTCAATTTCTTCTGCACTGGCAACGCCTTCTCCCAAGACAAAGATTGCTTCGTTGATCATTGGAATCAGGATACGGTTGACCACAAAACCATAGGAATCCGCCACGCGCACCGCTGTTTTATTGATTTTTGCAGTGACTTCTTCTACCGCAGCAGCTGTTTCTGGAGAGGTTTGAATGGCTCGAATAACTTCGACCAATTTCATAAGAGGAGCTGGGTTAAAGAAGTGCATACCTAGCACCTTATCCGGACGACCTGAAGCAGCAGCAATATCGGTCACAGACAGGGAGGAGGTATTGGATGCCAGGATGGTTTCTGGAGCTGTAATCTCGTTTAATTGCTTAAAGATGCTCAGCTTGATATCGCGGTTTTCAGTCGCTGCTTCAACGACAAGTTGCACATGTTTCGCATCTTGATAGTCTGTTGAAGGAATCAGTCGTGCCATTGCTGCATCTGCTTCTTCCTGAGTCATTTTTTCTTTTCCAACAGCACGATCAAATTGTTTCTTAATACCTGCTAGACCACGTTCAACAAATTCTAATTTAATATCATTGAGATAGACAGTGAAGCCTGATTGGGCAAAAACTTGAGCAATCCCGCTGCCCATTTGACCAGACCCAATGACCATAACATTTTTAATTTCCATTATACTTTTTTCCTTTCCTTTCGCCCTAGAGCCAATATCCTGGGAGCAGGAGATTCCCCACTCCCAGATGAATTGCTTACTCTTAGAAAATCATTTCTCTTTTCAAAAGCCTTGACCAGCGAAAATCTCCAGTGGAGGTTTGCGGCCTGTCGCCTTGAGCCGAGAGATGGATTTTCAGTGAGTTTTAGACGAAGGCACCGATTCCAGTCAATTCACGCGCCACAATCATGGCATTGATTTCGTGTGTTCCTTCATAGGTGTAAATAGCTTCCGCATCTGTGAAGAAGCGAGCAACTTCTGTTTCGTAGGTAATACCGTTACCGCCGCAGACTTCACGAGCCAGGGCTACTGTTTCTCTCATGCGGAGAGAGTTGTGGAGCTTAGCCAGTGAAGAGTTGAGCATTTCTTCTGTGCCAGATTCTTGGATTTCGGCAATGCGTGCGGAGTAAGCAATGGCTGCCTGCACATTTGCCTGCATACGAGCCAATTTTTCCTGTACCAATTGGAAGCCACCGAGTTTGCGGCCGAATTGTTCACGAGTTGTTGTCAAGCGAAGGGCTGCATTGAAGGCACCAGCCGCTGTACCCATGGCAATGTAAGCAACGTCTGCGCGTGTGCGAACGAAGATTTTCGCTACATCACCATAGCCGTTGATATTGACAAGACGGTCTGCTTCAGGAACTTCCACATCTTTGAGTGTAATGTGACCATTGTTTACGATACGGAGGGAAATCTTGTGCTCCACGTTTTCCACAGAAAGACCTGGGCTACCTTGTTTCACCATGAAACATTTGATTTTCTTGGTTTCCACATCGCGGGCAAAGATTGGAATAAAGTCTGCTGTCTTAGCACCACCAATCCAGCGTTTTTCGCCGTTCAATACCCAGACATCACCCTTGCGCTCAGCTGTTGTTGCAAGACCACCTGCAATGTCAGAACCATGGTCAGGCTCTGTCAAACCGAAACAGGTCTGTGCTTCAAAATTACGAACTGGTGTACCAAAGCGCTCAATCTGCTCCTGGCTACCACCAATGAGAATCGTATTGTAACCAAGTCCGCCATGCACTGTGTAGAAGGTTGCAACAGACGGATCGAAGCGAGCCATTTCCAGGTAGAGGAAGGCGTTGTAAAGCTCACCAGCCTTCCAAGATCCTTCGCGACCAACGAATAAATCTGGGTGAGTCATAATTTTGGCTGCTGCAAATGCTCCCAGGATTTCTTCACGTGGAAGCAGGGCTTTTTCATAGCTGTCAATCAAGACTGGACGAACACGTGCTTCTAATTCTTGGCGCAAGTGTTTCAAGACTTTCAGTTCACCCTCCGTCAATTTTTCGGCATAACCGAACAAATCTTCTGGGTACAACTCTCTAGCTAATTCTTTAACTGACATGGTAATAGACTCCTTTTTGTATTTTTTGCTTTTTGTAAAGCGTTTACATTTTGTTGACAACATTATAATATAACGAAATTACATAAAAATCTACTTAATAAAAATTAATACGACTATAAGTGAAGATTATAGAATTTCACAAAGTAGGAAAACACAAGAATCCTTACCATTCCTAACTTTGGAAAGTATAAAAATAGGAAGAACAGAAAGTTTGTGAAGAAAAAAGCAGACCGGATTCTGAATCCAGCCTGCCAAAGAGGAAATTGGTAGTGTATTAAAAATTAGAGGTGGAGTTTCTTCAAGACATGCTCTGCTTCTGTAAAGATTGTCTCGATAATGGCCTTGGCAGGCTTGATGTCATTGACCAGACCAGCAATTTGTCCAGCCATGAGAGAGCCGTTTTCAGCATCTCCATCCTTGACCGCCTTGGCAAGAGCCCCCATGGTGATTTCTTCCAGATCATGACGGGAAGTAGCCTGAGCCTCGATTTCCAGATATTTGTCTGTCATAGCATTGCGGATACAGCGCACCGGCGCCTTAAATTTGCGACCAGTCACGACAGTTGAGGTGTCTACCGCATCCAGCACGGCCTGCTTGTAGCTATCTGGTATCGGGCATTCTTCTGCCGCGAGGAATACGGTCCCCATCTGCACCCCTTCTGCTCCCAGGGCAAAGGCTGCGACCACACCATGGCCATCTGCCACACCACCTGCACAAATCACAGGAATATCTAGAGCAGCAGCCACCTGTCTCGTCAGGGGCATGGAGGCCGTTTCGCCGATGTGACCACCAGATTCCATCCCTTCAGCCACTACAGCATCACAGCCCAATTCCTGCATTTTGAGGGCCAGCTTGACACTTGGAATAACTGGGACTACCTTGATACCAGCTTCCTTGAGACGAGGCATATAGGGTTTCGGCGTACCTGCACCTGTGGTCACGACCTTAACCCCTTCTTCAATCAGGACTTCCACAATCTCTGCCACATTGTCCATCATCAACATCAGATTGACCGCAAACGGCTTATCCGTCAGGGCCTTGGTCTTCCGAATTTCCTCTCGGACCTCATCTGCCGTCATGCCGCCTGAAGCAAGAATACCCAGACCGCCAGCGTTTGAGACAGCGCTGACCAATTGGTGACGAGAAATTTGAGCCATGGCTCCTTGGAAAACGGGATACTGGATACCCAACAATTCTGTAACACGATTCATCTTGTATATTCCTCCTGTTTCGTTATCTTTGTCACAATCATACCAAATATTGAAACCCTTTTCAATCCTTCTTCTATTACAAAATCTTATGTCAACCATAACAAATTGTAATGTGTCTGGACTAGCCTATTTTGGCGGGATAACATTGGCCTGACCAGCTATGACCTTGACACCATCCTGATTGGTCACGATAGTCTCCAAGGTCAACCAGCCCTTGTCATCAATGTCTGTAATGGTTGCGGTCGCAGTCAAGGTATCCCCGATTCCAACGGGTTTGAGGAATTTCAACTCCTGCCCCAGATAGATGGTGCCAGGACCAGGCAGATACATGCCCAAGACGGTTGAAATCAAGGAAGCACCCAACATGCCGTGGGCAATCCGCTTCTTGAACATACCCTGTGAAGCCTCAACTTCGTTGACATGGGCAGGATTCAAATCACCTGAAATCCCTGCAAAAAGGATCACATCTGTCTCTGTAATGGTCTTAGCAAACTGACCCGTCTGCCCAATTTCAAATACTTTTGTCATTGTACTACTCCTTTTCGTCATTTTATTTATCCTCAATGAAAATCAATCTAACCACCAGCAGAACTCTATCACTAACTTATTTCAAAGCGACAGGCTGAAAGGCTCTTGACAAGGGATGGTTTTGATTTTCGAATAGTATTAGTTGATTTTTTATTATTTTTTACTATAATGGGGTCAAAGAAAGGGTTATTATATGAAATCATATCCTATCCACTACCATACACTGAAAAATGGCGAGCGGCTAGCCTATTCAAGAACTGGCACTACTGGCCCAGCCTTGATTCTCCTGCATGGCAACCTGAGTTCGTCGGTTCATTTCTACCAGCTGGCAGAGGCTCTGGAAGGAGACTTTCAGCTAATTCTTCCAGACATGCGTGGCTTCGGGCATTCCAGCTACCAGCAGCCTGTCCATTCTCTACAGGAATTGGCTCTGGACTTGGTGGAGCTCATGGATGTGCTGGCAATCCCTAGCTATGCTATCCTTGGTTGGTCCACAGGCGGTGGGGTTGCCTTGGAAATGGCTGCGCTAAAACCACAAGCCGTTGAGCAGGTATTTCTCCTCGCCTCCATCGGCATACAGGGCTACCTGTCTCCTAGCGGTATCAATCAACCTCAATTAGGCCTACTGCTGCTCCTCATCCAAACCAATCGGGCCATGGCCAAGTGGAATCCCGTCCTGCAGAAGGTTGAATTAGCCTTACAAAACCGTGACCAGCGTATCCTCAAGAAAATAATGGACCCCCTCTACCAACTCTACCCGATTTCTGAGCAGGATTACCAGGCCTATATGGATGCCATGTGCCAGCAGCAAAACTACTCTGACATTTTTATCAACCTCTTCACCTTCAATATGACCAATCGGACAAACGGCCTGGTCGCCGGAACCAACCGGATTCAAGATGTCACCTGTCCGGTCATCATTATCCACGGGGACAAGGACAAGGTTGTTCGCATGGACTCTGCTCTTCTGACCTATCAGACCTTGAAGCAACAGGCCCAGCTCTATGTTATGGATGCTGGTCACTCTATCCAGACAGACCAACCTAATCAGCTTGCAGACATTCTAAGAAAACATCTCCTCTAGCGAACAAGCCACATTGGCAACTTTCACCATTATAGACAAGGAGCTGGGCTTAAGCCCAGCCCTTTTTACTCATCATGGGTTTTATAGAAATCCATGAGTTTTGGTATTACTTGTTGGCGAGACCGCTTGCTGACAAAGAGGCCGATATGGCCGGAATCATAATAGACAGTCTCCGTATCTTTTGAGCCAACTAATTTCGGTAATGGTTCAGAAGCCAGAGTCGGCACTTGGTCATCCCGATTGGCAATGATATTGAGCAATGGCTGCTTGATATTCTTGAGATTGACCGTTTCATCGCCGATTTTGAGCTCGCCCTTGACCAGCTTATTATCATGGTACATGTCATTGGTAAACTGACGAATGGTCGCTCCAGCCTGGGCAGGGCTGTCAAAAATCCAGCTTTCCAGGGCCAAGAAATTGGTCATGGCTTTTTCATTGTCCAATTTATCAATCAAATCCAAATATTTATTGGTGGTTAATTTGATAGGCGATAAGAGCAAGAATCCGTTGTTCATGACTTCTCCAGACAGGTTGCCATAGGCTTCGACCATACTGTCTGCATCCATATATTTGCCCCACTGGAAGAGCAACTTATCACACGGAGAGAAATCAATCGGCGCCACAACAGTCACCAGATTCTTGACCAAGTCAGGATTGAGGGCTGTAAAGATAGTCGCAAAATTGGCTCCCTGGCAAATGCCGAAAAAGTTGATTTTATCGGCACCAGAATGGTCCAAAACAGCCTCCACACAGTTGCGCATATAGCCCTGGATATAGTCTTCCATGGTGATATACATGTCATCCTTGGTCGGATAACCCCAGTCGATGACATAGAGATCCGCCCCCGCATTGAGCATGTCTTCCACAAAGCTATTGCCCTCCTGCAGGTCTAGCATGTAGTATTTATTGACCAGGGCATAAGAAATCAGGGTCGGCGTCTTGAGCGGTCGTTTTACTTTTGGTTTAAAATGATAGAGGACCAACTTATCCTCTGCGTAGATGACTTCTTTTTCCGATACGCCACCTTTTGGTCGTTCCAGCTTGGTCAAGGTTTCAATGCCCTTAATCAAGCGTTGTTGGGATTCCAGGGCATCCTGGATATTTTTCTTCGGTATGGTAAATAATTCCTCAAACATAGGCCATCTCCCTTCTTACTTATTTGCTGTCAGCTTTCTTGCTGGGCTTGGTCTTAGCAGGCTTGGCCTCTGCGCCTTGCTTGATGTCCTTGAGTTCGCGCTTGAGCTTAGTCACTTCGCGTTTCAACTCTTGAACCTTTTTATACAGGCTGCGCGCATCACTTTCTAGGACAATCGGCAGGCCTTTAAGGACTAATTCCAAAAGTTTATTGCGGGCAATGACAAACTGCGCATTGGCGGTACCAAATTTGGCCAAGAGTTGAGAAAATTCATCTGAGTAGAAATATTCTTGTAAGGTTTTTTCTACTTCATTAGACCAATGATGATAAAATTCCTTGTATGTTTGCGGTTGCTCACCCTTTTTAACCAATTCAGCAAATTCTTCCATTAAAGTTTTAGCCCGATTTTTGGTTACTTGGGTTAGTTTTTGCTGGAACTCTACACTTGTTAGGATTAACTGAATACTATTGTCAATGAAGGCGTTCTGAGCTTCAATCTTCTCCGTGTTGTTGCCCATGCCTGGAATGCGCAAGAGCGGTGCTACTGTCTGCTCATACTGGCTCTTCCACTGGTCAAAGAAACCAGCCAGCTTGTCTGGATCTCCATTGGCACCCTCGACATAGAGACGACTGAGGTCAAAGAAGGATTCAGCCCACGGCCCCAAGAATTGAGACCAGTTATCCTTGAGCGCGCCGGTCAGCTGATAAGGCGCTTCTAGGATTGAGCGCAGCTGGGCAGGAATATAGGGTTGGACAAAATCAGCATAAAATTGCTGGCCATCTGACATCCACTTGTTGACCCATTCCTTGCCATCTTCTTCAAATGGCTTGGAATAGAGGTCACGAAGGTTGTCAAAATAGCGATAAAAACTAACAAAATGCTTGTTGGCATCCATCATCTTGACCAAGGTTGCATAAGAATCCGAATCAAGGGCATCATAGAGACGGGATGGATTGAACTGGTTGCGGTAAAATTCCAAATAGGTATTCATATCTGGAAATTGGGAAATGTAGTTGCCCAGAGGTCCTTCTTGATAGGCCTTTTGCATCTGTTCTGTCCAGCTAGACTGAAGTTTGTTCCAAGAATCCAGGGCAGGATTGGTCATCCCAGTTTGGAAGGGCATGGTAAATCCATTGGTCGGATTCAAGGACTTGAGATAGTCAGTGAAGAATTGCTGCTGGGCGGTCAAAATATCTGCCATACCTTTTGGGCCATCTTCAGCCTGTTTTGGTATCAGACTTTGCCACTGCTCAGCCATTTTCTTTTGAGCCTCAAACCACTGATTGATCATATCGTATTGGGACATAAGATTCCTCCTTATAAGAATTCGGTCAATTCCTGGACCGTCAGGTTAGACAAGTGGGACAGTCTACCTACAATTCTTATCTTATTATAGAGAGTTTTCAATTTCAAGCTGTCATGCTCTAAATGCAACTTAGAGTTTTTTATAGCAACTAGTAGGCCAACTAATACATAAAAATAATACGACACTCACAGTTAGCTTTTGATACTCAGTCAAATTCAAAAAGAGTGAATATCAGTTCGTTTTCTTAATCGACAAAAACATATATAAGGTTGTTTTTTGTTAAAACCTAGCTAGGATGTCTATTCGCCTCTAGAGATTTCCAAAGATTTTCTCTAGAGGTCTCCCCCTCTTTCAGAATGGTTAGATTGAATTTTGCTGGGTTTGAGCAAACAAAAAGCAGGCTCATCATCAACAAGCCTGCCGTCATTCGTTATCATTCTTCCTTACTCGTATGTCGCTTGCCAAGGTCCTTAGCTTCTTGCTCCGACATGCTAATCACTTTTGACCAATTGGTATTCTTAGGCATATTATCCTTGGAATACCAATAAACATCCGCCTTTCCATTACGGGCAATATAGACGACCGGAGCCAATTCCTGACTTGCTTCCGTGCTTGGATCAGTCGCTTGCTGGCTGGATGCAGATGCTGTCGTCGAGCTACTTGCCGTTTCAGTTGGTACCAGACTAGGCTTGGCTGTCCCCGTCAAGTAGTCAATCTCCGCATTCTTAGAATAATTCTCCAAAACAACCCGCGTAATGCCATAGGCATCGACTAGCTCTTTTTCACTACCCAGCTGAATCTCCAGTAGATTTCCAGCCTGATCTATGCCTACGTATTGGAGCTCAATCTGGCGTGGCAGCAATTCATCGCCTCTATAAATCGGAGTCACCCGATAATCCAACCAATAGTTAGGATGGGTTGCCAGCCAAGAATCCAGCCGATTTTCATAAAAAAGCATGCCTTCAATGTTGGTGTCCTTGGTCCCTTTGTAATGACCACTATTGGTCCAGGCAGTCAGAGGAACCAAATTTTCACCCTGGTCGGTCAAGCCGCTGAACTGGTAGCCGATTAGGTGGCCACGATTGAAGAGATAGGCCTTCTTCCCATCCTTGTTATAGGTCAGTTTGTAATTGTGCCAGCCTACAGGATTGTATTTTATCCGAGGCTCCCGCTGCTTCTTGGGTTCATCCTTATCCTGCAATTGAATATGGGCAAATGTCGCACGCCTGAGATGGTCAAATTCTCCAAGAACCAACTGCTTCTGACCTGTAAAAGGCAGTAATAGCAAGCCCTGATAGTCCACTTGATTGGCCAGGGTTGCAGGCCCATTGCCGAAAAAGAAAATCACCGTCAGAATGCCAAGGATGAGCCGAAAAATACGCCGTTTCATACATACTACTCCTTAGGATAAACGAAATCTGTCTATCATTAGTATATCATGAAACCGCTTCATATTCACGACAAAACTGAAACATCTTGGCCTGCTTAGCCCATCTTATTTCACCGTTTCAATCCGCCACTGACTCAAACCTCTAAACCGCACTGCTCCCTGCTGGTCCGTCCGATAAATGTGCATATCTTCATGTGCAAATCGCTCCAAGGTTTCTTGATGAGGGTGCTTGTAGCGGTTATTTTCCCCAGCCGATACCAGGGCAATCTTGGCCTTGATATGGTCCAAAAATTCAGGATAAGAGGAGCCTTTGGACCCATGATGCCCCGCTTTTAAGATATCGACCGGCAGAGTGGGATAGGTCTCCACCAGCTCCAGCTCACTCTGCTCCAAATCCCCCGTAAAGAGGAAATTGGCCTGCAAGAGCCTGCCGTAAAGCACGATAGAATCATCATTGCCACCGTCACCTACGAGCTTGGGATAAAGCACCTCCAGATGAGAATCAAAAATCGGCAATCTATCTCCAACCTGCACCACTCTGACAGGCGCATTGACCGCTCTCAACTTCTCCACAAAGTCCGCATCGGTCACACTTCCCGGCGACACATAGATAGTTCCAATCTCCACAGCCTTGGCTACAGCCAAGAGGTCGCCCACATGGTCTGCATCGGTATGGGTCAAGACCAAACTGTCAATCCTGCCCACACCTCGACTATGAAGGTAAGGAATCAAGGTCTGCTCTGCATTGGCCTTGCGCGACCGCTCCTGCCAGGCCTCCTTGGCTGCAAAATCCACGCGCCCACCCACATCAATGAGCACCGTCCGCCCCCGCCAATCCCGCAGGAAAAGGCTATCTCCCTGCCCCACGTCCACCATGGTCACCTCGTTTTCCAGGGGATGTTTTGTCATGAAAAATAGCAGAGCGAGGACCATGCTGAGACCAATCAGCCATTTTTTCCGCCTGTGAAAATCATAGAGCAAGAAAAGACCGACCAGCAAAACCAGCAAGACCAGAGGTGATGGCTTGCCAAAAATCCACGGACGCAACCCCAAATCCGCCACCCAGACAATGATTTTCTCCAAGAGTACAAAAAATCCATTGACCCAAGTAATTTTGACCAAGGGTGACAGCAGGAAAATCAAGGACAGACCTGGTAGGAGCAAGACATCGAATACAAAGGAAAAAGTAAAGGTCAGCAGAATGGACAGGGGCTGGAAAGAATAAAAATAGCCGATTAGAATAGGTAAAATCCCAGCCGAAATAGCCAAACTTTCCACCACAATTTTCTTAAACCAGCCCAAGTCCTCGAAGTCAAAAACTGTCAGCAAGAAAGCGTAGGTAAAGGTCAGGACACCGCCTGCTGTCAGCAAAAAGCGTGGCATAATGAGCAGGCAGACAAAGACCGTCACCGCAAAGTTATCCAACTTCCGAAACCCCAAATTGCCCAGAATTTTCTGTACTAAAGACCGGACGACAGAAACCGACCAGCCTGTCAGACCAGCATAAACAAGTGAAAAGGGAATTTGAACCTTGTCCACCGTCTCCTTGGTCAGACCCAGCCGCAGGAGAATCCAACGAAACTTGTCCACAAAAAAGCCAACCTGCATACCAGACAGGGCAAAGAGGTGGATAATGCCCAGACTGGAATAGAGCTCACTCATCTGGTCAAAATCGCTATCCAACTCCCCAAACAAAAGCCCCGTCATATAATGGCTCATGGGAGCAGGGAAATTGGTTTTCACATAGACCAGAGCCTTTCTGCGCAGGCTAGATAGCCAGTCCAGAGGATGCCAGCTCACAACCTTGTCAACATTATGAATAGCTGCAACCTTGACCGTCCGATAAATGCCCTGAGTCCGCAAATAGGCAGCATAATCAAAACCATTGAAATTACGCTGACCGGCTGGCCGGCTCACCTCAGCCTCTACCGTCAGCTCAACCAGGTCCGACAGATTTTGAAAAGCTTCCTGCTCCTCTTGGCTGGTCAATTTGTAGAAGGCTTGGTAAACTCGCCCGTCAGCCCGACCGCGAAAGGACAGGCTGTCTCCGTTGATGTCAATGGTATCTGGAATGACCAGTAGGGTCGTCACCTGCTCAGGGGCTGACTGGTCTGCCCTGGTCCATTGATACAACTGAAATCCGAAGTAGAGACCACATAGGCCTAAAAGCGCCAGCAGTCTGACTAAAGCCTTCTGCCCCTGCTGAAAGCAGAAGACCACCAAGAGAAAACTGAGCAGGCCTATTGCCAAAAGCGAAAAGCGATGAACCACAAAATACAGTGAGACGACTAAAAGGGCCAGGTGGATAGGCTGGCAGGGGAGCTTAAACCGTGACATAAGGCCGGATGTTCTCTAGGGTCTTGTCGCCGATACCCGACACATTATTGAGGTCGTCGATGCTCTTGAAGCCACCATTGGCCTCCCGATAGGCGATAATGTCCGCCGCCCGCTTGGCCCCAACGCCTGAAATGGTCTGCAGCTCCGCCTCGGTCGCCGTATTGAGATTGACTAGACCTTGCTTGTCGTCTTGATTTTGGGACATAGCAGAGCTGGGATTGCTGCTTGCCACCACCGAGATATTTTCACCTTTACTAGCCACATAGACCACCGCTTCGTCGCTCAGCTTCTGAGCCAGATTGACTGACTTCTGATCTGCCTCCTGGGAAAATCCACCCGCAGCCAGCAAGGCATCGTTGACCCGGCTACCATGTTCAAGGGTATAGAGCCCCGGCTTTTTCACCGCTCCCTTGACATCGACCACCAACTGGCTGCTCACTTCAATTGAGCTAGATGCTGTTTTCGTTTGGTCCTCAGACGATGCAGAGCTTGTCTGCTCTGTCCTGGTTAAGTCAGCTAGACCTGTTTGATCAACGGATTTGGCGGGTTGGCTAAAGAGCAGAAAGCTGGTCAAAATGACCCCTGCCGCAGCCGGCAGACCAATCTGCCACTTATAGTTTTTCAATATTTCGATATAAGAATGGATATTGTTCATTTTACTACCTCCAACTAGTAAGTGCGTAAAAGAACAGAAAAAACTCACAAAATTTGCGAGTTTTTTATCTCCTTATTTCTTGTCCAATTCAACCGATGGATTCCAGACGAAACTAGCCAGGTAGCTAAATACATAGGTCAGTCCCAAAATCAAGGCCACCAGCAAAAGTATCGGAATACGGTAGATATAGGTCAAGACATTTGGTTTTTTCTTGGTTTGGAAGGAGCCAGCGTAGTCGTCCAGACGCTTGAATTCCTTTTCGATACGGCCTGTTACCTCAGCTGTTCCTGCATCGTCCATGCGCTTGATGTCTAAAATATCAATTGGATTGCCAAAAGCCACATCAATCCGCTCACCAGCCAACAAGCCCTTGAGGGTCAGAGGACCGACATAGGTCGCAGGCATGAGCTTGACCTTGGCAGACTTAGCAATCACAGCCACCCCTCCCTTGAGCTCAGATGAATGACGGCTACCAGATGGAAACATGACTAGCGAACGGTCGCTTTTCTTGAGCATATTGACAGGGTACTTAATAGCCGACATACTAGGATTTTCACGGTCAATAGGAAAGGCTCCACACATGCGAATCCACCAACCAAAGCCACGGTCCTTGAAGAGTTCCTTTTTGGCCATAAAGATAAATTGCTTTGGTGCCGCCGCATAGCCCATGAAAACAGGGTCCCAGAAGGTCTTGTGAGGAGCAATCAGAATATAATTCTCTTCCTTGGGCAGGATATTTTCCTTATCATGGTAGTGAATATTACCATTGACAGCCCAGAGTAAAAATGATAGTAATGTTCGTAAATAAGCGTAAAACATAGATTCTCCTTTTTATCCCTTCTATTATAGCATAGTTTGAAAAATGGTGCTGCCTTTTCTCTGGTAAACTTGGTTCTAATCAAAATACGATATCACGACTTTTTTCTTGCCAACATGGTCGCAAAGCGCATCTTGAGGAAATTTCCATTCTCATCCCGCTTGTGGAGCTGTCCAAAGTCTTCGTTGTACTTGACCAAGTCCCAGTCACGGTAGTATTCCTTCAACTCCCCTTCTCCAAAGGTAAAGGAGAAATTCATAGGACAAGGTGCATCTTCCGTATCCATGGCTGCTACAATCAAGTTATAGCCACCAGGTCGTGTCTGCTCCTGCATATTGCGGATAATGGCTGGCACCCGATCCCGCTCCAAAAACATGAAGACCACAGTTGAGATTATCCAGTCGTAGTCCTGCTCCAAACTAGCTGAGTTGATATCGTAAATCCCAGCCTGTAAATCCAAATCCTCCGCTTCCTTGACCTGCAAGAGTGTCTGAATGCTCGGAACATGCTTATCAACTGCCGTCACCTCAAAACCCTGCTTGGCCAAGTAAAGACTGTTCCTACCACGGCCGCAGCCCAAATCCAATACATTACAAGGTTTGATAGTATTCAAGGCCTCCAAGACCTCCGAATGCGTCCGCGTGTAGTCGTACTTTTTGGCAAAATAGTCTTCTGGTTGACAGAAAAATTCCAAGAAAAACTCCGTATCTTCTGTCAACAAGGTCACCCGATGCCAAGCCTGTGGCTCAACAAAAGGAATCTCATCTGTTGGACCATAGACAAATTCTCCCAACATTTCATTATGATCTGAAATCAGCTCAAATTTGAGTTGCCCTTTCAAAACCTTGATTTTTGCCCAAGTACCTACCTTGGTATTGTGCTTGGTTAAAAAATGCTGGGGAACCGTCTCCTGATTCCAAATGGGCATGCGTTTGTAAGGAACCAAAACAGTCATCATCTCTCCTTTTCGTCTACAAATCTTTAAAGGTGTTTCTAGTCTACCACAAAGAAATCTTTCCTTCAAATCTATATTTTTACTTGACTTGGAGTTGACTCCAAGGTGTATAATATATTATATAGTCATTCAGAAAGGACATTTACTTGTAAATGTAGGTGTATAGTAAATATGAAAACAGCTATTTATGAAAAATCCGGCAAGATGACCCTTGATGAAGTCGAAAAACCAAGCCTTCAAGCTAAGGACGATGTCATTATCAAGGTCGTTCGGGCCTGTGTCTGTGGGTCTGACCTCTGGCGTTATGATGACAATGTTCCTCATGAATACGGTGATAAAAACTCTGGTCATGAGGCAATCGGGATTGTTGAGGAAGTTGGCGAGGACATTACGACACTTGTTCCTGGTGATTTCGTAATTGTACCCTTTACACACGGTTGTGGACACTGTGATGCCTGCCGTGCTGGTTTCGATGGTACCTGTGACAACCATCCAGGTCTACAAAATTTTGGCATTAATTACCAGTCACAATACATCCGTTTCCACTACGGAAACTGGGCCTTGATCAAGGTACCAGGTCAGCCAAGCGACTACTCAGAAGGCATGATCAAATCCCTCTTGACTCTGGCAGATGTCATGCCAACAGGCTACCATGCGGCTCGCGTAGCAGATGTCAAACCTGGTGATAAGGTTGTCGTCATCGGTGACGGAGCAGTGGGACAATGTGCTGTAATTGCTGCAAAAATGCGAGGGGCTTCTCAGATTATTATGATGAGCCGCCATGCAGACCGCCAGCAAATGGCTCTGGAATCAGGTGCAACTGCTGTTGTTGCTGAACGGGGCGAGGAAGGAATTGCCAAGGTCCGTGAAATTCTAAGAGGTGGAGCTGATGCTGCCCTTGAATGTGTGGGAACAGAAGCCTCAATTGACCAAGCCCTCGGCGTGCTTCACAATGGTGGTCGCATCGGCTTTGTCGGCATTCCACATTACAACAACCACGCCCTCGGCTCCACCTTCTCGACCAACATTATCATTGGTGGCGGGGCAGCTTCCGTGACAACCTATGTCAAAGACTTCCTGTTAGATGCCGTCCTCAAAGGCCACATCAATCCAGGTCGAGTTTTCACCCAAACTTACAACCTAGACAATATCGACCAAGCCTACAGAGACATGGCCAACCGCAAAACTATTAAAGCAATGGTGACGGTGGATTAAGGTGCCAAACATGGTTAAAAAATTCAAGAGTATCTAGTAATAATCTCCAAGTTTGAATCACTTATTACACAGAAAAGTAAAATCCCTCACCTACCTAGAAATCGTGGTGAGGGTTTGTTTATCTATCATTAGGGCATTTCCACTACTAGAAAGGTGTAAGCAGTCTACATATCAGATTATCACTCTGATTGTATCAATCCACTCAATATCATTATTATCTATTCAAAACACAGTCATTTCTAAAAAGGATTGTATTTTGAAAGACCTCTTAGATTCAGTTTTGGATCTGGTTTTGGGATATAGTTTTTCTAACGGGCATTGTGTCGAAACCTGAAGTAATACGACTAGCAAAATGTGTTAGAAAACTGATTATGGTAGAAAGCTGCAAGATATTGGCGCCAATGACCAGAGCAACGATAATGTGCAACAGAATTCCTGTTCCAATAGAGCATCCAGTTGATTCACAAATTAATTACTTTTATTTTATTATATATTTCAAATCCTTATATTCACTGAGTTGATTAAATTAATTAAATTCAACTAAATGACAATAATCATTCAAAGCATTGTCTACAAAAAAATTAAAGCAGTTGCTATGAAAAAATTGGTAGCTAATATCTGCTAGAAACGACATGGCGAATAGATTCATTTGCAATGAACTAGGCAATAAATAACAAGACAACTATCTTGACTGCGTATCAATTGTAAAATAGGTTGTGAATGTTGTTTTGTTTCTTTCACCAGTGGTTCTTATTGACAAATTTATTTTTAAGACTTAGTGTTTAATAAACGTAACTTGATTCTTCTTCAAATTCTCTGGGAATTGTTTTCTAACATATTTAGTGTAAGCTTCTTCTGTTAATTTGATATACCCATCTTCTATCCCAGTTGCAATAAGACTTTCAGACTCAATAAATTTCATGTTTTGTGTGGTTGCAACATATATTATTGGATTTTTTATTTCTCCTTGAGTCAGCGAATCTAATCCACCATCATAATGATAAGTTTCAAACACAATTGTTCGTTCATTTTGAAACCTTGTTTCTAATAAATTATTTCCATCTAATCCATTTAATGCATCAGTGGTAAGAAAACTTATTATCTTATTCTTATCTTCTTCACTATATATATCCGGTAGTAAATACAATCTAGTTCCATTTTTTGCTTGATCTATCAGTTTTTCAGGTAAATCTAACCCAGTATCTATGAGATAATTTGGTGATACCGTAAAATACCATAAATCCATATCAGGTGCATGTATATTATAATGACTATCACGCCATTCTCTCAATAGCTTGGTTGAATAATGAACAGAGTTTAAAATGTAAACTCCATCCTTGCCTTCAATGCTCTGATACCAGTTATACATGTCTTTAGACATTTGATCTACACTAGATCGTAATTTTGTTTCATCGCCTTCTATAAAAAATCTATCTATATAATAGTAATCTGAATCAGAATTTGAAACACATGCTCCGAGCATCGTCAACATGCATGTTAGAAATATTGAAATAAATATTTTTTTCATCAGTATTCCTCCAATTTTTGCAGACAGTACAAACAGGGTATCACATTATCATTAAATACTTTTTCCAATCCCAAACTATTAAATAAAAGTTTTTATTCTTAGCTTTTTCAAATAGTAAATACCAAAATTACACATTAATTATAACACAAAACAAATAAGTAAACAACAGGGTATTATAATAACATAGTGGATGTTTGCTAATTTTTATTGGAACTTTTCAAGTTTGTTTTTTATTTGACAAATTGCTGTCTAACTTACTGTCCAACAATGTTCAGTATTACCTTGTTAACTTGACTTGTCGTGTAAAAAGCACAAATAGAGATCTTCAGGATGTTTACTAGAAGTATAAAAAAAGCTACACACCTTATCAATATTAACAACATTCGCACAATTTTTTCTCCGAACATTACGGTCACACAGTCTGTATTTCATTTTCCTAAAACAAAAAGACCAGGATTTCTCCCAGTCTATCGACTATTGATAGCCTTCATGGTTCGTTTGATGTCCCGGTCTTGCTCACGGCGTTTAATCGACTCTCGCTTGTCGTAGTCGTGCTTCCCTTTGGCAAGCCCAATCAAGACCTTGGCAAAGCCGTCCTTGATATAGACCTTGAGGGGCACCAGAGTCATCCCTGTTCCCTTGACCTCATTGCCCAAGGACTCGATTTGCTTCTTCCGCAAGAGGAGCTTGCGGGTTCGCGTTGGCTCCTGGTTCCAGATATTGCCCTCATCATAGGGAGCGATATGGACATTGACCAACCAAGCCTCGCCCTGCTTGATTTGGGCAAAGCCATCCTTAAGGTTAATCCGCCCCGCACGAATAGACTTAATCTCCGTCCCCGTCAGGACCATCCCCGCCTCCACTGTATCGACAATGGTATAGTCGTGGCGGGCTTTTTTATTCTGTGCAATCACATTGCCCTCACCCTTGGCCATGCCTATCTCCTTTTCTTCTTGTTCTTTTTAGCCACTTCTTTGTAAAATGGTTTCTTTTTCTTGTCTTTTTTCCCACTTTTTGACTTGTGGTCTTTCCCAGACTTGTGACGTCCGCTGTCGCGACCAGCAGCTTCTTGTTTGTGGTGCTTGCCCCGTCCTCGCCCTGACCGATCATCACGGTCACGGTTGGAGTGACTAGCCGTTCTCCGCTTTGCTTTCAAAGCTTTTTCCACAATATCCAGCTCGGACGGCACGTGGGCAAAATCGATTTCCCCTGTCATCTTATCCGCCCGCGTTAGCTTAATTCGGATTGGCTGACCGACACGGAAGACACGACCTGATTTCTCACCCTGCAAGGTCAGAGTTCGTTCGTGGAACTGGTAGTATTCGTTGAGATTGGTGATGTGAATCAGACCTTCAACCGTATTTGGTAACTCGACAAAAAGCCCAAACTTGACCACGCTAGACACCACACCGTCAAACTCTTGCCCAACAAATTCTTGCATGAATTCTGCCTTCTTCATGGCTTCGACTTCCCGCTCTGCCTCAATGGCACGGCGTTCTAAACTAGACGAAGACTTGGCAAGCTCTGGAATGACCTGCTCAAAATGCTCTGCTTTTTCCGCAGGATTGTGACCATATTCCCGTACCATACGGTGAACCAGCAGGTCGGGATAGCGGCGGATAGGACTGGTGAAGTGGGTGTAGAACTCCGCACCCAGACCGTAGTGGCCGTGGTTGTGCTCCGAGTAGCGTGCCTGCTGCATGGAACGCAGCAACATCATGTTGAGAACATCGGCGTAGGGCTGATCCTTGACCCGCTCCATGAGGTCCTGAAGGGCGTCCTGGCTGATAGAGCTGGCCGTTCCATAGACGGTCAGACCAAAGCTGGTCGCATAGTCGATGAACTTCTGCAACTTGTCTGACTTGGGCTCCTCGTGGATCCGATAGATAAAAGGCAGGTCCAGCTTGGCAAAATGCTCAGCAACGCACTCGTTGGCCGCCAACATGAAGGACTCAATCATCCGCTCGGCAATGCCTCGCTGGCGCAGTTGGATATCGACTGGCAGACCGTCCTTGTTGACGATGATTTTGGCTTCAGTCGTGTCAAAGTTGAGGGCACCGCGTTTGTAGCGCATGTTTTCCAGGGTTTCATGGAGTTTAACCATAAGCTCTACACTTGGAACGATAGCCTTGTATGTAGCCAACTTTTCCTGATTGCCCGCAATCATGTCATTGACATCGGAATAGGTCATACGGAAGGTGGTTTTGATGACCGTTTGGCCAATCCAGTGCTTGACTACCTTTCCCTTGCGGTCAATTTCCATAATAGCTGACTGGGTTAGACGGTCCACGTTTGGATTAAGGGAACAAATGCCGTTTGACAGGCGTTCTGGCAGCATTGGTACCACACGGTCGGTCACATAGACAGAGGTCCCACGCTTGACAGCTTCCTGGTCCAAGGCAGAACCTTCGGTCACATAATAGCTGACATCAGCGATATGGACACCCAGTTCCAGATTACCGTTCTTGAGTTGCTTGATATGAACCGCATCGTCCAAGTCCTTGGCATCCGCACCGTCTATAGTGAAGACGATTTCATCCCGCAGGTCCAAGCGGCCTTCAAAGTCCTGTTCAGACGGACTTTCTGGCACCCGATTGGCCTCTGCCAAAACTTCATTAGGGAATTCCGACACGATGTCCATGGATTCCAAAACTTCCAAGACATCGATTCCCACATCGTCCTTATGCCCCACCACATCCCGAATGGTCGCGACAAAGTGGTCCCGTTTCTTATTGGGATAGGCTTCAATATCAACTTTTAGGATTTCCGTTCCGGTCAATACCAGAGGTGACTTCTTGATATAAATCTTCTGAGCGATTTTCTGGTTTTTAGACTTGATGTAGCCTGCATATTCTGGCTTGTCTTCGTCAAAAACAATCAAGCCCACCGCAGTTTTCAGGCTATGTTCTAAAATATCAATGACTTCCGCTTCTGCGGCAGTTCCTTTGAGCCTGTCAGCCACTTTCTTAATGGCCACTTCCACTCGGTCACCCTCGATGGCAAAGTTGACATCGTCACGGCTGACAAAGAGGTCATCTTCCTCTTCATCAATAGTCACAAAGCCAAAACCAGACTTGTGGGCACGAAAAATACCCTGTAAGGTTACCTTGTTTTTGGACACTTTTGGAGTTGGCAAAGCAATTCGACCCGCATTGTCAAAGACAAGCTGACGGCTACCTTCCATGCTGGAAACCAGCTTGACCAAGTCAGTAAACGCCTTGGCTGAACTAGCCTGCAAGTGGTCCGCTAGCTGGTCCATGGTTACAGGACCAACAGCTTTAATATAGTTTATAATTTCGTTTTTCATGTTGTATTTACCAGAGTGCTAGTTAAGAATCTAGCACTATTTCTCTTAGTGTGCGTTATATCCAGACGCAGTGGTTGATTGCTCCAACAATCAAATGATTGTTGGAGGTGGGAGATAGGATTTGCAAAGCAAATCTCAATAGTTCGCGAATAACGCTCCGAACCATACCTATTCAACTTATGCGGGGGTGGGCAGACGAACTCTTTATACTTGTCGAGTTCTGTCCCACTCCCAAAAAAATAGACCAAGAGCATTGCCCCAGTCTACATTTGATTCTATTAATTACTTGAAATGATAACCAGAACCAGCGCATTGAGCAACCAAAGGGCAACTAGAATGGCTGTAAAACGCTGCATCACTGCCTCAAACCCACGCGCCTTTGTCCGCTCAAAAAGAGCACCACTAGAAGCATCAAAGACATTACTTGATTGGTTTTTAGCTGGCTGAATAAAAATCACCGCCACAAGAATAACAGATAAAATCAACAGAATGGTTAATAATACTTGATACATACTTTTTTCACTTTCTTAAATAACTCCTGCTATTATACCACAGAATCTATTTCGTTTCAAGGTGGAGGGTTACTTTTCTCTCCTTGGGGCAGTATTTCAAGACCTGGATTTTATCCGGATGGGTCTTGGCATTCTTGCTAGTCAAATAATTCTTACTGCCACATTCAGAACATTGCAAATTGATTTTTACTCTCACTAGACTTCCCTTACTTTCAAGTAGTTTCTAAAATTCACCAAGGACCAAATCAGATTAAACAAAACCAGAGCGCTAGACACATAAAACACCCAATCATAGCCTAGATGAGCAGCAGTCGTTGACCCAATCATGGGTCCCACAACCGAACCTAGATTATTAAAAATCTGATTGTAGGAGAAAATGCGCGAAATCCCTTCTTTGGGCGTTAACTTGGTCAAGAGGGAATTAACCGACGGCAATAGAGCTCCCGTACCAAAACCATAGAGAAAGCGCAGTACACCTAGCTGGAAAGGACTTTGGGCAAAGACGCAGAGGACATTGATCAAGAGACTGTAGGCCAAGGCCATGAGCAGCAACCTGTGATTGCCAATTCGGTCCCCCAATTTCCCCAAAGGACCTGAAGTCACCAGCGAGGCCATGCCCGGCAGGGAAATAATAAATCCAGCTACAAAAAGCAGATTGTCCGTCTGACCCAGATGCCGCACATAAAGAGTTAAAATCGGCACGATAGCCTGAGCCGCTGCAATGATAATCATGGAAGTGATAAACAGTCCCACCATCATCTGCTTGTCCTTGATTTGATGAAAGAGCTCTGCAATCATCATCTGCTGCCCCTTTTCCATCGGCTTGAAATCTTCACGAATATATAAAACTGTCAAAACCGCCACCAAGAGATAGAGCAAACCGACCAGCAGAAAGACATTGTGAATCCCCACTATTTCCGCCAAAAAACCACCCAGAGTCGGGCCAATCAAGTTACCCGCCACAGCCCCTGTTGACAAGGTTCCCAGAGCATAGCCTGTCTTGTCCTTGGGCACCTGACTGGCTACTAGAGCCGTCGCATTGGGAATATAGCCGGTAAAAATCCCATTCAACACACGCAGGACAATCATCCAAAAAACATTTGGCACAAAAGCCATCCCACCCATGGTGAAAATCATAGCAAAAGCCGCCCGCACCATCATGGGCTTGCGACCATAACGGTCCGCCAAACTCCCCCAAATCGGTGCCATAATAGCTGCCGCCAGGGCATTGGTCGACACAGCCAGACCAGCAAAATACTCCACCTGACTGCCAGTCACTCCCAACTCCTCCACAAAGACCGAGATAAAAGGCATGACCAAGGTAAAACTAACCCCCGTCAAAAAATTCCCAATCCAGGCCACTTTCAAATTCGGCTTCCAGTAACTACTACCCTCGTCCATTTCCAATCTCCTCCACCAAAGACGCCACCTGCGCCAAGGTCGCCTCCCGCGACCCACTGTTATCAATCACCTTATCTGCCCGTTCTTTTTTCTTTTCTAAAGAAAGCTGCGCTGCCAAGCGATTCTCCGCCTCCTGCAGGCTATAGCCGTTGCGAGCCATGAGCCGTGCCAACTGCTGGCGTTCATCGACATAGACCAGCCAGACCTCATCGACCTCCCCGCTATAATCCAACTCGTAGAGCAGGGGAATATCCATGAAAACCACTTCTTCTGTCTGTGATAGCAAATCCCGTCGTGCCAACAGTTCTTGCCGAATAATCTGGTCCTGCAGTTCAGATAAGCGGGCCCGCAACTGGCTATCCGCAAAGACCTGCTGGCCTAATTTTACTCGGTCCAATTGACCATCAGCTGCTAGAATTGCCGGACCAAACTCCTCCAGCAAGACCTGATAGAGCCGTCCGCCCTTTTTCTGCAAGTCATGAACCACCCCGTCTGCATCGATGACCTGATAGCCCTTCTCTCGTAAAAAAGCTGTCACTGTTGACTTGCCCGACGCGATACCGCCTGTTAATCCGATTACCTTAGCCATGCTTCACCTGACACTGGGGACAGAAATGCGTGCCCCGACCGCCCAGCTGGATTTTGACAATCTCCGTCTGGCAACGCGGACAGGCCTGCCCCTGCTTTCCATAAACTTGTAAATAATCCTGCATGGTCCCATCCATGCCTAAGGCATTTTTGTAGGTCCGAATGGTCGAACCGCCCTTTTCAACTCCCAGAGCCAAAACATCAATGGTGGCTTGGCGAAGGCCCGCCACCTGTTCTGCTGTCAAGGTTGAACTTCCCTGGGCAGGATGAACCTGTGCTCGGAAAAGCACCTCATCGACATAGATATTGCCCAGACCAGCCACTAGGGTTTGGTCCAGCAGGTGCGACTTGATTGGCTTTTTGGACTTAGCTAATTTGGTCTGAAAAACAGCCATATCAAAGTCTTCTTCCGTCGGCTCAGGACCTAATTTTTTAGACAAGAAATAGGCTTCCAAGTCCACTTCCCGCAACAATTCCATGGTGCCAAACTTGCGGACATCTTGGTAAACCAAGGTAGAACCGTCTGACAATGCAAAAAAGACATGAAAGTGCTTGCTAGCAGGCACCACATCATGGAAGAGATTGTACTTGCCCTCCATACGCAGATGGGAAATCAGCACAAAATCTGTCAGATAGAGGAGCAAATATTTACCCCGACGGTCCACCTCCATGATGGTTTGACCAACCAACTGCTCACGAAAGCTGTCCGCACCAGTCACAATCATACGAGGATAGTCCACCCGGACACGTTCAATTTTCTTACCTTTGACAAGACGATTGAGCCCACGACGAACCGTCTCAACCTCTGGAAGTTCGGGCATACTATTCCACCTCAACCTTTCTGACATAATGTATATTTCTACTTACTTCTCTGAAACCATTCTTGGTATGAAAAGCCTGACTGTGGCTATTTTTAAAATCCGTATCAGATGCCAGTTCCCGTGCTCCATGAGATTTAGCCCACGAATCTGCAAAATCGAGTAATTCGGCAGCAATCCCTTGTCCACGATAATCAGGATGAACAAAAATTCCTTCTACATAGGCAACTGGACTAAACTGACAGCCTTCCACATAATCATGGCGGAGTGACAAACTTATCCATGCAACCGCTATACCTGACGAAGAATAATAAAGAAACTCAAATGGAAACTTACCCTCAGCAAATTCTTCCATCAAAACTTGTTTATCTGTCTGCCATACCGAACTTGCAAATGAACCCCAAACAGAAACTATTTCTTCCGTAACAGATTTTATTGACATACTTTCTCTCCTTTGCGACGTAAAACACCACTAACGTGGTGTCTAAATGTTTCTTTATATGTTTTTACCTAAAAGATGTAGCAACATGGCATTATTGCGGCACTTTCGGATTTCTGGGATCGGAATATTAGAGACTATCCATAGGCTCACAGCCGTCTTCTTACTTCAAGGCTAGCGGGCTATTGAGGTCACTCCCTGACTGCCTCGCTCTACAATTTTAAAGCTCGGGTTTAATTCGCCAAAGTTGAATGCATTAAAACGCTACTCAACTAACGGCAATTCTCTGCGGAATTGCCTAGGCGACTTACTAGTTTCTAACATCCACTGGACTGCTTCGCTCCCCCGAACCTTCCTCGCTCTCCAATTTCTAGGCTCGGGTTTTCACATGGTCACTTTCGCATTTTTAGGTGACCAGCTGAAACAGTCTATTCCCAGACTGTTTCACTCCCCCGGACGTTTTTAATACTCTTTCTCATTATAACCAAAGTCTGCCAGATCGAGTTTTTTGTCACGCCAGTTTTTCTTGACTTTGACCCAGGTTTCCAGGAAGACCTTGTCCCCCAGCATGAGTTCAATATCGCGTCGGGCCATGGAGCCGATTTTCTTGAGCATGGCTCCTTGTTTGCCAATGATAATGCCTTTTTGGCTATCGCGTTCGACCATGATGGTCGCGCGGATATGAACCTTGTCTGTAAATTCATCCCGTTTCATGGACTCGATAACCACTGCCACCGAATGCGGAATTTCCTCGCGAGTTAGGTGCAAGACCTTCTCGCGAATCATCTCGGACACCAAAAAGCGCTCTGGATGATCGGTAATCTGGTCTGCTGGGAAATATTGGAAACCTTCATCCAGATTTTCCTTGAGAATTTCCATCAAGCGATTGACATTATTGCCTTGGGTTGCAGAAATAGGCACAATTTCCTTGAAATCCATCTGCTGGCGGAAATCATCAATCTGCTCCAATAGCTGGTCTGGATGGACCTTGTCAATCTTGTTGACCACCAAAATAACCGGCACCTTGGCCTGACGCAGACGCTCCATAATCATATCATCACCCTTGCCCCGTTTTTCATCGGCAGGCACCATAAAGAGCACCGTATCCACCTCACGCAAGGTGCTGTAAGCAGACTCAACCATGAAGTCTCCCAAGGCCGTCTTTGGCTTGTGAATACCTGGCGTGTCGATAAAGACAAATTGTTCCTCGTCCGTTGTGTAAATCCCCATAATCTTGTTACGGGTAGTCTGAGCCTTGTCGCTCATGATAGCAATTTTTTGCCCCATTACATAGTTGAGAAAAGTCGATTTCCCCACATTTGGACGACCCAAAATCGCCACAAAACCTGACTTGAAAGTCATAGATTCTCCTTATTTTCCTAAAAAATCAAATCCCAAATCTTAGGGATAAAAATAATCAATCCTGTCAAAAGGGCAAAGCCTGAGACAAAAAGGACCGCTCCTGCCGCCATATCCTTGGCATTCTTGGCCAAAATGTGAAAATGATAGTCCGAGGCCAAATCCACCACGCTTTCAATAGCCGAATTCATGATTTCAAAGGCAATCACCAGGCTAATGCTGAGCAGGAGAAAGAGCCATTCTGTAGCCGATACCTGAAAAATCAAGCCAGCCAAGACCACCAAAAAGGCCGTTGCCGCATGCTTTTTCATATTGCGCTCTTCCTTAAAGGCCGTTATCAAGCCGGAAACCGCAAAATCCATACTGGCTACCAGGTTCTGATTCTTCCAGCGTTTCTTTGAATTATTCTCTCGTAAGTCCATAAGCCGTCAAAATCTCTTCTTGCAAACCAAACATCTCCGCCTCCTCCTCAGGCGTGTAGTGATCATAGCCGTTGATATGGAGGAAGCCGTGCACAGCCAAAAAGCCCATTTCGCGGTCAAAACTATGGCCGTAGTCCTCTGCCTGCTCACGCGCCTTGTCAATGGAGATAAAAAGCTCACCGATATAGGCATCAAAATCTTCCATCATCTCAGCCAATTCAGGATTGTCCAGCAAATCTTCCTCATCAAAGACAATCTCCTGCTCCGGCTTGTACTCTAGGCTGACTACATCCGTCGGACGGTCAATCCCCCGGTACTCTAAATTCACTTCATGGACACGCGCATTATCCACAAAGGTCACAGCCATTTCCTTGTTTTGCTTGCCGATTTTCTCCGCCGCAAATTGGAGCAAGTCTGTAATCTGCTCTTGCATCTGAGCAGAAACCTGCCCTGTTTCATCAATCATTTCAATATACATGGTCATACATTCCCTTTACTATTTAACATTATATCACAAATGGCAGAAAGATTCTTTTTTATGGTATAATAGAAATACACTATATTATTACAGGGAACTACTATGAAAGCTGAACAGAATATCATTGCCATCATCGACAGCAATCTGGAACAGATGACCAAGCTGGAAAGGGAAATTGCGGCCTACTTTACAAGCCTGGACTCCAAGACCATGGATTTGAGCTTGGAAATCGTCACCCAGGAACTACATATTTCTCCTTCTGCCCTGACCCGCTTTGCTAAGAAATGCGGATTTTCAGGCTATCGGGAATTTGTCTTTGCCTTTCAAAACCAGCAACAACAGCTAGACAAACAATTTAAACATGTCCAAAACAACCTGACCAAGAAGGTCCTGGTGGATTACGACGAAATTCTAACTGCGACCAGCCAGCTGGTGGACGAGGAAAAACTGCAGGAAATCGCCCACCTGATTGACCAAAGCAAGCGGGTTTATTTCTACGGCACCGGCAGTTCAGGCCTCGTTGCCATGGAGATTAAGTCCCGTTTCATGCGCCTGGGAGTTGTCTGCGACGCCATTACCGACCGCAATAACCTGATCTGGACCACCAATATCCTGGATCCCAACTGCCTAGTGATTGGGCTCTCCCTGTCTGGCTATACTGAGGATATCATCGACCACCTGACTCTGGCAGCCGAGCGAGGTATTCAGACAGCCCTCTTGACAACCAGGGAATTTGATACAACTCCTATTGACACCCTTATCCCTGTCGCATCTGTTCGCAATTTGAACTATGGCAATCGCATTTCACCACAGATCCCGTTATTGATCATGTTAGATATTCTCTACGCATACTTTCATGCTATAGATCAAGAGAAAAAAGAAAGCATATTTAAACAAACAATCGTTGACTAGATTTGCCAAACGTTTTCAAAAAGAGTAAGATAGAAGGTAACAATGCAAAAGGAGAAACATATGAAATTTTCTGAATATACCTATGTCCGTCCAGATTATGAAGCTATCAAGGCTCAGTTTTCTGACCTAACAGACCAGTTGGCTCAGGCAAGCGACTTGGAAACAACTCGCACACTTGTAGCAGCCGTTACAAAATTACTTAGCCTCATCGATACTCAGTACAATCTTTGGATGATTCGTCACACCATTGACATGAATGATGAGTTTTACAATGAAGAAACCAAGTTTTGGAATGAGTATTCTCCACTTTTTGAAGAATTGACAACCAACTACTATCGTGTCATTGTCCAAACACCCTACAAGGTTGAATTGGCAGATATTTTACCTGAAACTTTCTTCATGCAGGCAGAAAACAAGCTTAAGACTTTCTCATCGGATGCAATTCCCTTGTTCCAAAAGGAAAACGAATTGACCGATGAATACAGCAAATTGATTGCTGGTGCAGAGATTGATTTCCAAGGTCAGACCTACAACCTGGCACAAATGGGGCCTTTCGGTCAATCAACCGACCGTGAAGTCCGCAAGGCTGCTTCTGCTGCCACAACTGCCTTCTTTGAAAGCAAGGAAGCCGACTTTGACCGTGTGTACGATGAATTAGTAAAGGTCCGCACGGAAATCGCCCACAAACTCGGCTTCAAGGACTATGTAGAATACGGCTACCTCAAGATGAACCGTTTCGATTACAATCGTGACATGGTCAAGGTGTACCGTGAAGAAATTCTCAAGCATATCGTACCGATTGTGCAAAATCTGCGTCAACGCCAAGCCAAACGCTTGCAAGTACCAAGCCTCAAACACTACGACCTCAATCTTGAGTTCTTAGACGGCAATGCGGTCCCACAAGGTGACCCCGACTTTATCGTCAGCCAAGCCCAAGACATGTACCGTGAATTGTCAGCAGAAACAGGCGAGTTCTTCGATTTCATGATTGAGCATGAACTCTTGGACCTGGTGGCAAAACCAGGCAAAAACAGCGGTGGTTACTGTACCTATATCCCTGACTTCAAGAGCCCATTCATCTTCTCTAACTTCAACGGAACCAGCGGTGATATTGATGTCTTGACCCACGAAGCAGGTCACGCTTTCCAAGTCTATCGTTCCCGTTGGATTCAAAGTCCAGAAGTTGTTTGGCCAACCTACGAAACCTGTGAAATCCACTCCATGTCTATGGAATTTATGACCTGGCCTTGGATGGACCGTTTCTTCAAGGAACAAGTCGATAAATATAAATTTACTCACTTGGCAAGTGCCCTTCTCTTCTTGCCTTACGGTGTCTTAGTGGATCACTTCCAGCACGAAGTCTATGAACACCCAGAGATGACACCAGCAGAACGCAAGGCGACTTGGAAAAAACTCCAAGACCTCTACTTGCCAGACCGTGATTATTCCGAATCAGAAGCCCTCAACCGTGGTATCTTCTGGTATCGTCAAGGGCATATCTTTGCTAGTCCATTCTACTACATCGACTATACCTTGGCCCAAGTCTGCGCCCTCCAATTCTGGAAACGCACGCAGGTGGATCACGATGAGACAGCTTGGGAAGACTACATCCGCATCTGTGATTTGGGTGGCACCAAGTCCTTCTTGCAAGTGGTTGAAGCCGCAAACCTCCAATCACCATTCAAGGAAGGTGCCCTTGAAAGTACAGCCAAGGCTGCTGCTAGCTGGCTAGAAGCCGTTAAGGATGACGAACTATAAAAGACAAAAATCTGAATGAGATACGAACTCATTCAGATTTTTTTGCTTTGACAAAGTCGATGTACTTATCCCCAAAAACTTCAATTTGCTCCAAAACCAACTTAAATTCTTGACCAATCTCGCTCAGTTCATATTCCACTTTTGGCGGAACCTGTGCATAAACCTTCCGAATGATTAAACCATCATCTTCTAGCTGGCGCAACTGCTTGGTCAAGGTTGCTTGGGAAATTCCAGTCAAACGACGATGCAATTCATTAAACCGAATGGGACCTTCTTCGATATGATGTAGTAATAAGATACTCCATTTCCCAGATAAGACACTCTGAGTGGTCACATAAGGACACTCCGGAACCGTATGTTGTGTGAAAGTTGCCATAATTTCTCCTTTATTTTCCCTTAATACTACACATTGCTTTACAAAAAGATAGTGACTATTCAAAAAAATCGTACTTGTAATATTTTTAGTACCTGATACAATAATACCATAAACTGCGAGAGCAGGGAAGAAAAAATTGTTAGAGGTATAAGATCATGAAAAACATTCTATTTATCGTCGGTTCACTACGTGAAGGTTCATTTAATCACCAAATGGCAAAGCAAGCTGAAAGTATCTTAGAAGGTCAAGCAACTGTGACTTACCTTGACTACAAGGATACTCCACTTATGAACCAAGACCTTGAAACACCAGTCTTGCCAGCTGTCCAAGCTGCACGCGATGCGATTATGGCTGCAGATGCTATCTGGATTTTCTCACCAGTTCACAACTTTGCTATTCCAGGTACTGTGAAGAACTTGATTGACTGGCTCAGCCGTGCCCTAGACTTGTCAGAAACACGTGGCCCGTCAGCTCTCCAGGACAAAATTGTTACTGTATCATCTGTTGCCAATGCTGGACATGACCAAATGTTCACTAGCTATCAGGCTCTCCTACCATTTGTTCGTATGCAAGTCGTTGGTGAGTTTACAGGGACAACTGTCAATCCAGAAGCATGGGGAACTGGACAGTTGGTATTGTCAGAGGAAGCCATCGCCGGTCTACAAGCGCAAGCTCAAGCTTTGTTAGAAGCTTAGATTCTACAAGTCAATATACATCCTTCTATGATCTTTATCGAGTTGAAGATGATAAAATTGCAGAACTCTGGGATCTTGTTGAGCCAATCGAGGAAAATTCCAAAACTTCCAATAGCAATGCTAAATTCTAATCAAAAACCAAGAAATCGAAATGAAAGAAATTTAATATGAAACTATATTACATCATCGATGCTTATTGTGGTTGGACCTACGGCTTTAACCACATTTTCACAAAATTCATGCAAGACCATCCTGACATAGAAATAGAGGTCATTAACGGAGGCTTGTTTGTCGGAGATAACAAAAAGAAAATGGTTGATTTCCAGCAGGCACAGACCATCAATAAACAAATCGAAAGCTATTACCAAATGTCTTTTGGCGATAACTACAATCAATTGTTTAAGGATACGAACTTTATCATGGACTCCCTTGGTCCTGCTAGAGCCTACTCCGTTTTGAAAAACTACGTTGAACCACACCAGCTTGCTCCGCTGACATTAGACATTCAAACATTGTTTTTTGAAGATGGGTTAGACCTCAGTCAAGCAGACAGTTACACCAGCCTAATTGGTAGCTATCAGTTACCCACAAAGGCTATGGAAGAACTATCAAGCATCTTGAATCAACCAGAAAGTCTACACCCTGACTTTATCAAGGCTTATGAAATGGGGGTAACCTCTTTCCCAACCTTGTTACTTGAAAAAGACGGAAACTTCTTTAATCTTATCAATAAAGTTCGCACAGTAGACGATTTGGAAAAAATTTTCCAAGAGGCAGTTGCTCAATAGAAAAGAAAATACCTATGTCAAAAAATCAATTATATAAAAATATTTTAGAAGAGACTTATCTAGCTACTGCTCAAGGTCGAATAGAAGATTTCAAGAGCCATTTGGCTGCTGATATCTCTTGGACAGAAGCTGCAGGCTTTCCCTATGCTGGTACCTATATCGGTCCAGATGCAGTGATTGAAAACGTCCATGCAAGACTAGGTTCTGAATGGACCAATTATAGTGCCACACCTGTTGATTACGCCTTTTCAGGAAACCGTGTCATGGTTTACGGCTACTACAAGGGAACCTACAAGCTTACTGAGAAATCCTTTCAAGCAGACTTTGTCCATATTTACGATTTTAATGCTGAAGATAGAATTACACACTTTATCCAAATCGTAGATAGCGCACTTGTTGAGAAAGCTAGATATTCCCATGTACAATTACAAATTTGAACTGGGCCATGTTGCCCTCAATGTCCGCAATTTAGAACTACAAAGCCTATTTTACCAGCAGGTATTGGGTCTCCAAGTTCTGACTGAAAACTCTAAACAGATTGACCTTGGTGTCGGACAGACCTCCCTTGTCCGCCTGATTCAAACAGAGCAGAAAGGCGAAGTTAGCCACAGCTACGGACTTTACCACTTGGCCATTGTCCTACCTAGCCGAGAGGATTTAGGTACCATTTTCCGCCACTTTATCGACAACAAAGTTCCCCTACAAGGCGCCAGCGACCACGGTTACAGTGAAGCCATTTACCTAGCCGACACCGAAGGTAACGGCATCGAAATTTACCGCGACCTCCCGCAAGACTCTTGGGATGTCCGCCCAGATGGACGCATCGTTGGCATCACTGAGCCTATGGATGCTGAAACGATCTATGCTTTAGGGAAAAAAGCTGACGCAGCCTATCAGATGCCCCTTGGCAGTCGCATGGGGCATGTCCATCTATCTGTCCGAGAAAGCGCTGCTTCTAGCCGTTTTTACCAAGAGGTCCTAGCTGTCGAGGATAAATTTTCCGTCCCATCTGCAGCTTGGCTAGCCTCAGGCGACTATCATCACCACCTAGCTGTCAACGAATGGGGTGGAAAACTGCTGGCCACACGAAAAGAAGGCATGCCAGGACTTGCCTACTATACGGTCATCTATTCCAATCCAGAAGCTTTTGAAGCAACCTTGAATCGCGCCATTGCTGCAAACTTAAAGATAGAAAGAATGAATAGTTCTGCCGCCTTTGTCGATGTGGATGGTATCAGGACCCGATTGGTCTACCAAACGAAATAAGAGGTTAGACAGATACCTAACCTCTTTTATTTTATCAAACCTAAATCGTATTTCATCCCCAAAATCCGTTCCACTGATTGCTCAATGCGGTCCTCGCTTAGTTTTCCTCTTTTTACTTGGTCCAAAAGATAGGGAATCTGACTCGTAAAGTTGGAAGACAAAATCATATCCGCCCCCGCCTCGATTGCCTGAAGGGCTGCTTCATTTTGATCAAGAAATTCTGACAAACCCAATTTATCAAAATCATCTGTCAAAATAACCCCTTCAAAGCCCAGCTCCTGACGTAAAATAGCCATCACCTCAGGTGATATAGAGGACGGTTGGTCCGAAACAGCAGTCAGAATAATGTGACTGACCATGACTGAGTCCGCTCCTGCTTCAATCCCTGCCTCAAACGGTAAGAAATCCTGCTTTCTCAATTCATCTACAGGACGGTCATCATAGACCAGCCCCGTAATCGCATCACCCGTCTCACTCGAACCAGGGAAATGCTTCAAGGTAGATAGAAAATTTTCTTCCTTGAGCAATGTGACGACCTCACGAACGTAGTCAGATGTTGTCATGGCATCCTGGCCTAGTGTCCGTTCATAAATGGGTGAACTGGGATTGGTTACAACATCAGCAATCGGGAAAAAGCCCGCTGAAATACCTAAATCCTTTAGAACCGAAACCTTGGATTTTGCTCCCTCCAGGACAGCATCCAAACCTCCCTCATCATACAATTCCATCGGTGATGCAAAAGGTTCTTTCAAGATTGGACTAATTTGACTAACAGCTCCTCCCTCCTCATTGGAAGCCAAAAGCAAGGGAATATTGGAGGCTTTTTGATAGCTTGCCAAGTCTTTTTTTAGCTGACTCAGCGACTTACCTTCTACATCTTTGGATTCCAGCATATAACCTCCTAGATAATAGGCCCCAACAATCTGTTCAGCCTCTTGCTCAGGAATATGCCCTAAAAATAATTGACCAATCTTATCCTCCATGGTCATACCTTCCATCATTTGATTGATAGTCCTCTGCTTCTGTGTCAGACCACTATCAACAGCTGGGGATTCCATCTTATCAAAAACAATCCAACCACTCAGCAAGGTCATCAAAAGAAGGCTAACCACAGAAAATATAGCGAAGTTTTCTTTGTTCTGAATAAATCTATCTTTCTCAATCATCCTCTAATCCGATTCAAATAATCCTGATAAGACTCCGTCTCCATCAAGGTCTTTGCATTTTCCACACGCGCCCTAGTCGGCGGTTTTGTCCCCTCCAGCGGGTAAGGTCTCCCCAACTCTCTCCACTTAAATTCACCTAAATTGTGATAAGGCAGAACTTCAAAGCGCTCGACATTGTTCAAGGTTTTGACAAATTTGCCCAACTCAACCAGGTCCTCATCTCGGTCTGTCAATCCTGGAACCAAGACATGTCGAATCCAAACAGGCTTGCCAATATCCGATAGGTAACGAGCACACTCTAAAATAGTTTTATTACTATGACCTGTAACAATACGATGCTGGTCAGGATTGATTTCCTTGATATCTAAGAGCACCAAGTCGGTCACTTCCATGAGACGGTTGTATTTTTCCAAATAACGCTCAGTCGAACGGAAGGTCAGGGCACAGGTATCTAAAGTCGTATGGATGCCTTTTTCTTTTGCCAGGGTAAAGAGAGCAATCAAGAAATCAATCTGAATGGTCGCTTCACCACCAGACACCGTAATCCCCCCTTCCTTGCCCCAGAACATCCGAAAACGCAGAGCTTCTTTTAGGACATCCTCAGCAGTACGCTCGGTTGCTGCCGGGTTAACCAAATCCCAGGTATCAGGATTGTGACAATACTGGCAACGCATGTGACAGCCTTGCATGAAGACCACAAAGCGAACACCAGGTCCATCAACTGAACCAAAACTTTCGGTAGAATGAACTAGACCGGTAACTTTTCCATAATCAATCTCTGTCATTGGCTTTTCCTCACTTTTTACTATGATTATTATATCACAAAAAATGAAAACGCTCTATATTTTCTGAATGAATAAATTGACATCCCGTTACTACACACTAAAAACCACCCACAAAACTGGGCTCTATAAGACTGTAGTGGGTAAATCCCCTATGGAGATTATGGAGCCTTTTTGAGTATAGAAAAAAAGTCCCACATGACCTAAAATGAAAAGCGTCTAAACCATCATTAAAAAGGAATCATATGGAATAGATAAATAGTCAGGGAAGTGACTGTTTATCCCCGAGCCCAGAAATAATAAAGCGAGGATAGTATCACAAACTTACTGGGAACGAAAGACCCCAACATCACTATTTTGGATTATGAGGACTGCACTTCTCACAAGGAAATTCTTGCCAAACTGGATTATTCAGCTCCTAAATACCACTCTTGTCATGGTCAAATGACTAAATACGATTTCCATAAAACCTCTAAAATTCCCTACTTAGAATCTGCTGGATACCCTCTGCTTATCCGCTTGAGAAAGCACCGTTTCCGCTGTAAAAATTGCGGAAAAATGGCTGTCACAGAAACCTCTCTGATCTAGAAAAACCACCAAATCTCAACCATTGTTCACCAGAAAATAGCTCAACCTCTCATTGAAAAACAGTCTATGACAGACATCGCTAAGCGTCTTGCCGTCTCCACCTCAACTGTCATTCGCAAGCTAAATGAGTTCCAATTTAAAACCGACTGGAATTGGTTGCCTGAAAATATAAGCTGATTTCAAGAAAGGAAAAATGAGTTTCATTGCTCAGGATTTTGACTTGCTAAAGGTCATTACAATCCTTGACGGACGCACACAAGCCACAATCAGAAATCACTTCCTGCGCTATTCCAGACAAGCTAGAAATCGTGTTAAAGTCATCACTATGGACATATTTATACTCAACTAAAATCAAAAATAGCCAAACTCCAATCTCTACGTACAATTGATTTGAGTTGAGAAGGAGATAGGTTTTGAATAACCTCTTGAAGTTTATCAATAACCTCATTCAAGCTTCTAAATATCTTATTCTTGAAACCACGTTTGCGGATTTCGGCCCAGACTTGCTCAATAGGGTTCATCTCTGGTGTGTAAGGTGGAATAAAGGTAAATTCTATATTCTCAGGGATATTCAATGTCTGAGATTTATGCCAGATGGCATTGTCCATGACTAGAATAATGTAGTCATCTGATAAGCTTCTGACAATTGGTGTAGAAATTCATTCATCCAATCACTATCACAACCGCTTCTGCTCGGTCACTAACCCAATCAATGACTTGTGGTTGGAAGAACCTAAAAACTCAAAAACCGAGCTTCATTTGAAACTCGGTTAGTGGTTATTATCAGGAAGGTCCGACTCCAGAAGTTAATGATTAAAAACTAATATGCTTCGATTGCTACCCATTTTCTATTAATTTTCAATTGTCTAAAGTGTGGAGATTGCTTTATTTTTTACAGTGTTCTAAATATAATATCCGAAAATCAATCAATGACTGACGATCTTTTCTGGAAATACCAGGTCGGTATTTCCCAAGTTTGAACGGGCAGCAAGCCAATGAAAATAAGGTTGTGAATAAAGAATATCATAAATAGATGAGTGGAACTGAAGCAGACCTTCCTCTAGTTACTGCCTTAGGGGGCAATAGCTAGTTTGCTAAAGAATAAATGAAATCATCTTTCTATCTACAATGTTAATATAACACTTTTTCAAAATAAATTCAAATAATTGTGTGCAAAAAACAAACTTATTTTTTAAAATTTTTGTTAAATTCATCCCACATTTTCTGCTGTGGCTTGGCAAAGGGATAGGTATGGAAATCTTCAACCGAAACCCATTTTAATTCACGATTAGCTGGTAAATCCGACTGACTCGCTACTCCTTCTATCAACTCAATCTGCCATTTGCGGTGGCTGAAAATATGCTGAACGATCTCAAATTCTTGCTCCTGCCAGTCAATAGTCAGACCATATTCTTCTGTAAAGCGCAGCTTCATATCAGGCTGCTCCGGCTCTTCTGCCACTTCAAACAAGGAAACTTGTTTGGCTTGAATAGCCCCTTTTTCCAAAAGCGGAAAAGACCAAAATCCTGATAAGAGTCCAGCGTCGGTATTTTTCTCAAGGAGAAATTGATTATCCTGATTGCGAATGAGAAAGCCTTGATAGGCGACTGGGACAGGCTTTTTCTTGGGTACCTTGATAGGATATTTGTCCATTGTGCCATTGAGATAGGCAGCACTAAAGTCCTTCACGGGACTTTCTTCTGGCCGTGGATTGGCAGGTGCCTCAATATCTGAACCCAAATCCATCAGGGCTTGGTTAAAGTCTCCCGGTCTAGCTGGGTCAATCAAGATGTCCATCATGGCTTGAAAAATCTTGCGATTCGCAGGGAGACCAATGTCATAATCCACTTCAAACAAACGGCTGAGCACGCGCATGACGTTGCCGTCTACCGCAGGCTCCGGCAAACCGAAGGCAATGCTAGAAATAGCACCAGCTGTATAGGGACCAATGCCTTTTAGACTGGAAATTTCTGCGTGTGTCTTGGGAAAGGAACCATCGAACCGTTCGACCATCTCTTGGGCCGCTTTTTGCATATTGCGGACACGAGAATAATAGCCCAACCCTTCCCACAATTTGAGAATGACTTCTTCCGGTGCCACTGCCAAGTCTCTGATGGTCGGCAGATGGTGGAGAAAGCGCTCATAGTAAGGAATGACCGTATCCACACGCGTCTGTTGCAACATAATCTCCGACACCCAAATGGCGTAGGGATCCGATGTTCGTCGCCAAGGCAGGTCTCGTTTGTGCTCATCATACCAATCAAGAAGAGCCTTGCGAAAGGCGACAATCTTCTCTTCTGACCACATGTCAATTCCATATTCTTTCAAATCTAACATAATTCTAGTATAGCACAAAGAAAGGGAGCTAGCTGTGACTAACTCCCTGTCTGTAGTATGAAATGTTGCTTACCTACTGTTCAGCAGCCTGCTGGCTCATCTGCATCTGGTAATAAAAACCTTGCGCATCCATCAATTCCCTATGATTGCCTTGTTCGACAATTTTTCCATCTACCATGACCAAAATCAAGTCAGCTGATTGGATGGTTGATAGGCGATGGGCAATGATAAAGCTGGTCCGTCCTTGCATCAATTTGGCAAAGGCTTCTTGAACCAATAACTCCGTCCGTGTGTCAATCGACGAGGTCGCCTCATCCAAAATTAAGATTTTAGGGATTTTGACAAAAACGCGCGCAATCGACAGCAATTGCCGTTGACCCTGCGATAGAGAGGCGCCGCCATCTGTCAGGACAGTATCATATCCTTGGGGCAATTGACGAATAAAGAAATCCGCATTGGCTGCCTTGGCCACCTCGATAACCCATTCCCTAGTCGCATGAGGATATCCATAGGCAATATTTTCATGGATAGTTCCTGATTTTATCCAGGTTTCTTGGAGAACCATGCCAATCTGCCGCCGCAAATCCTCTCGGCTGTATTGGAAAATAGGCACACCATCCAGGACAATCTGGCCAGCATTGACATCGTAAAAACGCATGAGCAGATTAATCATGGTCGATTTCCCTGCGCCAGTCGGACCAACGATAGCCACCTTTTGACCAGAGGTAACATCAATCGTCAGGTCCTCAATGAGCGATTTTTCAGGCTGATAAGAGAAAGATACATTTTCAAAGGAAATAGCCCCCTGCAACTGATCCGAGTCAATTGTCCGCTCTGCCCTATCCTCTTCGCTAGCTAGATTAACAAGGGCAAAGAGCCTGTCTGCACAAGCTAAAGCGCTCTGCAATTCCGATAGGACAGAAGAAATATCGTTAAAAGGCTTGCTGTACTGGCTGGCATAGTTGAGAAAGGTGGTCAGAGAGCCGACTGTAAAGGTCCCCTGCATGATGCGAAGTGCTCCAAGACCTGTCAAAAGCGCATAAATCAAGGCATTGACAAATCGGGTAGTCGGATTAACCGTAGACGAAGCAAATATTGCCTTCTGCAAATAATGAGCGTAGTCGCCATTGACCTGCTGGAACTGCTTCTTAAACTGGTCTTGGGCATTGAAGGCCTGCACCAGACTGAGCTGGCTAATGGTCTCCTCTAAGAGCTGAGCTTGCTGCCCACGCGCCTGGGTCTGGCGACTGTAGTAAGTATAGCTCTTCTTGGCAATAAAACGCGCCACAAAAAGAGATAGCGGGGTCAAGGCAACAACCAAAAGCATCATGACAAGATCCAAACCTGCCATGGTAAAAATGGTCAAGAGAATGGTCAAAATTCCAGCGAAAAACTGGTTGAAGACCATCAAAAGACCGTTAGTCAGCTGTTCACTATCACTGGAAAATCGTGCAACCAAGTCCCCCGTTGACTGCCTATCCAGATAGGAAAGGGGCAACTGGTGCAATTTGACATAGACCTGCTCCCGCAAGTCTGCCACCATATCATAGACCAGGCGATTGGTGACCAAGGGCAGATACCACTGGACCAGGCCATTGGCCAGAATGACGACAAACATCTGCAGCAGAATCTCCAGCAAGACCTGGCTATCTGCTACCAAGACCGCGTCGACTGCCCGACCGATAAGGATAGGAAGATAGACGGTCAGAAGGACCTGAGCCAGTGTCGCCAGCAAGAGCAGAGTCAGACGAATGGGCTGTTTTAGGACCAGTCCCGTCAATTGATGCAGACTAGTTTTCTTCATGGCTGCTCTCCTCTCCATGCTGGGATTGGTCAATTTCACGGTAAATAGCAGAGCTTTCTAGCAAGTCTTGATGACGACCTAGCCCCACCTGCTGTCCCTGGTCCAGCACCAAAATTTGATCCGCCGTCTTCAGGCTATTGGTCCGTTGAGACACCATAATCAAGGTTTGGTCAGGCAATTCCTCCTTGATAGCCTGCAGGAGACGGCTCTCTGTCAGATAGTCCAGGGCCGACGTCGCATCATCCAAAATCAAAACAGGTGCTTCTTTCAAGAGAGCACGCGCAATGGTCAGCCGTTGCCGTTGTCCACCGGAAAAATTCTTCCCAAAGGCTGCTACAGGACTATCCAAACCGCCCTTTTCTGCCACAAATCCATCCGCCTGAGCAATCTTCAGGGCCCACCAAATGCGTTCTTCGGAACTATCAGCCCGTCCCAAGGTAAGATTTGAGCGGACTGTTCCAGCAAAGAGCTGAGCCTGCTGGGCAACGGTGGCACAATTAGCCCGCCAGGTTTTGAGATTCACAGGACTCTTTCCATCAATAAAGTACATCAATTGATTAGCTGGCATCGGATAAAAGGCCTGTAAGAGATTGACCAAGGTCGTCTTACCAGCACCCGTACCACCGATGATGCCGATAAACTGGCCTTTCTTTATCTGAATAGAAATTCCTGACAGGGCCTGTTCAGCAGCATTGGGATAGGCAAAATCCAGCTTGAATAGTGCAAAAACATCAGCTGGGTCATTGGCTTGCAGGACTGGCAGAGTGCCTTCCAGGTCTTCGGATTCTTGCTTGAAAATTTCCTGAATCCGTTGACCAGCGATATAAGACTGGTTGATAGATGAGACAACCATGACCATCTTGACCAGCTCCGCCAAGATTTGCAAGAGATAATTGATTAGGGCAATCAGCATCCCTTGCTCTAGCAGATTGTTAGAAATGGCTAGATTTCCTTGCCAAATCAAAATCATCAAGGTCGCATTAACCACCAGAAAAGTCAGTGGCGACAGCAGGCTAGACCAGTAACCAGCCTGTAACTGTCTATTTTTATAGGCCAGATTGAGTGCTTGAAAATGAGCAACTTCTCTCGCTACCTGGCCAAAGGCACGAATGACCCGCCAGCCCGTAACCGTTTCACGCACCTGCCCTACCAAGCTGTCCAAATCTCTACGAATCGATAAGAGATAGCGACTGACAGCCGCCGTAATACCTGCCACAATCACCAGCAAAATAGCAATCATCCCCAGAAAATAGAGAGAAAGGCTAGGACTGATATAGAAGGCCATGAAGAGAGCACCAAAGACCACAATCGGAGCCCGTAGAAACAGGCGCAAGAAAATATTGATTCCTGCTTGAATCTGCAAGGTATCACTGGTCAAGCGCGTCAAAATTGATGAGCGGGACAAAGTATCCTGACTAGCTTGCGGCAAAGATAAGACTTTTTCAAACAGGTCCTCTGTCAACTGCTTGGTCACCCCAACTGCTGCCTTGGCTGAATAATATTGCCCTAAAATAGATACTAGAACTCCCACAATTGCCAACCCTGTCAGGAGTAAAAGCATAGCAACCAGGTCTCCCTGATTGCCATGTGGAATAATAGTATCAACGATATGGGCAATAGCCAAGGGAACAAGGAGTTCAAAGCAGGCCTCCAACAGTTTGAAGAGAGGAGCCAGCGTAACTTCTTTCAGGTAATCCCTGACATATCGTAGGATAAATGTCATAAGCTTATAAAGCGTCTACAGCCTGAGCTGCTGTGATAATACCAAGTTTGTAGACGTCTTCTGAACTACAACCGCGAGACAGGTCATTTACTGGTTTATTCAAACCTTGCAAGACAGGACCTACCGCTTCGTAACCACCAAGACGTTCAACTACTTTGTAAGTAATGTTGCCTGCTTCAATAGCCGGGAAGACAAAGACATTGGCTTGACCTGCTACTGGACTTCCAGGTGCTTTCAAACGAGCTGTATCTGGAACCAGGGCAGCATCCATCTGCAATTCTCCATCAATCAATAGATCTGGACGAAGTTCCTGAGCCAAGCGAGTTGCTTCCACTACCTTATCAACACGTGGACCTGAACCTGACCCTTTTGTTGAGTATGAAATCATAGCCACTTTTGGATCGATTCCAAATGTCTTAGCCGTTTCTGCTGATTGGATTGCAATCTCAGCCAAGGTTTCTGCGTCTGGTTCAATGTTAATTGCACAGTCTCCAAAGACAAACTTGTGCTGGTCTTTAACCATCAAGAAGACACCTGAAGTACGTTTTACACCTGGTTTTGTCTTAATAATTTGAAGGGCAGGACGTACAGTATCTGCTGTTGAGTGGATCGCACCAGAAACCATCCCTTCTGCTAATCCCATTTGCACCAACATCACACCAAAGTAGTTGACATCACGCAAAATTTCATCGGCCTGTTCTTCATCAACTTTACCTTTACGAAGAGTAACAAATTCATGCTTCATGGCATCGAAGTTTGCGTAATTGTTAGGATCAATAACTGTGATTCCAGGGTTTGAGAAACCAAAGTCTGTCAACAAAGTATGAACATCTTCCGGCACACCAAGGATGATAGGCTCTACCAAACCTTCAAATTTCAAACGAGCTGCTGCACGCACGACGCGCTCATCTGTACCTTCTGGGAAAACGATACGTAGTTTTTTACCTACGATTTTTTGCTTCATTTCACCAAATAAATTCCGAATTTCCATTTAAATTCTCCTTTTAAATATTATTTATTAGTTAACGATGTAATAACAGCCTGAAAATCGTCTGGAAGTGGAGCTTCCAAGTCAATCCTTTGAGCTGAGAAAGGATTGTCAAAAGCCAAATTGTGACAATGCAAGGCCTGACGTTGAATACCACATTCTAAACTGCCACCATACATATCATCCCCTAGCAAAGGAAATCCAATGTGGGAAAAATGAACACGAATCTGGTGGGTTCGACCAGTGTGCAACTGAATGTCCACCAGGTGAATGTCTCCCCAGGACTGGACCACCTTATAGGAAGTGTGGGAATACTTGCCCTCCTTGGTCACAATTCGAGTAATGATGCTATCAGCCGGTCTGCCGATAGGAGCGATAATCTCCCCTTCTGCATCCAGCTTCCCCTCACCCTTGACCAGAGCATAGTAGCGCTTATGGATAAGCTTTGCCTGCAATTGCTTGTCCAATCTAGCATGGGCATAGCCGTGCTTAGCAAAGAGCATGACCCCAGACGTATCCCTATCCAGACGAGTCACTATGTGGACCTGCTTGTTTTCATAGTCCTGCTCGACCAAGTAACCCTTGACAAAGTTGGCAATGGTCGACGAATGAAGACTGCTAGGAATGGAGGCATAGCCAACCGGCTTATTGATAGCTAAAAAATGGTCATCCTCGTAGACAATGTCCAGGGGAAAGGAAATAGGTTCCAAACTACCTGTCAAATCCGCTTCAGCTGGTATATCAATTGTAACTCTATCGCCAATATCAAGCAAGTAAGTAGCTTTCTGTGGCTGGTCGTTAACCAAAATAGCACCACCAGTGTACTTGATTTTAGCCAGCAATCCCTTGGACACCCCATGTTTCTTCAGGAAGGTCTTGATTTTGGTGTGCTGGTCGGCTATAAATTCAAACCGCATTACTCCACCTCGCCGATAAAGGCATCTTTGACCCGATTCCAAAAGCTAGTATGGCTGGGCGATGCGACAAAATGGATTTTACTATTGTCAATCTGGTATTCAATGCTCTTAATATTGTCGTAGACATAGGTCTTATTGTCCACTGCAATAGAATAGCGGTCATCATGCTGGGGCTCGATAACAATCTTGTCCTTTTTCGGTACTACGACTGATGACCCCAGCGTCCGGTAGACCCGATTGTTCAGACTGGCCACTTCTGCAATCTGCAGAGCCTCAATAGTCGGATGAAGGACAGCGCCCCCCAGCGACTTATTGTAGGCCGTTGAGCCAGTCGGTGTCGATACCGATATGCCATCCCCACGAAAACGCTCGAAGGGAACATGGTTGATGATAATATCAGCCACCATGGTCTTGGTCAGGCGCTTGATAGTCGCCTCATTGAGGGCACGCGCCGTGATTACCCGGCCATCATTGAGTTTGACCTTGACATTAAGAATGGGATAGGAAACACGAGCTCCCCTGTCCAACTTCAAATTCTCTACTAGCTTGTCCACTTCAAAATCCCGATAATCCGTGTAAAAACCCAGATGCCCCGTATGAATACCGACAAAGCGGACCCTATCGATGAGTTTCTCATACTTATGAAAGGCCGACAGGAGCATGCCATCTCCACCAATGGAAATGACAATATCTGGATTCTTGGGTGTGAGGATAAAATTCGCCTCTTTGAGCTTGGTCCAAAGTTCCTTGGACACCGCTTCACTCTTGGGATTTCGGCTGGCGAGCAGAGCGATTTTTTTTCTATCTGTATTCTTCATCTGAATCATCACTATTTCCGACACCGTCATTCAACTTGCGGTGGGCAGGGTCAAAAAGAGCCTGAGCCTCCTGAATGTCGTTGCGGATTTTACGCATCTCCTCGTCTAGTTCGTAGGCAATCTTGGCTGTAATTTCCAGCCGTTTCTTGATTTCCTCAGGGAAATTTCCCTTATACTTGTAATTAAGCGAATGTTCAATAGTCGCCCAAAAGTTCATAGAAAGTGTTCGAATCTGGATTTCTGCTAGGACGGTCTTGCTGCCATTGATCGTATCCACCGGATACTCAACGACCACATGATAGGAACGATAGCCCGATGCTTTCATGTGCTTGATATAGTCCCGCTCATGGACAATCTGCATGTCCTTGCGCTTACGCAAAATAGCCAAGACCTCCTCAATGTCATCCACAAACTGGACCATGATCCTCAGACCGGCAATGTCCTGCATGTCCTGGGCCAGATTTTCTAGCTTGATATGCCGCAGAGCCATCTTTTCCTGAATAGACTCGATAGGCTTGACCCGCCCCGTCACAAATTCAATGGGAGAATGGCGGTTAAACTTGCGGTACTGCTTTCGAATACCACGCAGCTTAATTTTCAACTCCCCGACAGTCTGAATATAGGGGTCTAAAAATTCTTCCCAATTAAACTCCATACGGCTCCTTTCTTGTCAAATCCTATAAATTGTATTAGAATAACACAAAGATTATTATACCATATGAAAGGGGTTTACAGTATGAAAAACCATCTGGAAATTGAGTACAAAACATTATTAACCAAATCTGAGTATCTTCGACTGCTACCCGATTTCGCAGATATCCAGCCTGTCATGCAGACCAATCACTACATAGACACGCCGGATTTAGATATGAAAAGCAACCGATTTTCCCTCCGTATTCGGACCTTTGAGGACATGGCAGAGCTGACCCTAAAAATTCCCCAGGAGATTGGCAATCAGGAATACAATCAAGCTCTAGACATCGATACTGCACGACAATTGCTGACCAATTTTCAACTGCCAAAAGGACAGATTACTGACATCATTTCAGCCACCGATGTCCCTCTTGATAACCTAGCCGTCTGGGGTAGCTTGACCACCAAACGCTATGAAAAAGTGACCTCTATCGGTCTCATGGCCCTGGATGAAAATGACTATGCCGGCATCCATGATTATGAACTAGAGGTTGAAGTGGCCGATGCCGAAGAAGGCAAAATCCTCTTTGACGACTACTTAAAAAAACAATCCATCCAATTCAAATACGCCAGCAGCAAGGTCGCCCGCACCGCAGCCCAGATAAAATCAGCCCAATAAGGCTGATTTTTGACTTTACTACTGAAAATTGTCCGTTTTTTTGGTAAAATAAATCTATCTATGTTTCATTGCTTTTATGAAAAAGTAGGGTTATAAAAAGGAGTTAGTCAAAATGGTACAACCACTTGGTGAACATAACATTAAATTATTCTCGCTCAACAGTAACCGTGATATCGCTGAAAAAATTGCAGAATCAGCCGGTATTCCTCTTGGAAAAATGTCTTCACGTCAATTTTCTGACGGTGAAATCCAGATTAACATTGAGGAATCAGTCCGTGGTGTTGATGTCTATATCATCCAATCAACTAGCTACCCAGTCAACAATCACTTGTGGGAACTCTTGATTATGATTGACGCTTGTAAGCGTGCCTCTGCCAACACCATTACCGCTGTCATGCCGTATTTTGGCTACGCTCGTCAAGACCGCACAGCCTCTCCACGCGAACCAATCACTGCTAAACTAGTAGCAAATATGTTGGTAAAAGCCGGTGTCGACCGCGTTCTGACCCTGGACCTCCACGCATCACAGATTCAAGGTTTCTTTGATATTCCAGTGGATAATCTCCTGACAGAGCCACTCTTTGCGTCCTACTACATGGAAAAAGGCCTCTGCAACGACGATGTGGTCATCGTTAGTCCCAAAAATTCAGGAATCAAGCGTGCTCGTAACATCGCAGAATTTTTGAATGCACCGATTGCTATCATTGACTACGCCCAAGACGATTCGGAACGTGCCGAAGGCTATATCATCGGTGATGTTGCTGGGAAGAAAGCCATCCTGGTCGACGATATTCTAAATACAGGTCGCACTTTCTCTCAAGCATCCAAAATTGTTCAAGACGGTGGTGCAACTGAAATTTTCGCCGTTGCCAGTCATGGACTTTTCGCTGGGACTGCTGCGGAACTCTTGGACAACTCTCCTATCAAGGAAATTTTGGTCACAGACTCTGTAGCCAGCAAGGAACAACATCCTAATAATATTGCTTTCATTACGGCTAGCGACTTGATTGCTGACGCTATCCACCGCATTCAAGAACACCAGCCATTGAGCCCTCTTTTCAAATTTAACAGCCCACTTAAATAAAACTAGGAGTTACACTTGATTTATTTAGATAATGCAGCTACGACTGCCCTGTCACCGGCTGCCCTAGAACGGATGACGGAAGTCGCTGCAGACATCTATGGCAATCCGTCTAGCATCCACGGTGCTGGTCGCAAGGCTAATCAGGTTCTCAGACAGGCACGACAGGATATAGCTGATATCTTGTCGGTCCGTCCTGATAACTTAATCTTCACATCTGGAGGCTCTGAGGCCAATAATTTAGCCATTCAAGGCTATGCTCTGGCCCATCAAGACAAGGGCAAGCACCTTATCACTACTGCCATTGAACACCATGCAGTCCTCCATACCATGCAGTATCTGGAGGAACGCTTTGGCTTTGAAGTGACCTATATCCAGCCAATCGACCAAATCATCACAGCCCAGCAGATCAAGGATGCACTTAGACCAGACACCATTCTGGTTAGCACCATGTTTGCCAATAATGAAACTGGCCAACTGCTCCCTATCCAAGAAATTGGACAGTTACTAGCAGACCACCAGGCAGTTTTCCATGTTGATGCAGTTCAGGTCATGGGAAAATTGCCTGTCCAGCCTGAAGAACTGGGAATTGATTTCCTATCTGCTGCTGCCCATAAATTTCATGGCCCAAAAGGTATTGGTTTCCTCTATTCAAGATTGCCTAAATTTGATGCACTCATACATGGCGGTAAGCAAGAAAATCAACATCGTGCAGGAACAGAAAACCTCCCTGCCATTGCAGCGATGGCCACAGCCCTCAAAGAGCAAACTGCTAAAAGGGACCAAGATCTTCAATACATCACTTCCCTAAAAGAACACCTCATCCACCACCTGGCCGACACCGACTACTACATCAATCAAACTGGCGACCACCTTCCTCATATCATCAATCTTGGCTTTCCTGGTCAACTCAATGAGCAGGTACTCATGCGCCTAGATCTAGCCGGAATCGCAGTTTCAAGTGGTTCTGCCTGCACAGCAGGTGTTGTACAAAACAGTCATGTCCTTGAGGCTATGTATGGAAAAGATTCTCCACGACTGAAAGAATCCATCCGCATCAGTTTCTCAGAAAGCAATTCGACTGCTGATATTGATGCACTCATCACTGAATTACACAAGATAATAGGAGGATAAAATGGTATTTGAAAAAACTGTACGTTTAAAAGATTGTAACTTTACCTATCATATCAGCTCAGGTATCAAAAAATACACCCTGCGTGACAATACCTTTGAGCAAACCAAGGCTGGCCACTATCAGCTGGAACGCCTACTAGAAGAAGTTCCCAATTCTGGGCAAGGTTTCCTCTTAAAAATTATCATCAACCAAGATTTGACTGGTTTCAAAATCAACATCACAGACAAGTCTGGTCTTCGTTTGATTAACATTTTCAAACCAGGTAGCAATCCAGTTATTCAGGAAAAATTCTACTTCCTCATGGATAGCCTGGTCGACCGAGATATATTTACAAAAGAGGCCTAAGATGATTGAAATCTACTACACTGATGCCTACAAACTAGAACGGGTTCAACAATTTGATAATCTGGATGAGGCTAAATTGGCCTTTGCAGGCTGTGTCACCCTACCAGATTATTACCCTGTTACCCGCATTCTCAAGGACGGACAAGCTCTTGACTTCCAAGGCACCGTCGGAGACCTCTATCGCTATTTTCAAACCCTGTAGAAAGACCAAGTTGTTTGGTCTTTTTTTCAAATCAATCTGTTGATTTTTTCACAAACATAGACTAAAATAGAAGAAAGAAGTGAACTAACAAACAAGCTGATAGTGATGTTATCGATTTTGCAATCCCTTGCAAAGTTTTGATACGATTTACAAAAGATTGTGAAATCTATTTGACCAGTAACCGGTGTCCTACAGCTAGAAGGAGAAAAGAGTGAAGAACATTAAAAACACTGACATCCCCCGGGCCACGGCCAAGCGACTTTCCTTATATTACCGCATTTTCAAGCGATTCCACGCTAGCAATATTGACAAGGCCAGCTCAAAAGATATTGCAGAAGCTATCGGAATTGACTCTGCAACTGTCCGCCGTGATTTTTCTTATTTCGGTGAACTAGGTCGCCGTGGTTTTGGCTATGACGTCCAAAAATTGATGGAATTTTTTGCTGAAATTTTAAATGACAATTCCATCACCAACGTTATGCTCATAGGGGTTGGTAACATGGGACGTGCCCTACTCCACTATAAGTTCCACGAGCGAAACAAAATGAAGATTGTTATGGCTTTTGAAGCAGATGATAATCCAGCTGTGGGCACAGTTGATGAATCTATTCCAATCTATGCCATTTCTGAATTGAAGGAACGGATTGCCGAGGCTGATTCAAAAACTGCCATCTTAACCGTCCCAAGTGTTAAAGCCCAGGAAGTAGCTGATGTGCTCGTTGAGTCCGGTGTCAAAGGAATCCTCAGTTTCTCACCAGTTAACCTCTCTGTACCAAAAGATGTGGTTGTCCAATATGTGGATTTGACTAGCGAACTGCAAACACTCCTGTATTTTATGAGAAAAGGCGAATAAGAGAGCAAAACAGGGTTAGTTTCGACTAGCCCTGTTTTTTGATACTAAAATAATTCACTCTCTTCCCTGAAAGAATAATAGTCCTTCTGCCCGACAATCAGATGATCCAAGAGAACCAGACCCAAAGTCTCACAAGAATTCTTCAAATTTTCAGTAAAGAGCAAATCGTTTTTACTCGGCTGTACAGAGCCTGACGGATGATTGTGAACGATGATAATCGAGGTCGCCATACACTTGACTGCATAGTGCAAAATCTCCCTGGGCTCTGCAATACTGCGATTGACACTGCCGATAAAGACTGTTTTTTGGTGGATGACCTGATTCTGAGTGTTGAGATAGAGGGCGACCAGATGCTCCTGCTTCTGCTGTCCAATCTCCTGAATCATTTTACGCCCCAGTTTTTCACTACCCAAAATACGATCGTTGAGCAAAATCTCAGACTGATTGATGCGCTTACCAAGCTCAATCATGGCCTTTATCTCAATCGCCTTGACCCGACCAATCCCAGTCAAGCTCTGCAATTCCTCAATAGACAAATCCCTTAGAGCCGCCAGATTTTCCAGCTGATTGTGTAGATTGTTGGACAAGATAGAAACCGGCTCCTTTTTTGTACCCGTACGGATGAAAATAGCCAGGAGTTCCTGGTTACTCAGGCGTTCCGGCCCCAATTCTAACAAGCGTTCACGGGGCATCAGTGCTTCTTCCTTAAAATCAATTTGATACATAAAATCCTCCTCACCTATCTGTTCGTAAAAAAATTGAAAAAAGGATAGAAATTCTACCCTTTTGACAAATCAATTTATAGTTGAACCTGATTATATGTTTGTTCAAAGTATTTGAGTGTTTCACCATCAGCCTGGTCATAAGGAATCACTTCTTCTAAGTCCCCCTTAACAATGGTCCGCATGGTGGCAGCCAAGTCTTCACAGGTAACCAGCGTAATCTCATTTTGCCCTTCAACATCATCGATGACATAGACACTATCAGGCGTCACTGACTGAACACTTTTCACGTTATAAACATAGACGTTTTCCTTGTCAGTCAAATAAATCTTCATCCCCTCTTTGGCATTTTCAAGAGGAGAAAAGAGAGTTTCACTGGCTCCAGCCATACCAAAAATATGGTGGCTGGCTAGCGAATAGTTGCCTTTACCCATTTCTTGCGTTTCTTTCATAGTGCCCGCTCCATACATGAGGGCAACGTTTGAAAGACCTTTGAAAATTGGCAGGTTAATCTTCAAATCTGGGATAGCAATCCCTCCAATAACTGGCAGCTGCTGCGCTTCCCACTGGGCCTTCATAACAGCTTCCGTAGAGATAGATTCTACTTGAGCAAAATCAAATGTAGTGTCCACCTCTTTATTGCTAGCAATTTCTTCCTTGGATACTTTGGTTACCTGATACTTATTACTGTTCCAGGCAATCATCATATTGCGGATAGATGTGTTGAAAATCAAGGCTAGCGAGATGAGCATTAGGAGACCCACTGCAAGATTTCTCAACCATGACCCCCGTCTTGCTTTCCTTTTCTTATCCTTTGTCATTACTTATCCTCTTCTTCCGTATTTTCTTCGCCTTCTGCGGCATCAACCAGTGCAAAGGTCATGATTTTCGCTTCCTGATCCAGTTTCATTACCTTGACACCCATAGTCGAACGACCTGTTTGCGAAATATTGGCAACGCTGGTCCGAATAATGACACCTGTATCTGTAATCACCATGATGTCCTCAGTACCTGACACCGTAATCAATCCAGCCAATGGACCATTCTTTTCTGCCACTTTCATGGTGATAATTCCCTTACCACCACGACCTTTTGTCGGATACTCACTCGCAGGCGTCCGTTTGCCAAAGCCCTTCTCGGATAGCACCAGAACTTCCTGGTCATCGGAAATCATGGTCGCTCCGACCACCTGGTCACCGTCTCGCAGGGTAATCCCTTTGACACCCGTTGCAATACGGCTCATACCGCGGACAGCTGTCTCCGTAAAACGTACAGTATAGCCAAACTTGGTTCCCATAATGACGTCTGCCTGACCATCTGTCAAGAAAACATTGATGAGTTCATCATCTTCTTTCAAATTCAAAGCCTTGAGACCATTTTGACGGATATTGCCAAATTCGGACACGCTGGTACGTTTGACAATCCCCTGACGGGTCGCAAAGAAGAGATAATGGCCATCTTCCTGCTCCTTGGTCACATTGATAATGGTCTGGATGGACTCATTTTCCTCCAGTTTGAGGAGATTGACCACTGGCAAGCCCTTGGCAGTCCGACCGTATTCAGGAATTTCGTAACCTTTCAGACGGTAAACACGGCCTTTGTTGGTAAAGAAGAGCAGACGGTCATGGGTGCTGGTTGACACCAGTTCACGGACAAAGTCGTCGTCCTTGACACCTGTCCCCTGAACACCGCGTCCACCACGTTTCTGAGCGTGGAATTCATCCTGGGCCAAACGCTTGATATAGCCCTGGTTTGACAAGGTAATCAAGACATCTGCCTCTTCAATCAAGTCCTCGTCTTCTAGTGACAAGACCTCACCGACCATCAATTCTGTCCGACGTTCATCCGCATACTTGCGCTTCACTTCGTCCAGCTCTTCCTTGATGATGAGAATCACACGCTCTGGCTTGGCCAAAATATCCGCCAAATCAGCAATCAAAGCTATCAATTCATCATATTCAGACTGAATCTTATCACGTTCCAATCCTGTCAGACGACGGAGACGCATATCCAGAATAGCCTGGCTCTGACGCTCTGAAAGATTGAATTTGGCCATCAATTCTGCTTGGGCAATAGCATCCGTTTCCGAATTGCGGATGATACGAATAACCTCGTCAATATGATCCAGCGCAATCAGCAAGCCTTCTAAAATATGGGCACGTGCCTCAGCCTTCTCCTTGTCAAACTGGGTCCGACGGGTTACTACTTCTTTTTGATGCTCGATATAGGATTCCAAAATCTGACGAACAGAAAGGATTTTCGGAACACCATTTTGAATAGCCAACATGTTGAAACTAAAGTTGGTTTGGAGCTGGGTCTGCTTGAAGAGATTGTTCAAAATCACGTTAGCAGAGGCATCACGACGCACCTCAATGACGAAACGAACACCCTCACGGTTGGACTCATCACGGACCGCGGTAATACCCTCAATCCGTTTTTCCTGCACCAAGCGAACGATATGTTCTTGAACCTTGGATTTGTTGACCATGTAAGGAAATTCCGTTACGACAATCCGCTCACGGCCATTGCCATATTCTTCAATCTCCGTGCGCGAGCGCAGGGTAATCGATCCCTTACCAGTCTCATAAGCACGGTGAATACCTGATTTACCCATAACCAGGGCTCCCGTTGGAAAGTCAGGCCCCGGTAAAACCTCCATAATTTCACGAGTGGTGACTTCTGGATTGTCCATAACCAGCTTGACCGCATCAATGGTTTCACCCAGATTATGCGGCGGAATATTGGTCGCCATACCAACGGCGATACCTGTCGTCCCGTTGACCAAAAGGTTGGGGAATCGTGCTGGCAATACCTCTGGCTCACGCTCGCTGGAATCATAGTTGTCCGCGAAATTAACGGTATTTTTGTTAATATCGCGCAGCATTTCTAGCGCAATCTTGCTCATCCGAGCTTCAGTGTAACGCTGGGCAGCGGCACCGTCCCCGTCCATGGAACCAAAGTTCCCGTGACCATCAACCAGCATGTGACGATAGCTCCACCACTGGGCCATACGGACCATGGCCTCATAGATGGCAGCATCCCCATGCGGATGGTATTTACCCATAACATCACCCGTGATACGGGCAGATTTCTTATGGGGCTTGTCAGGAGTGATTCCCAATTCATTCATTCCATACAAAATACGGCGATGAACCGGCTTAAGACCGTCACGCACATCTGGCAGTGCACGAGAAACAATGACACTCATCGCATAGTCAATGAATGAGCTTTTCATTTCGTTGGTCAGATTCACCGTCACTAAGTTTTTATCTTGCATTCTATGCCTCATTTCAACTGCATTCTTACTACTATTATACCATATTCTGGGGCTCTTTTCTGACTTGGGAATTGCTATGTAAACATTTTCAAGTCCCTATTTCCAAGTGACAAACCACAGGAAAAGTGCTAGAATGGAATGTGGTCAGGGGACAACATGCCCCCTAAATAAAACTAAGGAGATGTTTAGAAGATGACTGCAACTAAACAACACAAAAAAGTGATCCTTGTCGGTGATGGTGCCGTAGGTTCAGCTTATGCTTATGCCCTTGTCAACCAAGGTATTGGTCAAGAATTGGGTATCATTGATATCAATAAGGACCGTACACAAGGTGACGCGGAAGATTTGAGCCACGCTTTGGCCTTCACTTCACCAAAGAAAATTTATTCTGCTGAGTACTCTGATGCTCACGATGCTGACCTTGTTGTCTTGACAGCAGGTTTGCCACAAAAACCAGGTGAAACTCGCCTTGAATTGGTAGAGAAAAACCTCCGTATCAACCAACAAATCGTTTCTGAAATCGTTAAGTCTGGTTTCGACGGTATCTTCCTCGTCGCTGCTAACCCAGTTGATATCTTGACTTACTCAACTTGGAAATTCTCAGGCTTCCCTAAAGAGCGCGTTATCGGTTCAGGTACTTCACTTGACTCAGCTCGTTTCCGTCAAGCCTTGGCTGATAAGATTGGTATCGACGCTCGTTCCGTCCACGCCTACATCATGGGTGAGCACGGTGACTCTGAGTTCGCTGTGTGGTCACACGCTAACGTTGCTGGTGTGAAATTGTACGACTGGTTGCAAGACAACCGCGATATCGATGAGCAAGGTCTTGTTGACTTGTTTGTATCCGTTCGTGATGCTGCTTACTCAATCATCAACAAAAAAGGTGCTACTTACTACGGTATCGGTGTTGCTCTTGCCCGTATCACTAAAGCAATCTTTGATGATGAAAATGCTGTACTTCCATTGTCAGTTTACCAAGCTGGTCAATACGAAGGTGTTGAAGATGTCTTCATCGGTCAACCAGCTATCATCGGCGCACATGGTATCGTTCGTCCAGTAAACATCCCATTGAACGAAGCTGAATTGCAAAAAATGCAAGCTTCTGCAAAACAGTTGAAAGATATCATGGACGACGCATTTGCTAACCCTGAAATCGCAGCTGCAATCAAAAACTAAGATAAAAAAGATGAGTTGATTTAGCTCATCTTTTATTTATCTCGCACATCATAGCGGAGCATGGCGATGCCATCTGTCACAGTTGATTCGACCAAAGTCAATGTCTGCTCTTCTGCTAAAAAATCAAAGAGACGAATGCCATTTCCTAAAATAGTTGGTATAATCCCGATAATAAAATGATCAATCAATCTTTCCTTAAGACAAATTTGAACGAGTTGAGCGCCACCAAACAACCAGATATCTGAACCATCTTCTCCTTTCAACTTTTTGATTACATCAACAATATTTGAAACAAAGCGGACATTGTCATAGCTGGGCTGTTGATGGCGACTAGCAATGATAAACTCCTTCTCCTCATATCCGGCAATCATTTCCAGAGGACAATCTTCTAGTGATTTTCTGCCCATAATAACCGTATCACACGATTTGAAAAAAGCTTCATTATCAAACTGCAGGCTCGTATCATAGTCAGTTGTTCTATGCCCTTGTATCCAATCGTAAGAACCATCCGTTCTGGCGATGTAGCCGTCTAAACTCATGGCAATATTTAATACTAACCGACGCATAAATCTCCTTTCAAAAGGCAGAACCCTCAACAAATACTGAGGGTTCTTTGTATAGCTATTTTGATTTGATATAGTTGATACCATCGGCTTTTGGTGCCACAGCTTTACCAAAGAAGGCAGATAGGGCAATAACGGTAATCAAGTAAGGTGCAATTTGTAGGTAAACGGTCGGAATATCTTTCAAGCCTGGCAACTGGCTACCGATAACCGCCAAACTTTGTGACAAACCAAAGAAGAGACTGGCTAACATAGCACCAAGCGGATTCCATTTACCAAAGATAACAGCGGCCAGGGCAATGAAACCTGAACCAACGATGGTTGTCGCTGAAAAGTTGATGTTTACCGATTGAGCACTTACTGCTCCTCCAACACCGCCAAGGAAACCGGCAATCAATACACCCGCGTAACGCATAACATAAACGTTAATACCCAGTGTATCAGCCGCTTGTGGGTGCTCACCAACTGAACGGAGACGCAAACCGAATTTCGTTTTATACAGGATAAACCAAGATAGGAAGGCTGTTGCAATCGCGACATAGCCCATCAAACTGGTGTTCTTGAAGAAGAGGTCCCCCAAGACCGGAATATCTGCCAACACTGGGAAGGAAAATTTACCAAATGATTGACGAATACTATCTGTCTGACCTTTATTGTAAATAACCTTAACCAGGAAGACACCGAGAGCTGGTGCTAAGAGGTTGAGTACCGTACCTGACACGACGTGGTCCGCGCGGAAGTTAATGGTCGCCATGGCATGGATTGCTGCAAAGATAACTCCAGCCAAACCACCAACAATCACTGCTAATAGTGGGGTAGCTTTACCAAAGGTCTCAGCAAATTCAATATTGAAGACAACTCCAGCAAAGGCACCAATAACCATGATCCCTTCCAGACCGACGTTGACAATACCACCACGCTCAGAGAACACACCACCTAGACTGGTGAAAATCAATGGCGCTGAATAAATCAGCATTTGCGAAATGAGTAGCGTTAAAATAGTCAAGTTCATCTTATTTTACCCCTTTCGCTTTCTTTTTTGAGTTGAGTAACTGCTCAAAGATAAATTTCACACCGATGAAGAAGATGATAGACGCTGTTACAACGTTGATCAATTCTGGTGGAATCTGAGCACGAACCATACCTGGAGCACCTACAGATAGGGCACCGAAGAGGAAGGCCGCAAATGGAATACCAAGCGGTGAGTTAGTTGCTAGAAGAGCAACAGACATACCGTTGAAACCAATATCCAGGTTACCACTTTGAATATAGACATTTTGGAAGGTACCCAAACCTTGGATAGCTCCACCCAGGCCAGCAAGTGCACCTGAAATAATCATAGACAAGATGATAGTCCGTTTTGCCGACATACCTGCATAATCAGACGCTGTCGGGTTGATACCAACCGAACGGATTTCAAAACCAAGTGTCGTCTTGGTCAAGAGGAACCAGATAACAATAACAGCGATAATGGCAAAGAAGATACCGATATTCATACGCGAATTGTCTGTCAAAGCCCGCAACCATTCTGTTTGATAGGAAGCATTGGCCGAAACGTTGATAGACGAGTCCGTATTTTTCATCAAATCATCTGAGAAAATATCACGGATAATGTAGTTCCCAGAATAGAGTAAGATGTAGTTCATCATGATGGTCACGATGACCTCACTGGTTCCCAGATAGGCACGGAGAACACCAGGAATGGCTCCAGCAATACCACCAGCTAACATAGCAATGATTACCGTTGCCAAAATCAAGACTGGACGAGGTAAATCTGGATTAGCCAAGGCAAACCACCCTGCAAAAATCCAGCCTACATAAGCTTGACCTGACAAACCGACGTTGAAGAAACCAGCACGACTCGCCACCGCAAAACCAAGGGCAGTGAAAATCAGCGGTGCCATAGCGCGGAAAATTTCACCGACAGACTTGATAGTACCGAAGGCTGAGTAGAACAATTCCTCATAGCCCCAGATTGGGTCATAGCCAAAAATCAACATGACAATTGATCCCAATACAAGACCGCTCACAACAGCAAGTAAAGGAAGGATCAGATTTTGATATTTCTTAAGCATGTTCTTCTCCTTTCTCAATGTGACCACCTGCCATCAACACACCGAGCTCTTGCTTGTTGGTCTTAGCAGGGTCAACGATACCGTGGATGACACCATCATGGATAACTGCAATACGGTCTGAAACATCCAAGATTTCATCCAATTCAAAGCTGACAACCAAAACAGCTTTCCCTTTATCACGCTCGGCAATGAGACGCTTACGGATGTATTCAATGGCACCAACGTCCAAACCACGGGTCGGTTGGCTAACAATCAAGAGATCGGGATTACGGTCCACTTCACGAGCGATAATAGCTTTCTGCTGGTTACCACCAGAAAGTGCCTTGGCAGGAACCAATTCACTGGCACCGCGAACATCGAATTCTTGCATCAATTGACGGGCTTTTTCATTGATAACGTTGTAGTTCAAAATACCATTCTTAGAAACGGGTTCTTTGTAGTAGGTCTGTAGAGAAATATTTTCGGCTACCGTCATTGGAAGGACCAAACCATCGCGGTGACGGTCTTCTGGTACGTGGCTGACCTGCATCTCTGTAATCTTACGAGGGGTCTTACCAACCACTTCTTCACCCTTAATCTTGATAGAACCAGATTTGACCTTACGGAGACCTGTAATGGCCTGAATGAGCTCACTCTGACCATTTCCATCGATACCTGCGATACCGACGACTTCGCCAGCACGGACTTCCAAATTCAAGCCCTTAACAGCTGGAATTCCACGGTTCTCATTAACAACCAGATCCTTAATAGACAAAATGACTTCTTTTGGATTGGCAGGAATTTTCTCTGTTTTAAAGGAAACAGAACGGCCTACCATCCACTCAGCCAAGTCTTGGTTGGTTGCATCCCCGACAGGAACTGTCTCGATTGATTTACCACGACGGATAACCGTTACCGTATCAGCAACCGCACGAATCTCATCCAGCTTATGGGTAATCAAGATGATGGATTTGCCTTCAGAAACCAGGGTCTTCATAATCTTCAAGAGCTCTGCAATTTCCGCGGGAGTCAAAACAGCCGTAGGTTCGTCGAAAATGAGCAAGTCAGCTCCGCGATAGAGAGTTTTCAAGATTTCAACACGCTGTTGAGCACCGACCGAAATATCCGCAACCTTGGCAGTTGGGTCAACTTCCAAACCATATTTCTGGGAAAGCTCTTTAATCTCAACAATAGCCTTCTTGAGGTCAATCACACCGCCCTTGGTTGTCTCACTACCGAGGATAATATTTTCCGCAACTGTAAAGGCATCCACCAACATAAAGTGCTGGTGAACCATCCCGATACCCAAGTGGGCTGCCCTAGAAGGTGAATCAATGTTAACTGGTTGACCATTGATAACAATTTCACCGCTAGTCGGTTCCAAGAGACCAGCCAGCATGTTCATCAATGTTGATTTACCGGCACCATTCTCACCGAGCAGGGCATGGATTTCACCACGTCTGACATTCAAATTGATGTGGTCATTCGCAACAAACTCACCAAAAATTTTGGTGATTTCGCGCATCTCAATGACATAATCCTTAGTCATAATCTATTTCCTTTCTGACTACAATCGCTAAACGAAAAATCGTTTTCACATAACTATTGTACCATTTTTGTCAGTAAAACCTACCACCATTTGATAGGCTTTACTGAGAAAAATCTCAGCTCCGAAAAGGGCGACCGATAGGCCGCCACTTCGGAAAACTAATGTTATTCAGCTTATTTTTCTGGTGTTTCTGGAACTTCAACTTTACCATCCAAGATTGCTTGTTTAGCGTCTGCGACAGCTTTAGAAGCATCTTCAGAAAGGTTTGTTTCAGCCAATTCTACACCTTTGTCAGCAAGTGAGAATTGAACAACTGTACCACCAGGGAATTCACCTTTAACTGCTTTTTCAGTGATGTCTTTAACTGAAGTACCAACTTCTTTGATGGTTGATGCCAATACGAAGTTAGATTCTTTACCGTCTTTAGAAGTGTAAACACCTTCAGCAGATTGGTCACGGTCAACACCGATTACCCAAACTTTATCTGCTTCATCACGAGTTTCGTTTTCAGCTTTAGCAGCAGCAAATACACCATTACCAGTACCACCAGATGCGTGGAAGATAATGTCTGCACCTGCAGCGTATTGAGCAGCAGCGATTGTTTGACCTTTTGCAGCATCACCGAATGAACCTGCATAATCGATTGTGATTTTGATGTCTGGGTTTACAGACTTAGCACCAGCTACGAAACCAGCTTCAAAGCGGTCGATAACGACACCTTCCATACCACCGATGAAACCAACGTGGTTTGTTTTAGTAGATTTAGCAGCTGCAACACCTGCCAAGTAAGAAGCTTGGTGGTCTGCAAATCCAACGCTGACTACGTTCTCTTGATCTGGAACAACTGAGTCAACGATTACAAAGTGAGTTTCTGGGTTATTTGGAGCTGCTTCAGCAATCGCAGTTTCCAAGGCGAAACCAATACCGAATACAAGGTTGTAACCACCAGCAACAGCTGAGTCAAGGTTTGTTACGTAGTCTGATTCACTTTGTGATTGAATGTAGTCATAGCCGCTACCTTTTGACAAACCATTTTCGTCACCCCAAGCAGTCAAACCTTCCCAAGCTGACTGGTTAAATGAACGGTCATCAACACCACCGATGTCTGTTACGATCATTGGCTTAACTGATATTTCTGATGAGTCTGTTGAGGCTGCTTCTTTGTTTGCAGTACGGCTTCCACAGGCAGCCAATGTAAGAGCTGCAACAGTAGCTAGACCAAATCCGACAAGTTTCTTGTTCATTTCTGAACCCTCCTAAAAAATTCTTTTTGCAACTTTCGTTGCGGTGATGATACTACAGTCTAACGACTGTCTTACAGACTAGTTCAGGTCTGTAAAAGAATATGGAAGTAATTCCCCGACTGTCATCTCGACTGTCGATAGATCTTTGGCAACAAGTGTTACCTTTAAATCCTTATCAAAAAATTCAGCCATGACCTGGCGACAAGCACCACATGGTGAAACTGGTTTCTCTGTCTGACCATAAACAATCAGCTCAGAAAAATCCAAGACGCCCTCTGAAACAGCTTTGAAAATAGCTGTTCGTTCGCCACAGTTGGTCAAGCCAAAGCTGGCGTTTTCAATGTTAACACCTGTAAAGACTTGCCCATCCTTGGCAACCAAGACAGCTCCAATTGGAAAATGAGAATAGGGAACGTAGGCTTTCTTACTCACTTCCTCAGATAATTTTATCAACTCAGTAGTCGCCATCTGCTACAGCTCCGTTCATAATCGCTACACCTGAAGATGCACCAATACGGGTTGCACCAGCTTCGATAAAGGCAAGGGCATCCTCATAGGTACGCGCACCACCAGATGCTTTGACACCCATATCTGGTCCTACTGTTTGGCGCATCAAGGCAACATCAACCACTGTCGCACCACCTGTAGAAAATCCAGTAGAAGTCTTAACAAAATCAGCACCGGCCTCTTGAGACAATTGACAAGCCTTCACCTTTTCCTCATCGGTCAAAAGACAGGTTTCGATGATGACTTTAACCAATTTATCGCCACTGGCTTCCACAACCGCCTGTATATCTTCCAATACTAGGTCATAGTTCTGAGATTTGAGGGCACCAATATTGATGACCATATCAATCTCGTCTGCACCATTTGCAATCGCATCCTTGGTCTCAAAAGCCTTGACAGCTGGCGTGTTAGCTCCCAAAGGAAAACCAATCACTGTACAAACCTTGACCTCTGTTCCAGCTAACCTCTTTGCAGCGTAGGCAACCCAAGTTGGATTAACACAGACGCTAGCAAAGTCGTATTCTTTTGCCTCTTCGATAATCTTTGCAACCTGTTGCTCAGTTGATTCAGGTTTCAAAATGGTATGGTCGATATATTTATTTAATTTCATAAGTTTTCTCCGTACATTAAGAAATGATTTCAATGATTTCCTTCGTATTTACACTTACATCATCTATTTTAACATTTTTTTGGAAATTTGTAAGCATATTTTCCGAAATATTTTCATTTGCATAGATGGTTGCAATCGGCTGATCTTTTTCGACTGCATCCCCCACTTTTTTGTGGAAAACAATACCAGTCTCATAGTCCAGTTCATCTGTTTTTACCGCTCGACCTGCTCCTAGTTTCATGGCAAATAGACCAAATTCTAGAGCTGGCAAACCAACAATATAGCCATCTCGCTCTGCCAATACGTCCACCTTGTGGGAAACATTTGCCGGACGGTAGAGGTCTTCTAAATCGCCTCCTTGAGCCTGAACCATTTCCTCAAATTTCTTAAGGGCAGCTCCATTTTCAATATGCTGACGAACTTCCGCAACCGTCTTTTCAACATCAGCAAGTCCCAACATGATTTGAGCCAATTCACAGATAAACTCTGTCACGTCTTCCCTACCCTTGCCTTGTAAAATTTCCAAGGCCTCAAGGATTTCCAGGCGATTACCAATGCTGGTTCCCACCGGCTGAGACATATTTGTCAAAACTGCAATAGTCTTACGTCCGACAGCCTTACCAAGGTCCACCATGGTCTGAGCCAGCACACGCGCCTCTTCTACTGTCTTCATGAAAGCACCTTCGCCCACCGTGACATCAAGGAGAATGGCATCTGCACCAGCCGCAATCTTCTTAGACATAACCGAGCTTGCAATCAGGGGAATAATGTCCACCGTCGCTGTCACATCGCGCAGAGCATAGAGCAACTTATCAGCCTTGACCAAATTATCTGATTGGCCAATAACCGCAACTCCCGTCTCCTGAACCTGCTTGATAAAGTCTTCCTGAGTCACCTCAATCTGATACCCTTTAATGGACTCCAATTTGTCCAGAGTGCCACCTGTGTGACCCAAACCGCGTCCGCTCATCTTGGCAACTGGCACTTCAAAACTAGCTACCAAAGGAGCTAAAATCAAGGTTACCTTGTCACCCACACCACCAGTCGAGTGCTTGTCTACCTTGATACCAGGAATAGCAGATAAGTCAATCTGGTCACCTGATGCCACCATATTCATAGTTAAATCAGAAATCTCTCGCGTTGACATACCTTTAAAGTAAATGGCCATCGCCAGGGCTGACATTTGGTAGTCAGGCACTGTTCCAGCCACGTAGCCCTCAATCAACCATTTAATTTCCTCAGAAGACAATTCCAAACCATCTCGTTTTTTCTGAATTAAATCAACTGCTCTCATTCTTTCACACTTTCTAAAATATAGTATCCCTTATCCTTTTTCTTTATTTGACAATTGCCAAACACTTCTTCCATCTTGGTCTTGGCACTTGGTGCGCCCTGTTTCTTTTGAATCACAATGGTCAAGGTTCCACCGTCCACTAAGTATGCATGGGCACCTGAAATGACTTCGTGCACCACCTCCTTGCCAGCACGGATAGGTGGGTTGGAGATAATATAATCAAAATTTCCGCTGACATTTTCATAGATATTGGACTGGAAGATAGTTGCTGGAACACCGTTTTTCTCAGCATTTTTTTCAGCCAACTCAAGCGCTCTGCTATTGATATCAATCAAGGTCACATCAACATTAAAGACCTTTGCCAAGGTTAATCCAAGTGGACCATAGCCACAGCCAACATCCAAGAGGGTCTTCCCAGTTTCTAATTCCAGGGATTGTAAAAGCACCTGACTTCCATAATCAACCATTTTCTTACTAAATACACCTGCATCTGTCAAGAATGTCATGTAGGTATCTAATAAACGGACACGGAGTTCATGAATATCATGTGCTAAATCTGGATTATTTTCGAAATACATTGTAGACATACTTACATTATACCATAGTATTAAAACGTTTTCAATTTGTTTTACTTAATTTACATTCTATGTTAGAATGAATGGTAAAATGATAGAGGTATACTGATCTGAATCAATTGAGTTTTTCTAACTCTTACCATCTCACAACAACAAGGATAACAAAATGAAACATGAATTTTTAAATTTTGAAGAAATCGATCGAGCCACCTGGCAGCAACTTCACCGTAAAACCATCATCCCCTTGACTCAAAGTGAACTCAATTCCATCAAAAGTTTCAATGATAAGATCCAACTTCATGAGGTATCAGACGTCTACCTCCCCTTGGTCAACCTCATTCACATCTATCGCAAGGCCAGAAAAGATTTAACCTTTACAAAGAGTCTCTTCCTCCAGAAATCCATCAAGTCTCAACCATTTATCATCGGTATTTCCGGAAGTGTTGCTGTTGGTAAATCCACTACCAGTCGCTTGCTCCAGATTTTGATTGCCCGCACTTTCAAGCATTCAACTGTAGAACTGGTTACCACCGACGGTTTTCTTTACCCCAATGCTACCCTAGAGGAAATGAATCTATTGGACAAAAAAGGCTTTCCTGAGTCTTATGATATGGAAAAACTGATTGGATTCTTAGACAATATCAAAAATGGCATCAATTGTGAAATTCCTGTCTATTCTCACGAAACCTACGATATTGTCCCTGATAAAAGTCAAAAAATTCAGGTCCCTGATTTTCTAATTGTCGAGGGAATCAATGTCTTCCAGAACCCTCAAAACCAGCGACTCTATGTCAGCGATTATTTTGATGTGTCTATCTATGTGGATGCCGAGGTGGAGAATATCGAAACCTGGTACTTAGAACGCTTCCAAAAATTGCTGAAACTTGCAAAAAATGACTCTAGCAACTACTACCATCGCTACACCCGGCTATCCTATCCAGAAATCATCGCAGTCGCTCAAAATACTTGGAAAAATATCAACCTTGCCAACCTCGAAAAATACATCGAGCCGACGCGCAATCGGGCGGATATTATCTTGCACAAGGCTGAAAACCATGAAATTGATAAAATTTATCTAAAAAAATAAATAACACTTGTCAAAACCAGTCTTTTCAGATATAATGGTATGGTTAGTACAAGAAAGGGTGGAGGTGAAACCATTGGCAAACATTAAGTCAGCTATCAAACGCGCTGAATTGAACGTTAAACAAAACGCTAAAAACTCAGCACAAAAATCAGCTATGCGTACTGCAATCAAAGCATTTGAAGCTAACCCATCTGAAGAGCTTTACCGCGCTGCTAGCTCAGCAATCGATAAGGCAGAAACTAAAGGTTTGATTCACAAAAACAAAGCAAGCCGCGACAAAGCACGTCTTGCAGCAAAACTTGCGTAATAAAATCGAAGTCGTCAAGACTTCTTTTTTTATTTTAAAAATAGGACTGGCGCTGCCAATCCTATCTCGGTATCTTGATTTCAAAAATAGTTCCTGTTGGCTGGTTATCACGAATTGAAATTTCCCCCTTCAAGGAATCACTAATCTGTTTAGCCAAGGACAAGCCGAGTCCAAAACCACCTTTTTGTCGCGTTCTAGCCTTATCTACCCGATAAAAACGATCGAAGACCTTGGTCTTATCATCCTGACTAATTCCTATTCCATTGTCCGCAACTGTAAAGTACGCAAATTTATCCTTTACTCTTGCCTGAATGCTAATTTGTCCATTGTCTCCTGTATATTTCAAGGCATTATCAAAAATAATAGTCAGGAGTTGTTTTAGCAGGGCCTTATCTGTCCGAATAGGCTGCTTAATATGATTCGTAACAAGTAAATCCTTGCCACTCTCTTCAGCGATAATGTTAAAATTGTCAAAGATTTCCTCGAGATATTGTGGATCCAAATCATCCATCACAATCTGGAAACCATCATCTCGCCGAGCCAGACTCAGCAAATTACTGGTTAAAATCCGCATGTTCCGCACTTCATCAAGACTGGAGGCAATGCTTTCACTGGATTCAATGATGGTCGCATTGGGATGACGGAAGAGCCCCTCTAGGCGATTCTGTAGGACAGTCAATGGTGTCCTGAGCTCATGACTAGCATTCTCCACAAAATCCTTCTGCTTTTGATAGCTCAGCAAAATTGGCCGCATACTGAGTTGAGCTAAATAAAGACTGGCAAACAGCGAAATAAACCAGAAGGAGACCATGACAATCGCCACTGTTCGCTCATAGGTCTGAATAGACATTTTAATCTGACTGACATTGACACAGATAGTCGCGTATTTCAAGTCTAGCGTCGAATATTTTTCCGTTACCTCACTCGGCAACTCCAGGGTGGTATAACGGAAATCATCGTCACCAAATGGCCCTTCGACGCTGACTTCCTTTACATTTTTCAAACTTTCCTTATCAAAAGCCAATTCAGACAAACCACTGAAGACATCAGAATTGACTAGCTCACCCGCAGAATTATACAAGAGTACGTGGAAATTGGTTCCCAAACGAATGGGCTCACCGGGACCACCATCAGTATCATCTGGGAGAGTATTTGCACTCGCATTACCTTGATTGCTCTCGTGCTGAAGAATAATTTCCGAATCTGGATTCAGCATCCTAGCTGCCGCAAAATTCAAAACCAAGTCAGGATGTTGCTTGATTTTGTCAAACTGGATATCTGTACTACGATACATGGTAGACCGCATCAGTTGAAAAATAATGGCCGTCATGGATATGAAAATCAGCGTAAATACGGCAAAATAGCGGATAAAGTAGGAAAAATTGTCCGACTTGGTGAGCTTGCTCATCTTATTGATCATTTTTCAAAATATACCCTACACTTCTCAAGGTCTGTAAGCGGTCTGCGAAAACCGTTCCCTTTAATTTCTTTCGGACTTTTGAAACATAGACCTCTACTACTGAGATGGTCGTATCGCTGTCAAAGCCCCAAATACGGTCAAAAATTTGAGTTTTAGGAAGAATAACGTTCTGGTTTTGCAAGAAATAAACCAGTAAATCAAATTCTTTTCCTAGTAACTCAATTTCACTGCCGTCCACATAGGTCATATTGGTAGACAAATCAACAGTCACATTGCCAAATTCTAGCTGATTATCATTGAATTTACCAGCTCGCTTCAAAAGCGCCTGAATACGCATCTTCAACTCCTCTAGATAAAATGGCTTGGTCAGGTAATCATCCGCCCCCAATTCAAAACCGTGGCCCTTATCATCCAAGCTTTCTTTAGCCGTCGTAATCAGGACCGGAGTAGAAATTCCTTTTTCGCGGATTTCTTTTAAGACCTGAAATCCATCCTTCTCTGGCAACATCAGATCCAAGAGAATCAGATCATAGACACCTGATTCCGCCTCATAGAGGCCCTCATCGCCATCAAAAACCTGCATAACATCAGCAAAATCATCTAGAAAGTCGAACACCGAATTAGATAGGCTTACATCGTCTTCAACAAGCAATATTTTAATCATATCTGTCTCCTTTTTTACTCATTATAACATCTTCACATTCATATTTCTATTTAGAAAAAGCCAAACTAGCAGCAATTCCTACTATTAAATGCAGCAGGTGCACGAATAGATGTTAGAACCTGTAGTCACAAGTGCGATACATTTCGATAAGGAATAGTTTCTTGCTAATCAAGGCCGCTTGAGATGGAATACTGACTGTATTTCGAGAAAAACTAGAACCTATAGTCGCAAAGATGAGAATTTAACCTGTGACTGTAGGTTCTACCAATGAGTGGCAGAAAAATTCCTTAGCTCAGGTTCTGAGCTGTGAAGGCAGGTTCTTATACTCCTAGCTTGACCTCTCTAGTATAAGCGATATAACTTAAAAGAAACTAAAACACAAAAAGACTTCCAAAAGGAAGCCTCCTGATAATTACTTACCAAGTTTTGCTTTTGCAGCGTCTGCAAGAGCTGTGAAACCTGCTGCATCGTTTACTGCGATATCTGCAAGCATTTTACGGTTCACTTCGATTTCAGCCAATTTCAAACCGTGCATCAATTGTGAGTATGATAAACCGTTCATACGAGCTGCCGCGTTGATACGAGTGATCCACAATTTACGGAAATCACGTTTTTTCTGACGGCGGTCACGGTATGCATAGTAGTAAGAGTTCATTACTTGTTCTTTCGCAGTGCGGAACAAGAGGTGCTTAGCACCGTAGTAACCTTTAGCTAATTTTAAAATACGTTTACGGCGTTTACGAGAAACAACGCCACCTTTAACACGTGCCATTTAATTTTCCTCCAAATAATTCAAATAGTAATTGTGCAATACTGATGCGAGATTAGCGCATTTGTGTAAGCATTGACTTGATACGCTTAAAGTCACCAGCATGTACCATACCTGCTTTACGAAGGTGACGACGTTGTTTTTTAGTTTTACCGTGGAAACGGTGTGAAGTATAAGCGCGGAAGCGTTTCAATCCACCAGAACCTGTACGTTTAAAACGTTTAGCTGATGCGCGGTGAGTTTTTTGTTTTGGCATTTTAATTCTCCTTTTAGCGTAAAAAGCTTATTTTTTATCTGAAGCTGGGGCCAACTGCATAAACATTTGACGACCGTCCATCTTAGCGCGTTGTTCGATAATGGCAATATCTTGGGTTGCTTCGGCGAACTCAGCTAATACTTTCGCGCCAACTTCTTTGTGGGTAATCATACGACCCTTGAAACGGATCGAAACCTTGACCTTATTTCCTTTTTCAAGGAATTTACGGGCATTACGAAGTTTCGTCTCGAAATCCCCTTTGTCAATAACTGGACTTAGACGCACTTCTTTGACAGTGACAACACTTTGTTTCTTGCGTTGTTCTTTCTGTTTTTTCTGATATTCAAATTTGAACTTACCGTAGTCCATAATTTTTGCAACGGGTGGTTTTGCTTGTGGTTGAATCAAGACTAAATCCACGTTTGCACTATCAGCAATGGCCTGAGCCTCATTGAGCGGTTTGATTCCCAACTGTTCACCCTCAAGACCGATAAGACGAACTTCACGCACTCGAATTTCATCATTGATGAACAAATCTTGCTTTGCTATGGCTTTTCACCTCATTTTATTTTTTTCGAGAAAAACGAAACGGACTTGCTACACAAGTCCGCACTACACCATTATTCTTTCCGAAGAAATCTTAATCCGTAGGGCCAGACAACGTTAGTCGCAAGGCGAGAAGCTCTCACTTCTGCTTTTCTCAATACGACCATTCTATCATGTCCTACACTACTTGTCAAGGATTTCTTTCGCTTTTTCTGAAATAAATTGCACAACACCTTCAATAGAAACACCAGTTGTATCAAAGGTAATGGCATCTTCTGCTGCTTTGAGTGGTGAAACTGCTCGTGTACTATCTTTCAAGTCACGGGCCGCAATCTCCTCTTTCAAGGTTTCCAAATCCGTCTCAATGCCACGCGCCTTATTTTCCTTAAAACGGCGAAGGGCCCGCTCTTCAACAGAGGCAATCAGGAAAATTTTCAACTCTGCCTGAGGCAAAACAACTGTGCCAATATCACGACCATCCATGACAATGCCACCTGCCTGGGCAATTTCTTGCTGGAGTTCGACCAGTCTTTCACGAATAGGAGCCAATGCTGCCACCCAAGAAACATTGTTGGTCACGTCGTTATCACGAATGGCAAGACTGACATCCCGTTGACCGAGGAACACCAGTTGCTGGCCATCTTCCGAACGGCCGAATGAAATCGGATACTGAGCCAAGAGAGCTAAAATATCGTCAACCATATCAGCTGTCAGTTTATTTTCCAGAGCTAACAGTGTAACAGCACGATACATAGCTCCAGTGTCCAAATAGGTATAGCCAAAATTTTTCGCAATAATTTTTGCCACAGTCGACTTTCCGCTCGAAGCAGGTCCGTCGATGGCGATTTGAATTGAATTCATAAATCCTCTTATCTAATACGTACTACATCTCCTGGGTTGGCCCACCAAGTACCACCAGGTCCCACCATTTTTTCTGGATTCAAGCGTTCCAACTCAGCCATAGAAATCCCTGCTCGGTTGGCAATACTTGCAAGACCTTCGCCAGGTTGGACAGTTGTGGTTGTACCATCTCCACGATCTACCAAATCGGCTGCGGAGCTTGCCTCTGTTGATGATTCCTCAGTGGCTGCTTCTGTAGTCTCAGTCGTTTCAGTTGCGTTTGAATCTTGCTCAGATGAACTCGAAGCTGCAACCTGGGCATTTTCAGCATTATAAAAACCTTCTGTCGAGTCAGTATTACTGCCACCTGTAGACAGGTAAATAGCCAAAATGATAATGGCCAAAAGGAAGAAAACAAAGATTGAAGCTAAAATAGTAAACAAGCGACTACTCGCCATCATACCTACTTTTCGATTTCTACGACTTACTGACACTTGCTCATCCTCAACTTCTTCCAATTCTTCTTCAAAAAGTTCATCATTCCATGGTTCTTGTGACATTGATAGCTTCTCCTTGTATTTTTTTCCTATTATGTTTACAATTATTCTATGAATATTAGACTGATTCCTGAAAAATGTATCGCCTGTGGTCTATGTCAGACCTACTCGCCCTTGTTTGACTATGATGATGACGGTATCGTTATTTTTAGCCATACTGAGGCTTTAGAAACAAGCATTCCAGCTGATAATCAGGCTCTCCTGGCTGCAAAATCATGCCCCACCAAGGCTATTCTTGCGGAGTGATTTCGCTTCATCTGAATAGTAGACTTCAAAATAATCCTGCTTGACCAAATGGTCGACAAGCTCTATTTCGCCTTGAAATTTGGGATGAAGGGCTAAGGCATTGATGAAGTATTTCTTAGGCCACTTCCTCATGCAGAATGTTAGCTCCTCGGCTTCATTTCTCCTACAGATACTGATAGATAAATAATTGACCTTGACCTTGCTGATGGAAGCAATGTCAATTTTTTTATTCTTAAATAGATTTGCTGATGCGATATATAGATTTTCATCTTCAATGAGAAAGTACCGATGACTGCCTAAAATCGCTAAGACAATCGTCGCAAACAGCAAGAGAAAAATAATAAATACCTGGCGACTTCTCTCCAAAATGAGGGATAGCCCTAGAAAGAGAGGAACCAAGGACAGGGACCAATAGATCATCGAGGTCGCAAAATCCGGTTGCCAATGGTATCTTAATTTTCCAAATAGTCGGATCATTTTATACCTCCTTTTTCTATTTTAGCACAAAAAATAGGATTTTCCTATGGAAAATCCTTAAATTGTGTGAAATTATTACAAAGAGATTGCGATTGTGTTACAGAACGGATGACGTTGTCTAGAGAAACACACCTGGCCAGCTCAGATTAACTGTGACTCGTCGCCAAGTTCAAAATATCGGCAACGGACAGACCTGTTCCTTGAGACATCTGGTCAACTGGGACTCCCATAGATAAAAGGTTTTGTTCAATCTCCATATTACGGATGATAACCCCCTGTTCGATTCCTTGCTCAATCCCCTCCTGCAAAGCCTTTTCACGCACGGCCTCCTCATGGCGGGTGATACCTGAATGAATTTCCCAAAAATGGTTGGATGCGTTGCGGCTCCACTGGTCTATCATGTCTACTTCCTCCTTGGTCATGGTAATCTCAAGACAGCTGTTGAGTAAGTTTTTGAACCAAACTCAAGTCCAAACCAACGAAGTCAGCTATCTGCATAGGACTACGACCTTGCTGTAACATACGACCGATCATACTCAATTGCCCTTGTTCGATTCCTTGTTCAATTCCTTGTTCAATTCCTTGCTCAATACCAAGTTCAATCCCCTCTTTCAAGGCTTTCTCACGAACAGCCTCTTCATGGCGGGTAATACCGGAATGAATTTCCCAAAAATGGTTAGATGCATTGCGATTCCATTGGTCTATCATGTCTATTTCCTCCTTGGTCATTGCATTTCTGTCGAGCAACTGCTCGGCCTTATCAATAATAGGTGTCGGTCGTTGGCTAAAGCCTCGGTTGGAGAAAAACTCCAGCCAGAGTCGTTGTTTGTCGTCCAGCATGCTGTCACGGAACTTTTTCAGCTCGATAATCACCATTTCAAACGGTTTCTTGTACTGTCCAGTTTCACCGAAGGGCTGTTCCAGTACTTCATGCAGAATGTTAGCTCCTCGGCTTCATCTCTCCTACAGATACTGATAGATAAATAATTGACCTTGACCTTGCTGATGGAAGCAATGTCAATTTTTTTATTCTTAAATAGATTTGCTGATGCGATATATAGATTTTCATCTTCAATGAGAAAGTACCGATGACTGCCTAGAATCGCTAAGACAATCGTCGCAAACAGCAAGAGAAAAATGATAAATACCTGGCGGCTTCTCTCCAAAATAAGGGATAGCCCTAGAAAGAGAGGAACAAAGGACAGGGACCAATAGATCATCGAAGTCGCAAAATCCGGTTGCCAATGGTATCTTAATTTTCCAAATAGTCGGATCATTTTATACCTCCTTTTTCTATTTTAGCACAAAAATGAGGATTTTCCTATGGAAAATCCTTAAATTGTGTGAAATTATTACAAAGAGATTGCGATTGTGTTACAGAACGGATGACGTTATTAATAGAAACACACCTGGCCAGCTCAGATTGACTAGGCTTTTTATCCAAGTGATTTCTCACTAATTCCATAAGTTAATTCTCCTAAATAATGTCATATCCCTAATTCTCTACCAACTTAATTTTAAAATTCAGCAATCCTTATTCAATCGTAAAAAATTGTTTATATTTTTCCAAATAAAACTTTCCAGAAATTAAATCATATTCGACCATTTTTAAATCATCCGCGATAATTTGTTGCTCATCTGTCAAGTTTTTTTTATCTACACTAGCATGTTCCAAAACATCCGTCAGCAAAGCATAATAAGGCGAAACCTTCGAGTTTGTATGTGCCAACACAGCCGCCGGAAAATCACTCGAATTGATGAGAGGTAAATTTAATTTCTTGTTTCCATGATTCGACCAAATAAAATAGTCTGTCAAATATTGACTATCTGGCTTGTCTGCAAAAATTGATTTGGGATAAAAGCTTGGAAGGTGATCTCCGTAAAATACAACTGTTATCTTCTTGTCCAAGCTTGATAATTTTTTCAGAAATTCCTCTGTGTCCTCATCAGTTTTCTTAAGAAGTCTTGCAAAATTTGAAAGTGAATTATTTTCACCTTCTGTAAATCCTTCGCCTGTTCCAGTAATATTTGCGGGTTCAGACATTGCCCAAGGCATATGATTTTGAAATGTAATAACTGAGAAAAACTGATTCTTATCGACATCAAGCTTATCTAAAACATTTTGATAAGTGGATTCATCGCTCGGAAATTGACCATATTTTTCATTTTTTGTAGGAGCAGTGGCATCCTCATCATCTGCTATCATTTCTGTGAAATTCATTTTATTATATACAGCTGCACGAGAATAAAGTTTTATATTTCCAAGATGTATCATCATCCTATCTTGTTCAGAAAATAAATCACTTATAGAAGGAACAATGGCCATATTTGGTATTACTTCAACATTATATATAGAAACAGAAGGCGATAAGTTATACATCGGTAAACCTGTCAAGGCCTGACTTTCCATATTTGCAGTTCCACCGCCAAAATTATTGGATTTCATCAATCCACTAGTTGTTTTTTCCGATATACTGTTAATGTTGTTTAAAACATTCTCCGACAGAGTCACTTCTTCTATTCGCGAGGGATCTCCAAAACTTTCGCTTAAAATGAATATAAGGGTTTCATCTGAAATATCTTGAGTTCGTGTTTTGTTAATTTCTAACGCGCGATTTTGATACTTTTCAACGATTTTCTCTATAGTCTCGCGACTATATCCTTCTGGTTCCAATATAATTGGCTTTGTTATTTGTTTCATCCAAACATACATTAACGAGTTATATCTTGCATTTCTTGCATGGCCTTCAAAAGCTATGTTCATTCCACTAGTGAGTCGAGTCAAAACTGGTACATTTTTTATTACGACTCCTCGTTCACGCTGATAAAAAAAAGTAAATATACTTCCTAACATAGCAAGCGTTGATACAGTTAGTAACAGTCTTTTCCAAAAATTGTCAAAGATTTTTCCTTTTAAATATCTCTTTCGTAAATAGAGGTAACCAGCTACGGAGACTATTAGAAGTCCCATTGCTGCTATGAATACTTTAACATCCAAGAAACTAAATACTAAATCTAACTGGCTAAGCATAGAAAAATCTGTCACAAGAAGTGGCTCACTTCTCGAAATAAATTTTAAACTATTTGCAATTGAAAGAGCAACTCCTGAAAACAAGATGAAAGAGGTCGCTAACCAATATCGATTCGTTATGAAATAAAGTACAAGAAAGAACAGAGCCAGTAAAACGATTTGAAACAAAGTTGCTCCTGGGAAAATATATTTTCCCAAAAATGGCTCTTTAATGCGAATACCAAATTGTATCGTGAAATTAAATAATAATGCAAATACAAAACTACTAGTAATTGCTAGTGAAACTGTAGAATTATTCTCCCTAATCCCCTCAACTGACTTCCAAAAAGTATAAACTAACACAGATGTTGTAATGATAATCAGTGGCAATTTATAAGAAAGATTGATGAGAAAATTTGGAAAATCTACGATATCTGTCAAAAATAAAAATTGTTTTAAATTATCCAAAAGTTTACTATCTCGGATAACAATTAAAGAAACTAGAAGAGCCAGTATCAGCGATGTTTCTCCTTTTAATTGAAACAATGAATTGATATTCTCTTTAATTGCTAGTCTTTTGAAGATGATACGAATAATACCCGCAGCTATTATCAGAACAACAACATATATTAAACCGGATAATTCCATCAGTCTATTTTCTTGAAAAGCGAAAATATAAAAATTTTCATTGTTGATATTCTGTGTAGATAATAAACTATAGGACACGCATAAATAAAGCAGATAAGAAACAACTAATTTTAGTATAAAGTTCTTATCTATGTAGGAGTGTATCAATGTCGAAATAACAATTGTAGATAAGAACACCCCTATTTGCAGAATTTGTTTATATTGAACAATCTGGTATTCAACCAAACTACTATCAATTAAATAATTACTAGTAAAATAGAAACTTACTGCTACGGTAGCCAGAATATATAGTAACCATTTTACCAAATTCTCCAATTTCAAATCTTGAAAATATTTTTTCAACATGATAATACATCACCCCTTTCTTACCTTAAAAAGATTATAGTTTTTAAATCAAAAATCCATATGTACGTATTAAAAAAATAGTCGAATAACTTAAAAATAAAAAGATACCAACTATTGTAATGAACTTAAATATAGAATGCTTCAATACAGGCTTACTAGGCACTAGCGTCAATAAGGCAAACGGACCTGATGAAATAAAGTATCTACCTTGCAGTCCCAGCACCTCTTTAAATCCTAAAGGAGTCCAAATTTGATATAGGGCAAAGAAATTTAAAAAGACAAACAGAGCCAAAAAAGCAAATGACACGATTCTAAAATAAGGTTTTATCCTACTATATTCTTGACTATTTTCATCTGGCACAAATAGTGAAAATAATACTAGAGCATAGTACATTAGCACGGCCATATAACTGATATTTCTATTCAGCAAACCAAATTTACCAGAATAAGAATGCAACAAATGGACTGTTTGATTCTTGATAGTATTACTGATAACTTCTACAAAATACCAGGGATTTTCCTTCACAAACTCCAATTGTTGATTCGGTTGTCCCCAGTCCATATACATCCTATCTTGAGATGGAAACAATTTCCCCCAAACAATGTAGCATCCAACAGAGACGATGAAGACAGCTGTTCCATAAGCTATCTTCTTTTGAACACTAAATTTTTTATTTGAAATCAAGAAGTACATTAGACCAAATAGGATTAATGTCGGCTTCATTTGGACCATTGCGATAAGTAGCAAGAAAGAAAAATATAGTTTATCCATTCTTAGTTGCTCTTCAAATATCAAAGATGAGAGTACTGCTGTAAATAAAAAAGTTACTGCATTAGTAAAACCATCACCACTAGTTGAAGTTGCTAACTCTAATGACATTGGATTTAAGGCTAATAAAACCATTGCCCACTGTCCAAATTTGACTACTTTGATTGCAAAGTACATCAACAGAACATAGGCGAAAAAATTAAATAATTTAGCCAAATAATAGGTTGGCAGCACTGACAACCCCACTAATTTTCCTAAAAAAGTCGCTATGGTTTGTGGTATATATTGAAAGAAAGAATAGTTCAATTGCCCGCCCAATGGAGTAAACGTTGATGAATAATCATCATAGTTTTCTATTTTCAATTGGCTATAATCATAAGTAAGATTTGTATCAAAATCAACTCCTAATGCGTTGGTATTCATATCCTTTATTGATTTTGGTAAATCAAAGCCATAATTTCCCCAAGTTTCAAAATCATTGGTTGGGTCATCTTCAAAATAAGGAACTATTTTTCCTTCACTAAACGCATAGGCTTTAGCGTAATGTCCTAGCTCATCTGGGGCAGTCATAGGTGGAAAAATAAAAAGTATCATTGTCCCAAACACTAGTGACAACAACAAAAAAGTGCGCTCAGGATTAAACCAGCTTAAAATTTTATTTTTGTTTATCATAATAATGGTAAACTCCCAATTCATATTGCATCCTATGCTGACGAACAATTGTATCCAGGATAAAACCAGCAACAAATGCTAAGAATCCTAAAATCATAAAGCCAGTTGCTAATACTGCAGATGGTAACTTAGAAATCAGGCCTGTTCGAGTAAATTCTACAATCACAGGGACACCTACTAATAAAGAGAAAGAAACCAATATTGCACTCACAATAGAAAAGAAAAGTAAAGGCTTATAATCTTTAAATAGATTAAAAATCATTCGTAAGACTTTGAAGCCATCAGAAAATGTATTCAACTTAGATTCCGAACCTTCCGGACGATCCTGGTATGTAATTGGCACTTCTACTAATTTAAAACGTTTATCCAGTGCATGTATGGATAATTCTGTTTCAATTTCAAATCCTGGAGAGAGGACTGGGAAGTTTTTAACAAATAACTTATTAAATCCCCTATATCCAGTCATAATGTCTTCATAGTTCCCCTTATAAATTAAATTTATAAGATTTTTAACAAGGTTGTTACCAAATCCATGAAAACCACGTTTATTTTCTTTTGCATAGGTACCATTTGATAATCTATCCCCAATTGTCATATCCGCTTGACCAGATCTAAGTGGCTCCAATAATTTTTCAACTTCAAATGCAGGATAGGTATCATCAGCATCAACCATAATATAGTAGTCCGCATCTATTTCACGAAACATTGAGCGAACAACATTTCCTTTACCTTGACGTGGTTCAAAACGAACGATGGCTCCTGCTTGCTTAGCCAATTCACTCGTCCTGTCCTTTGAATTATTATCATAAACATAAATATCAGCAGTTGGTAACGCACGTTTAAAATCAGTTACTACCTTTTCAATAGTAACCTCCTCATTATATGCTGGTAATAATACTGCCAGTTTTTCACTCATACTTTTAATCCCCTTTTTCCAACGAATAGTTCTTGATATCCGTCCCTAATTCGATTTTATTTGCCAGTCGAATCCCTCTCCATTTTTCAATATGAAAGAGTGGGTTGATGGCTAGCCAATATAGCTTTCTCTTCCAATTATAATCCCTATCACTTACTATTCTTAGACTATCTTTAATACTGGCTTTTAAACTGTTTTTCACTAGGGACAAGATAGACACTTTAGTAGTAATGCCACTATTTATACGAACATTATAGGTTTCGTCAAAGATGCGCTTTCTGTATTCTGATAGTCGAACATCGTTAGAGTGTTCAACCACAGCTCGACCATTGTAGGCCTTGAAATAACCTGCATCAAGGACATCTTTGCCATACTCGTAATCTTCCGAATAGGCAACATCCCGATAACCGATTGTTTCAACCAAAAATTTTCTTGGAGCAGCAGAACAAACATCGCTATAGAAGGATTCTTTTGTGTACTGACCCTGATGTGCTGGGTCCTTCCGTTGCCATATGGTGATTGCATCTTCTGCACCTTGTTCACCAAAGACTGCATTGATATCATACTTCATGGCAGGGAAACAATAATGCCGCGGTTTTTGTCTCCCAAGCACCGCAACAATCTTGTCAGTAATTTCAAATGGTGCAACCATTTCTGAGAGCCAATGTTCATTGTGAGGCACAGCATCTTGACTGAGATAAACCATGTACTCTCCCTGGGCCATTTCAGCAGCCATTTGGCGAGTGCCGCCGTGAGAATAATCTTCTTTTTTTAGATGAATAAGCCGTAAATTTCCGTATTGTTCCGCAAATCGCTCTATAATCGCTACCGAATTATCTGAGGAACCTGAGTCAGTCATCAACACATCCCACTCAAAATTCGTTTGTTGTCTATATAAAGCTGATAGGGTTTCTTCCAGGTGATCATTTTCACCATTATAAACAGGAATAAATACTGTAGCTTTTAACCCATTAGTCATTTAGTACCTCTCGACGGATAATCGCTTCTACTTTTTTATAACTTTCATCCCATGACAAGCCAGTATATTTCTCACTCATTTCGTTAGCATGTTCATCAATATTACTTCTCTCAACCGCTTGACATAATTTTTCTGCCAAAGCAACTGGATAAGCTTCCGTATAGAGGATATCCTCAATATCTCCCAGAACCATGCGATTATTATCGCCATCATTCATAACGGGCACACATCCCGCAACCAGAAGTTCCAATGGCAAGAGGGAGACGTTGGTCAAGGACAATACCAAGCAGGCTACACTTTCGTGATAAATTTCTGCTAATTGATTTTTATTTAAAATGCCACGATCTATGAATTCAAATGGAATATCATAATTTGACATATCTTGACCAAAAAACTCAATGTCATACTCTGGATGACGCTCTTTAAAAATCTTCAGTGCCATAACACCAAGCTCAAATCCACGACGCTCGGTATGAGCACGCGCATAAAAGGCAATCTTCTTTTTCTTGGAAATTGGTACTTTTGGTTTATAGATATCGATATCTGCACCGAAGTCAAAATAGTCCGCCTGCATTCCATACTGACCAACCTTTTCGACCAACCATTTACCTGCTGTCACTCCGTAAAAACCGAATTTATAGGTTGCTTCTGCCAGCATATACCGTGAACCAACACCAAAGAATATGGGTTCAAAGTCTTGTACAAAATAAAATTTATGAAGATTTTCAGATTGGAGATTAAATACTGCGTAAGCGGTCTCCCAACTAGTCGCGAAAACCACATCTTGATTAGAGAAATCAGCTAAATCTTCCACATCTACATCAATTCCATACGAACGCGAAAAAATATCCTTGGCTTCTTTGGAGGATTGTGGAATCGTATTATTGTGGTAAATGTAGAAAGTGATGTGATGCCCTTGACTTTGTAAATACTTTACAAATCGAGCAATCGTCGTATGACCTCCACCACCGGGACCAACTGGTGGCGATACCCATGCAATATTTAAAGTATCTTTTGATAATTTAGCAGGTTTCTGGTAGGGATTATTCAAATAATCCGCCTTCGCTAAATCCTCAAATTGTGGCATTTGAGGTAGTTGGTTCATGTTGATTTTATTAGACTGATTCGTGACGGCAGTAGGCTGACCTATTCCTACTAGTCGCTGTTTAACTTTTCTGGCCGTTGCTCGCCACCCCTCTTGCTTATAACTTCTTACTATTTTATCTAACATTTTAGTTCTCGCTCATCCTTTTAAGTATTGCTTGATTAGTGCCGAGAATTTTCGCAAAGGTTTTGTGATTCTCCAACTTGTGGAAGTGAGAAGCTCTTCAACATAATTATTTGTCGATGCAATCTCTAATACTAATTTTTCGTTTTCTACCACTAATTGCTGTTTCTTCAACTCTAGCTGCTCATTTACTATTTCAAGCTCTTTTCGTCTATCATCTATTGCAAAAATTTGAGACTCCAAGTTCGATTTAATCCCACTCATTTTTACAATATAATTTTGAATTGGGCTATTTGCAATTGAGTCTCTATAAAATTGGACACTATGATTTAGATCAACCAGTGCAAAATTTTCATGCGAACCAATTCGCATATCTTCTGGCCAATCTTTTGTATAAAAACCATACTGTTGTTTCAAATGCGCATCATAAAAGCGTGAAACAGGTATTTCAGTGCTTTCAAATGGCATATGTATCACATCCAAGAATTCTTTTCTAGAAAATGATTCTGCGCTAGGATTGGCTACATTTATTACAATCTCTGATTCATCAAAAGGATAACGTACTATTACCTCTTTTAATTTTTCCACCAAAGAGAGATTTTCTTCAATAGAATCTCCAAACAAACGTTTTTTGAACAATTCATCTCGAATAGTATTGATTTCAGCAATGAAGTCTTCATTGGTATTTGGACTTCCAACCATTGGAAAAATATCAACAAATACTCCTGTAAAGGCCTCTGGTCGATTCAAAAGATTGTGAGATGTAAACATGGTTCTCTTGTCAAAAACCTTTACTCCAACAATATCCGAATAAGGCGCATTGATTCCATCAAAAACACCTATATTTTCAAAGGTATCATTTGATAGAATCTTAACTAACTGGTTTAGATCTTCAAGTGGCATGACTAAATCAATATCATCATCCCATGGAATTATCCCATTCCATAATACTGCCCCTATTTTTGTACCGCCAGCGGCAAAAAATCTCAGGTTATTCGCTTCACAAATGTATTTCACTTGCTCATAAACCTGGAGCATACTTTCTTGAATCTTGTTCATATATCAATCCCATGTCCCCTTTAGCTTCAGTAATCCATTATCATGTTTTTCACCACGAATAGCGAAATGGATAATATCTTCTTTTTCAATAAATGCGTATGGGGTGAATTCCTTACGTTCTTCATCATATTTAAATAACGATGCTGTTACTTCAAAATCTCTGTTGTTAAATGACGTCAGGTCTAACTCATAATTGAAAGTATGGACTCCTTCTGTACTAGAAGTAATTTTCCATTTTTTATCACTGTCATAGATGCCATCATTTATAACAGAAGCTGTTTTATCTGTATGTTCATCAATTAATGAAATTCCAAAACTAACAGGGATACTCTCAGGTTGGTAATAAGATAATTCCAACATTAACTTATCGTTGCTGGAAATAACTTGCTTACTTTTTAATTTTAACTTTATCCACGGCTTGTTATGATCTTCTGGCGCAGAATTTTTCTTGGTTTGCAAACTTTCCAAGTTACTCATAGTATAGTAGTTGGCAACTTCATCAGGAGTCGAATTTAACACGATTTTCCCATTCTCAAGCATAATTGCCTTATTACAGAATTTCTTCGCAGAGTCCATTGAGTGAGTTACTAGAATAACTGTTTTCTTTTCTTCTTTTAGCTTTCTGAAATAGTCAAAGCACTTTCTCTGAAACGCTTCATCTCCCACTGCTAATACTTCATCTAGAACCAATATATCACCTTGTGCTTTAATAGCAATAGAAAACGCTAGGCGAACTTGCATACCGCTCGAATAATTCTTTAATTTCTGATCCATGAATTCTTCAAGTTCAGCAAACTCTACGATGTCATCGTACATTTCGTCAATCTTTGGACGGGAAAATCCTAGAAGTGCGCCATTTAAATAAATATTTTCGCGACCAGTAAGTTCAGGGTTAAAACCAACGCCAAGCTCAATAAAAGGAATCAAGGTTCCATTGACACTCACATTGCCCTTTTCAGGTGTATAAATTTGTGAAATAATTTTGAGCAGGGTTGACTTTCCAGATCCATTCCGACCAACAATACCAAAGAAATCTCCTTTTTCTACTTCAAAAGAAATATCTTTTAAGACATGTTGCTCCTTATAACCCTTTATCCCTCTAAAATAATTGACCAAGGTTGTTCTTAAACTTTGAGTCGCTTCTGTAGGTAATTTAAAGCTCTTGCTGACTGATTCGACTTTCAGCGCAATCTCTTTGTTAGACATTATAATATCTCCGCAAATTTCTTAGAATTCTTTTTAAAAATGCTATAACCAATGATAAACACAATCACTGATAACACATATGGAATAGCTACCATCCATTTATCCTCATAAATATCCCAAGAAATTGTTGCCCCATCATAAACAATATGGTGGCGCAAATCTTGGATAATCTGGGCAACTGGATTCATCATCATCAACTTGGCTACACCAATATGTCCACGCTGAAGAATGTAGGTTATCGAATAAATAATCGGAGTAGAATACATTCCAGCTTGTAACACAACTTCCCAAATTGGTCCCATGTCTCGGTATTTGACAAACAAACTCGAAAGAATAAAGGCAATTCCTGAAGTCAAAATAACCAACTCTAGGAAGGATGGAATGAGAATGAGAACACCCGCATCCAATTGCACGCCATTGATTAACGCAAAAATCAGAACAACGGCCAAATTGATACCGTAATTTATCGCAGCACCAATAATGGATGAGATGACAATAATTTCTTTAGGAAAATTTATTTTTCTCAACAAATCCCCACGCGCTGCAATGGACAACATCCCCATATTAGTGGCTTCTGTAAAGAAATTCCAAGTTACCATACCGAGCAACAAGCTTACCGCATAGTGTGGCGTTCCGTCATCAAATTTCAAAAATCTAACAAAAACCAGATACATGATAGTAAACATTAAAAAGGGCTTCAATATCGACCACAAATGCCCAATCAAAGAACCTTGGTATCTTAATTTAAAGTCTGTCTTGACCATTTCCCGCAGGAGAATTTGGTTTTCTTTGTTGAATAAATTCATTTTATTTCCTTATAAGCAAATTTAGTTAGGATGAGGCTGGTAAATACCAGTGTGTGAAAAGCTTTGTTTTTCCTCAATCCATATGTTTTTAATATTCGGTAGCGTTCTGGCATAGACTTATCCATTATAGTCACAAAGGCCTCGACCAGATTTCTATCGGTTGGCGCCAAAGGCAGAGCCAGCAGATGACTTGCTTGCTTTTGACTATTGCGAATCAAGTCCCAGTAAACGGAGAAAAGTACATGGGGCCGAATCCATTTTTTGAATCGCTTGGACAAGGTTCTAGCTCCCAAGACATTTTCAGCATGCTGGCGGTACAATTCCGTCGGCTGGTCAACGTAGACCAATTGCCCAAATGCTGTGGCCAGCAAGGCCAGATACCAGTCGTGCATGAGAATATCGTCTGTCACCGTCCACAGTTCAGCCAGAGCGTGGTTAATCATGCTAGTTCCGCCTGTCACTGTATTTTCAGTCAATTCTTGAACCAGCTCGATATTGGCATGATGAGACTGGCTGCGAATCATACTTTCATTCATGACCTGCAAGTCTTGGTTAACCACCTTTAAGTCTGTGTAAACCATGAGTGGCTGGTCTGCTGGATAGGCTTGAGCCGTCTCCAAAGTCACCTGTAGTTTATCTGGTAACCAGACATCATCCTGATCACTGAAAAAATACACATCAGCCCTCTGGTATTGCACCAAGGCGTGAAAACTTTTGATGACACCTAGATTTTCGGTGCTGTCGGGATTGATTAAGTGAATCCGGCTATCCTGCTGGGCAAAATCAGCGATGATTTCACGTGTCCTGTCCCTAGAGCCATCGTCTCGTATCAAGAGCACCCAGTCCGTAAAGGTCTGCGCCTGAATAGAACGGATTTGCTCTGCTAAAAACTCCTGACCATTGTAGGTCGACATGAGTATGTTAACGTTCATGTAAAAATAATTCCTCATATTGTTGGACAATCTTCTCCCAAGTATAGTCCATTCGCATGTGTTCTTTGGCAATCTGCCCTAGCTCCACTGCTTCTTCTTGTCCATCAATTTGGTTGATTAGTTGGGTCAGATTTCCACTTTCCTTGGTCCAATAGCGAGCGCCATTTTGTGCGACTTTGCGATTGAAATCCACACCTAAAACAAGATTTTCATTAGTTTGAGCTAGCGCCTCTAAAAGACTTGGATTGGTTCCACCCACTTCATGCCCATGAATATAAGCGCGACATTCCTGCCTCAGATACTTGAGTAAATCCTGATCATAGACCGTCCCGATGAACTTGATTCGCGCATCTCTCTCAAAGCCCGTTTCTTCCTTTAGCTTTTGGAAATAGGCAGAGCCTTCATGATTGGCTACGATAACCAAATCACGCTGAGTGCTCGACTTCATGAACTCCTTGATAGCTGTCGCGTAATTATTTTCAGGAACAAAACGCCCAATAATCAAATAATAATCCTTTTCGCGGATGGACCAGTTTGCAAAAGCCTGCCGTACTTGCTCTGATTGGCTAGTCAGACTGGTCTGACTCAAATCAGTCCCGTAAGCGATAAATATGGTCTTAGTACCCGGATAGGCTGATTGAATATAGTCCTTAATCCCCTCATTATCTGCAATGATGAGATTGGCCTGCTTAGCCATCGCTTTCTCAGCATGTTTCAGATAAGCTTGCACAGGCTTAGGCCATTTGGAACGTTTCCATTCTAAACCGTCAGGATTGACAAATAAAACACCGCCAACATCTTTAATTTTCTTGGCAAATGGAGCTATGAAACCACCTATGGTATTTCCCAAAATGTAAAAAATCGGAGACTGCATCTGCTGGTCCTTGACCAGGCGCAAAGCGTAGGAAATGGCCATCATGTCATAGGCGATAACGCGGGCCGGACCTAATTTAGGAGGATTGATGGTAAAGCAATCCGCCCCCAAATAAGCCGAATGCTCCTGATGACTGGTGTCTGACAGGCTGGCCACATGGTAGTGAATATTTTTTGATTTTTGGTGACTGACCAGTTGCTGGACGAAGGTCTCAAAGCCACCATACTTTGCAGGCAAGCCACGGCTGCCTATAATAAAAACGTGTTGCATAAACCTCTCCATTTAACTGCAGTTCTTTGTATTATAGCATTTTTTCAGGTAATCCGCTATTTTGACATTAGGCAACACAGAAAAAGCCATCAAAAACGATGACTTATCCTACGGGTAAAATCCTTAGTTATCAAACTTGTTCAATCCATATCTTTGAATCAAGGACAGCAATTTTTCTCCATATTTTGGGTCTGTTGCATAGCCTGATTTTTGCAAAGCAGCAATTGCCGTTTGATAATCTTTAGCCTGGGTATAGGCTCTGTAATTTTGTGTTCTCCAAGGTGATGACGTAAAGAATTTACTGTAATCTTGGATACTTTCTGATACGGTGTTATAGGCTCTAAAATGTGCCGTTTCTTGGACTGCTTTTCCATTACGGAACTCTGTCGTTTGTTTTGATACCGTCTTACCTTTCCAAGAGGCGTCTGCCTTGATTCCAAAAAGGTTGTTCCCTTGGGTAGCCAATTGAGATGTACCCCATGCTGACTCAAGAATAGCCTGGGCCATTACCACACTCGGAACTAGACCCGTGGTTTTAGCAGCTGATACAAGACTATTGATAAATAATTGTTGATTTTTTGATGTCTGAACAAGAGTGTCATTAGATGACTGACGGAGATTTGCGCCTTGTTCAGAAACAACTACTTTCCCCCAACTGCACCATACCATTCATTGATTCCTTGCGCTAAAGCTTTTGCCAATCGAACATGATAAGAATCTTGTTTGATTTTTTGAAGCTCCGTTGGATTATCCATGAAGCCCATCTCAACAAGAACAGCAGGAATTGCTGTCTCGCGAAGTACAGCAAATGTATTCCGTTTTACACCTCGGTTTACTGCACCAGTCTCGCGAACCAGGTTGGCTTGAACCTTATTAGCAAGAACCTGACTCTCTGCTAATCGTGTTGGATCGTTATGCTTGGCTTGATTGATTTTTGGTTGGTACTCAGGATAAGCTTGATACCAGTAGGTCTCAATACCACTTGCATTAGTAATTCCCGCACCAGTGGCATTGAAGTGCAAGCTAACAAACAAGTCCGCATTACTTTGATTTGCACGACGAGAACGTTCTGTAACAAAGTCAACATAAGCATCACCTGTACGCGACATCAAAACGTTGTATCCCATTTGCAATAGATTATTTTTCAACTTGTTTGCAACTGACATAACAAGATTTTTCTCATATACTCCGCCATAAGACGCCCCTGAATCTCGACCACCATGACCTGGATCAATAAAGATTGTCTTTGAACGAGCAGTCGTTGTCGTTTGAGGAGTTGTTATTACAGGTGTCGTTGCAGGCGTAGAAGGTTGAGACGGTTTGGCTGGTTGCGATGCTTGCGAGGTCGTTGATTTGACATCATGTTTGGTAGTTAGAAGTGTGTCTAGCTTCCTAGTCTGAACATTTTGTCCGTAAACAATCATATTGTAAGTGCCAGTGTCGTTTTTATGATCCTTAGTCGCCACTGCAAAAGTGTATTGACCGTTTGACTGACGGTTAGCACGGTAGACCTTCATATCATCCTGACCACCATTAGCTGACCAAACTGGAACTACAACACTGGAAATTGTTGATGGAACATTAGAAAGTGCCACGCTGAAACCTGTTGCTGTATTGGTAACACTAGCCGACACCTTACCTGCGATAACAGTTGCTTTTGGCGTTTCGGCTGGCTTGGCTACTGCAGGTGTAGTTGCTGGTTTAGAAGCTTCGGCTGGTTTGGCTACTGTTGGTGTAGAGACCGGTTTAGAAGCTTCGGCTGGTTTAGATACGGCTGGAGCAGTCGATGATTGACTGGTAGCTGAATAGTTATGACTGCCACTGAGGAGTGTATCCAGCTTCCTAGTCTGAACATTTTGTCCGTAAACAATCATATTGTAAGTGCCAGTGTCGTTTTTATGGTCCTTAGTCGCTACTGCAAAAGTGTATTGACCGTTTGACTGACGGTTAGCACGGTAGACCTTCATATCATCCTGACCACCATTAGCTGACCAAACTGGAACTACAACACTGGAAACTGTTGATGGAACATTAGAAAGTGCCACGTTGAAACCTGTTGCTGTATTGGTAACACTAGCTGATACCTTACCTGCGATAACAGTTGCTTTTGGCGTTTCGGCTGGCTTGGCTACTGCCGGTGTAGTTGCTGGTTTAGAAGCTTCGGCTGGTTTGGCTACTGTTGGTGTAGAGACCGGTTTAGAAGCTTCGGCTGGTTTAGATGCGGCTGGAGCAGTCGATGATTGACTGGTAGCTGAATAGTTATGACTGCCACTGAGGAGGGTATCCAGCTTCCTAGTCTGAACATTTTGTCCGTAAACAATCATATTGTAAGTGCCAGTGTCGTTTTTATGGTCCTTAGTCGCTACTGCAAAAGTGTATTGACCGTTTGACTGACGGTTAGCACGGTAGACCTTCATATCATCCTGACCACCATTAGCTGACCAAACTGGAACTACAACACTGGAAACTGTTGATGGAACATTAGAAAGTGCCACGTTGAAACCTGTTGCTGTATTGGTAACACTAGCCGATACCTTACCTGCGATAACAGTTGCTTTTGGCGTTTCGGCTGGCTTGGCTACTGCCGGTGTAGTTGCTGGTTTAGAAGCTTCGGCTGGTTTTGGCGCTGGGGTTGTTGCTGGCAGACCTGCATGTTTCTTATAATAGTCAGAAATTCCTTTGACAATTCCATCAACCAATTTTTCCTGATAAGCTGCGGACGAGATTTTTGCTGACTCTGCACTATTGGACATATAGCCCAACTCTAGTAAGACCGCGGGAGCAGTCGTCTCACGCAAGACCTGGAAAGTTCTCCGCATCACTCCACCGTTTCGAGCACCAGTATTGGTAATTAGATTAGATTGGATGCTGTTTGCCAAACTTGCACTCAAATTTATGCGCTGAGCATCATTGTGATACTGGCTATTGATTCGCGCAGGATACTCTGGAAAATACTGATAATAGTAAGTCTCAATCCCATTAGCAGAAGGAGACGTCGAAGCATTAAAATGAATACTTACAAAAATATCTGAAGAAGTTCGATTGGCTTTTTCAGAACGCGGCAATAAACCAACAGAGCTATCTGCCGTTCGAGTCAATTCCACTCGGAAACCTTGCGCTTCAAGCTTTGATTTTACACGATTCTGAATCTGTAGGTTCAAATCCTTTTCATTTTTACCAAAATAAACGGCACCGGGATCACTACCACCATGTCCTGCATCTAAGTAGACAACTTTATTGAAGACATTGTACTGCCCTTGAGATGCTGAACCACCGGATACTGATGTCGTAGATGCGGATGGCTGAACAGGGGTATTTACGGGTGTTGTCGGCGCAACCGTTCCTACAGAAACATAGCGTCGATTTCCACCATAAGAAATGTAGCTTAACCATTTATGTTGGTCCGCAGTTACCACACTGTCATAATTAACCGTTTGCCCCTTTTCATAGCGTGCCAAATCTGGACTTGAAATCTTTGGCTCACTCTTAACACCTGTAGCCTGAGTAAAGACATAACTACCTGAAGGTGCTACATTTGGGGCTACTGGTTCTGTTGATGCTACAGTTGGCGTCGTTTGGCTTGCTTGATTTGAAACAGCTTGGGTGCTCCCTGACTGTGGCATCGATCTCAAAGAGGTCGTTCCTGTCGTGTCAGTTGGTTGAGTCACTGCTTCCGCTGTCGCTTCTGTGGTTACCGTAGTTTCTGTCGCAGCAATAGGATCAACTGAAGGAGCTGTCGCTTCCGTTGATGTTGAAGGAGTAATCACTGGACTAACATCCGACGAAACCGGCACTTCCTCAGCAGATGCTGTTTGAGCGGCCATAAAGGACACGCTTGCCAATAAAACAGAAGCAGCACCAAATGAATACTTCCGAATCGAAAAACGTTGTTTTTGATCAAATTTCATATAAATCTCCTATGTGTACAAACATATCTATCAACAATCACAAGCTAAATCTGGTCCCAAAACGTCCATATCAATTCGACACCACATTTTGTTGTGAGCACAAAAACTTCTGCCAACATTCTACCATATATAGGAAAAACTTGCAATGATAAACAACTATTCTGTAACTATTATTTCGTTTAAACATTCTACTACAAAATTTGCTGCCTACAGAACCTCTTTTTTTAAAAATCAACGAGAACCTCAGTTTAGTAAAGGGCTAATTTTTACATAAAAAATAGCCTGAATACAGGCTATCCACTCCCTACAATTCCTCAGCTATCTTATTAATTTTCCGCAGGCGGTGATTGACACCACTCTTGGTAATAGGGTTGGTCAAGCTATCCGCCAATTGCTGGATAGAATAGTCAGGATGCTGGATGCGGAGCTGGGCCACTTCCTGCAAATCTCCAGGCAACTGGTCCAGTCCAATGGTCTCCATAATCTTACTGATATTGTTAATGGTTTTCATGCTAGCAGTGACTGTCTTGGCAATATTGGCCGCCTCGGCATTGGTCGCACGATTGAGATCGTTTCTGGCCTCGCGCAGGAGCTTGACATTTTCAAACTCGGTCTTTGCCTCTTCTGCCCCAATGACCAGGAGGAAATCCATGATATCCTCGGCTCGTTGCAGATAGGTAATGGTCCCTTTTTTTCGTTCAATCACCTTGGCATCCAGCAGAAATTTCTGCATCAAGTCCGCCAAGTCATGGGCATGGTCGCTGTAGACCGAGGCAATTTCCAGCTGGTACTTGCCTTTTTCAGGGTCCTTGACAGAGCCCGCCGCCAAAAAGGCACCACGCAGATAGGCCTGGCTCCAGGAATCATTTTCCAATACCAGCGGTGAAATCCCCGTCTCCAAGCCGAAAAAGCTATCTGCCAGATAGAGGTCGTTGAGAATATCATTGACCCCGTCCTCGATATGAACAGAATAAATCCTATTCTTTCTAAGGTTTTGCCGTTGGTGGTGACGGATTTCCGCCTTAATCTGGTAAAAGGTCTGGAGCATTTCATAGACATGCCGAGCAATCTTGGCATTTTCAGTCGTAATGGACAGGGTCAAGCCTGATGATGCCAGACCCAGACTGCCTGCCAGCTTGATCATGGCCGACAACTCCGACTTATTTTGACTGGACTGAATCAGCAATTCTTCCTTGACTTGTATCGTAAAACTCATGACCGCACCTGCAAGATACTGAGTAATTCTTCTACTACAAGGTCCCCATCGTGAAAAGCTCCGCCATTTTCCAAACGAAGAAAATTCGACGAAATCACGCGCCGCGCCTGCTCCTGAAGCCCTGCAAAATCGTGCTTGACCTGGACTAGATACTCATCAAACTGGTGGGTATCCATGTAGTCCTGTGGCACAGGCTCGATGTTTACCAGGACGGTGTCTATAAACCGGCAGGCCAGATGTGCATTGAGGACCGCAGCGTGGTCAGCATCTGAGAAGAACTCCGTCTCCCCGCGCTGGGTCATGATGTTGCAGACATAGACCACCTCCGCCTTGGTCTCCTTGAGAGCTTGTCCAATCTCGGGAATCATAAGGTTGGGTAGAATAGAGGTGTAGAGTGAGCCAGGTCCCAGCACCACCAAATCGCTGTCCATAATGGCATCCACTACCTGCGGGCTAGCTGTTGGGGTTTGATCATTGTAGGTATTGGTGACAAATACATGCCCAATCATGCCTGGATGCTTGGAAATTTTACTTTCACCGACCACCTCAGTCCCGTCAGTAAAGACGGCATGGAGGGTCAGCGGATGCTCACTGGAAGGGTAGATTTTCCCTGTCGTATGGAAAAAGCGGGTCAAGAGCCGCATGGCATTGTAGGTCGATCCCTGCATCTCAGAAATCCCAGCGATAATGAGATTGCCCAGCGGATGCCCTGCCAAGGGACCGTCGCTGGCATCAAATCGGTACTGGAAAATCTGCTCATAGAGCTTGGGCATATCCGACATAGCCAGGAGGACATTGCGCAAATCACCCGGCGGTGTAACCTGGAGGGCATGGCGAATCTCACCAGACGAGCCTCCGTCATCTGCCACCGTCACGATAGCTGTAATGTCCGCATCCTTGTTGCGCAGGCTTTTGAGAATCACAGGAATCCCCGTTCCTCCTCCGATAACCGTAATCTTTGGCTTTCTCATGACCGATTGACCGTCTCTTTCCGCTTGTCTTTGTCCCGATGACTCAGATTGACAAGCCAGTTTTTCTCTAGGTCTTCTGCTAGGCGTTTGGCAAAGGCTACGCTGCGGTGTTGACCGCCCGTGCATCCGACTGCTATGGTCAGAACTGATTTACCTTCCTTCTGGTAACCTGGCAGAATTGGCTCGATCAAGCTTATCAAATGGCCGTAGAACTCTTCTGATTCCTGGTGGTCCATAACGTAATCGTAAACCGGCTGGTCCATCCCTGTCAGATTGCGCAGTTCGGGCTTGTAATATGGATTTGGCAAGAAACGCACGTCAAAGACCAGGTCCGCATCTAGAGGTAGGCCGTACTTAAATCCGAAGGATAGGACTTCCACCCTGAAAGACGGCTGATTGTCCTGGCTAGCGAATTGCTCAGAGATGGCCATACGTAGGTTTCTCGGTGTCAAATCCGAGGTATCAATCACATTCTGACTCATATTTTTCAAGGGAGCTAGAAGTTCGCGCTCTAGATTGATACCGTCGAGAACTCGGCCGTCTGCAGCCAGAGGGTGAGAACGGCGGGTCTCCTTATAGCGGGCCACCAATTCACTATCCGTGGCATCCAGGAAGAGAATCTTGAAGTCCAGGTCTTCTGCGGTTTCCAGGTCATCTAGAACTTCACGGATTTCCGCAAAGAAGGACCGGCTCCGCATGTCGACAACCAGGGCAATCTTGTTATTGTCCTTGCTGGCATGGATCAGCTCGATAAATTTCGGCAATAGGGTCGGTGGCATATTGTCAATGGTAAAGTAGCCCAGGTCCTCAAAGGACTGGATAGCGACTGTCTTACCGGCTCCCGACATCCCTGTCACGATAACTAGTTGGAGTTTGTCTGCCATGGCTAGACCTCCTTTTTCTGATTTATTCAACAACGGCGATGACTTCGATTTCAACCTTCACATCGCGTGGCAGGCGAGCAACTTCTACAGCTGAGCGGGCTGGAAAATCGGATGAGAAGGCTGTTTTATAGACCTCATTAAAGTCTACAAAATCATTCATATCCTTGAGGAAACAAGTCGTTTTGACAACGTGGTCAAAGTCTGTTCCAGCTTCTGCTAGGATGGCTGCAATATTTTTCAAGACTTGATCGGTCTGTTCTTGAATGGTCTCACCAACCACTTCACCCGTTTCTGGTGATAGGGGTACTTGGCCTGATGCGAAGAGCAGATTGCCTACAACCTTACCCTGAACGTACGGGCCGATAGCTGCTGGTGCTTTGTCTGTGTGAATAGTTTTCATAGTATATCTCCTTTTGTTTTCTAAATCTATTATAGCATAGGTTGCTAGGATTGAGGTAGTTTTGGGAATTCTTTCCATGGACAATCCCTGAAATTTTATGTAACAAAAAAGGCTGGACATGGATTCCAACCTTATCTAGAGCTTCTCATTTTTTCTATTAACATCTCAATACAGCATGATATCATATTTCCAGTGGCTTGATAAAATACAGAGAGGTTATCGTCGTTGTAGGCAGAAGTTCCAATTGCCAGAGGGCTGTCCTCATACCAAACACAAGTCCCATCCGGAATAAAACCGTTTTGCACATAAAGTTTCTGAGCCTTGCCACAATGAGCATTCAGACCAACACCTATCCCTATCTGGGATGTAAAATCAGATACAAGTTGGCAGATAGCATCCAATAATCTGTAGCCAATTCCCTGACCCTGAAAATGTTCAAAGACATTAAAATCGACAATTTCAGGAATACCTGTCTGAAAAAATCGCCCCTTCTTGGGACATTTGACAAGGGTAATATAACCCAGACAGGCCTGCTCATTTTCAGCTACCAAGACCTGGCGCTCGCCTTCTTCCTGCTCTGTCAAATAACTTTCCAGGATTGCCTTCCGCGACAGCCAGCCCTGCTCTAAAAAGCCTGATCTAGCTTCTCAATATGACAAGACTCTAAATGAACCATTCTAATCATGTCACGCTCCTCTGTATAGATAATCACAAGACATCTTTAGGTAAAATGATAGGTGTAACTAAATCTCTCTAGAAAAATCACTGTCTAGTTCCCGATAGGGTTGGATATTTTGAACATATTCTAAGACACCTTGAAATTGGTCTTCTTGGTCACGAACCGCCTTATATACGACATAAACAAAGGTTTCTTCATCCTTTTTGAACCACATAGTCACTTCATTTTTCTGTCCACTGCGCAGGAGTTCAAAGATTTTTTTGACCTTGTCAACAATTTTCGGTGGATGACAGAGTTCGACATTGCGTCCGATTTGACTAGGTGTCCGCTTGAAAATCATTTCCTCAACTGGATGGCTATCATTGTAATATTGGAAAATGTCATCCTTGTTCACGAAGGTTAATTCCAATGGTAAATGATTAAGGATGAGATTCGCTTGTTCAAGAGTCAAATAACCATTGCCAAAAGGCTGTGGACTAGCAGGGTCCAGAACTGATGTGGTCGGTTCTTTTGGTGTGAAGGAGATAGTAAACTGTCCCTCTGGCGTATCAATCACCCGCACATTGGGATCGCTTGCCTGCGGTACAGATGATGCGTCCTTCTGCTCTGCTATTTCTCCATAAGAAACCCGATGGGGAACCCATTTTGCTGTAGGTTTCACAATTGCGTAGCCATAAGCATCACTTTCAGCGGCAATCTGCAACCAATCATCTTGTGTAAAAGTCTCCAGCAAAATCATTAGCAAGATCGCTTCTTCCTTGAAAATCATCTCTTCAAACTCAGTGGCGAAACTTTCAAAAGTTCGACGAACAGTTTCTATATCTCCATCTGGCAAGGTATCTAAAGCCTTGCGGGCTTCCTTAAAGAGCAGACGAATATCATCATCTACGCCCCACATTACCTTGGGTGGCGCATCATGACCATAGCGCTCCATGATTGGAAAGAAGAGTTTTTCCTTGCGCGTATAATGATGGTCAAACTGACCTAACAATTTATATTGACGTTGCAAACCTTGGAGAAGTTGGTCGCGCACTTCTTCCTCCTCCACTTGCTCATACTGCTCTAAAATCCGACGAATGCGCAATAAAGCTCCACGAAGTGCAAGATTTTCTTGTTTAAAGACATAAACAGGATGACCTTCTTGATCCATGTCTGCCACTTGGACATCCGATATAGCTCCCTTGAAAAGATTGGCATGAACATTACATAAGCCCATAACATCTTCGAAGGTAATCCCCGTATCGCTGGACATGAGTTCGTGTTCCATCATCGAAATCTCCAGCGCTGACACACCTGTAAAATGCTGATTAAATTGTTCCTGAACGGACTCCGCGCTAGCTCCGTTATGCAGGTCCAAGAGGATATTTTTTAAAATATCAATTCGCTGTTCACTCATCATTGCCTCCTACTACCTGATACCCATTCCACTCTAAGGTTTGTTGGATTTGTTTCAACGAAATCTTGGTCATTTTAGAACCCATTTTCAGACTGGTCACCTTTCCAACTGTGTGAAGCATGGCAGGATTGGCCAGTGGGGAAAAACCAAGCTCAATCAGCAAATCTTTAACCTCCGGATATGCTTTAATCACTTCCGCTACAGGTGCATTTAAATCAATTAAATTATCCATTCTTATCTCCCTCTATTAGTCTATAGGTAAAGCCAGCTGTCTGCATGGAAAAGCCATATTGCTTATAGAATTGGTGCGCTCCAGAACGTTGGTCAGTCAAACCAGAATTCAAGGCTAAGGCCCGACAGCCTTCTGCCCTAGCAAAATCTGAAACCGCATCTAATAACTTGGTCGCAAGTCCCTTTCGACGATGCTCAGACGATACAACCAAGGCAAGGATGCGAAAATAAGCGCCGTCTGTTTCAAAGAAATACATTTTGTGAAAGCCAACAAATCCAAGGACTTGATGATTTTCCTCAACTACCAATAAATGGTAATCTGCTTGTTGCAGCAAATGCCTCCATCTAGTCTGCAAACTCTGCTCGTCTGTCGGATAACCCAAATCTGCCATTAGCTGTATACAAGGAGTAATATCCTTGTCTTTAAAGGCTCTAATCACGCTCTATACCTCCGATGCGCCTAGGCAAAAAGCTTAGGTTCGTTTTCTTTAGTTTGTGTCAACACCACAGCGCAGTGGTGGATTGACGGTTTCGTTCGCGTTTTACGCTCCAAACCAGGTGGGCAGACGAACTCTTTATAAATTTGTCAAGTTCTTGTCCACTCCCCTTATTTCTAATTTATCAAAAACGTTTTGAAGCAATCAAAGTTCGCTCTATCCAACCCCAAAAAGAGCTATCCCCAGCTCTTTGAGCCATACAGGCTCGGGTGGCGAATTGTTTCATTCCCGAGCCCCGCTCAAAGCCTCAAACTTGGCTTTCATGGTTGGGTTATTGCGAGTGAGTTTTTTGACAGAAACATCTTCCAGCTTGTTATTAGCCAGTCGTAGCTGGTTTTCGCTGGTAGTCAGGGCTGCCTTGACCGCCTCCATCCGCTTGATGGCCTTGTCAATCTCATCAATAGCCTTTTGGAAATTGGTGCTGGCTGACTGGTAGTTCTTGGCAAAGGCTGTTTTGAAGGTTGCCAAATCTTCTTCAAAATGGGTAATATCGATATGCTGTTCTCTGACCAAGGCCAGCTCCTGTTTGTATTTCAAGCTGTTGAGCGCAGCATTTCTCAAAAGCCCAATCAGCTGAATAAAGAACTGGGGACGGACCACGTACATCTTCTCGTACTTGTGGCTGACGTCCACGATGCCCGTATTGTAGTAGTCGTTGTCCGCCTCCAACATGGTCACCAAAACCGCATACTCACAGTCCTTCTCCCGCCGGTCCTTGTCCAACTCCTTGAAAAAGTCCTCGTTCTTGTGCTTCTTGACCGTATCGTCCGCCTCGTTCTTCATCTCAAACATAATGGAGAGGATTTCCACCCCATTCTCGTCCAGCTCCCGATAGATGTAGTCACCCTTGGAGCCCCGCGCCGACACCTGATTGTCCTTCTCAAAGTAGGCATTTGGAAAGGCTAACTGCCGCACCTTGTTGAACTCCGCCTCGGCGTAAAGTTCCAAACTCTCACCGATTGCCTTGGTAGACTGCTGGGCCTTAAAGTTTTTATAGAACTCCACCTGCTCGCTTGCTGCCTTGAGCTGGACCTCATACTCCTGTCGCGTGGTCGCCAGCGCCAATTCCTGCTTTTGCTCCTGCAAAACCAAGGCATTCTGGGCCGCATCCCGCTCCTTCTCAACCTGAGCCACTGCCTGCTGCAACTCCAAATCCTTGGACAGACCCACTTGCTCCAATTTTGCCTTTAGCTCTAGGATTTCTTGGTCTTTTTGGGAAATAGCAGAGCTAATTTCATGTTCCGTCTGACTAGTCAGTTTGTCCAGCTGAGCCTGAAGTGCCATCAACTCCTTATCCTTTTGAGCAATAGCAGAGCTGACCTCATGTTCCGTCTGACTAGACACCTGCTCAACCTTAGCTGTCAGTTCTAAAATAGCCTTATCCTTGTCAGCCAATTTAGCCTGCAAGTCATTTTCAGCCTTCTGAGCCAGCAACTCTGTCTCACGCGCCAAACGATCATGAACTTCCTTATCAAACTCCACACCACGAACCTGAGCCAAAAGCTGGCTGTATTCTGTTTCATTAACTTGAAAAGCCGTTCCACAATGCGGGCAAGTAATATTGTGCATGATTTTCTCCTAAATCTGTTCTTGAACAAAGTGCGACCACTTTTCTTGTAAGGGGTTCTGTTCTGTCACTTCAGCCCCCTCAAGCAAGGCTTGAATACATTCATGCTGGACCAGCCAACCGGTCATATCTTTTTCAGCCGTCGCAAATTCATTGCCAAAATCCTTAGGAATGATTTCCTCAAAGGCAATGTGACTCCCACCTTCTTGCTCTGTCAGAATAAAACCAACCCGAGCAGTATCCCAAGTATAGACAATCTCATGCGGTTCGCGATAGGCCAACAAGTCCATCTCCTCACGGAAATCCTCCATTTCAAAGACCAACTTTTGTCCTTCAATATGGAGTTCTGGAAACCATTTGGCAAAACCAGCGTCTGTAGCCAGTAAATCCCATGTTTCTGTCAAAGATGCAGAAACGGAGTATACCACATTTAAGTGATAGTGTGTAGAGGTTGTAGTAATTGAAATTTTCATATGTCTAGTATAGCAAAAAATCTCTAAAAAATGAAAAAACACCAGCAAAGCCAGTGTCTATCTGTTCCTTTCCCTCACTGAGACTAGGATACGTCTCGCAAGAGGATTGACAATAAAATAACTCAAGGGAAGTGACAGAATAATATTTCTCAAAAAGCGAAAACCATAAATCGGTAGATGAAAGGGAAGGTGACTCATATACATGCCAAATACTCCCATAATTAACCCCATTGCAACAGACCGAAAACTAATCATAGCAAAGGAAATATGCTTTTCAGAAGGTAATTTTGGTCCGATGAAATTGATCCATCTGATGGCTAAAGGATTGACAAATTGCGATGCTATAAAAGAGACAACCACTCCCAAAAAATAAGATGGCAACAAAATAGTTAATTGTAAGCGACCTGCCCACCATAAGTTATAAACGGTCATCACAAATCCCATCATCGCTGACATTAAAATCCCAAAAAATAAACGTTCCTTTCGATTTTGAGGCATAAACTACTCCTCCTATACAGCTTCGTTAGTTATAGTATAACATAAATCACTAATTATTGGTATTTATTGATAAGAAAAGCCTGAATCGCTCCAGACTTATTACTCAAAGAATTTATAGTAATCTTCCAATTGCATATCCGCTTTTTGCTGGCGATTGAGGTCTTGGATAATTTGACCATCCTTCATGACAATCAAGCGATTGCCAAAGTTAAGAGCATCCTCCATCTGGTGAGTGACCATAAGGGCAGTCAGCTCCTGGTCGGCAATCAGGCTATCCGTCAAATTCATGAGGGACTGGCTGGTCTTTGGATCAAGGGCCGCCGTGTGTTCATCCAAGAGCAACAGCTCTGGCTTGACGATAGAGGCCATTAAGAGGCTGAGAGCCTGACGCTGGCCACCCGATAAGGAACCAGCTGGAGTAGCGATATGCTTTTCTAGACCATTGCCAATTTTTGCTAGAGTCGCCTCAAACTCTTCCAAATGCTGGGGAAGTTGCCGAGGAGCCAACCCACGACCTTGGCCACGGTACTTGGCAATCAAAAGATTTTCCGCCACAGTCATCCGAGGTGCCGTTCCCATCTTGGGATCCTGAAAGACCCGGGACAGGTACTTGGCCCGCTTTTCCGCTGGCCACTTGGTCACATCCTCGCCCAAGATAGACACTGTTCCACTGGTCAAGGGCAGGGTACCTGCTATGACATTGAAGAGGGTGGACTTACCAGCACCATTGCCACCGAGAATAGTGATAAAATCCCCTTGGTAGATAGTCAGATTGACATCCTTTAGAATCACTCGCTCCTGGTCCAGGCCATTGTTGACCACCACACGCGCATTTTTTAGTTCAACGATTGCATTCATTTGGTCAAGCTGGCTCCTTTCAGGATGTTATTTTTGATTTCAGGGACCATGAGGCAGACTGCCAAGATGAGGGCCGAGAAAATGCGGAGGTAGCTGGTATTGATTCCCAGGGAAATCACACCCAAAATCAAGAACTGGTAGAAAATCGCTCCCACCACAATGGTGATAAAACGCTCCGCCATTGTCACATTATCAAACAAAACCTCACCGATGATGAGACTGGCCATGCCGACCACGATGACACCGATACCGCGCGAAACGTCCGCGTAACCCTCCTGCTGGGCGATGAGGGCACCAGCAAGGGCGATGACCCCATTGGAGAGGATCAGACCCATAAGCTCCATACGGCTGGTATGAATGCCAAAACTGCGTGCCATGTCGGGATTGTCACCCGTAGCGATAAAGGCCTGACCCAAGCGGGTATTTAGGAAGAATAGCAGAGCAGAGATGACAGCCACAACTGCCATCAGGCCTAGTATCAATCCATTTGTCTCCCTATCAAAAGGCAGGAGGTCCTGCAAACTCTTGATATTGAGCAAGCCCAGATTGGCTCGCCCCATAATGAAGAGCATAATGGAATGGCAGGAAGACATAACCAGAATCCCCGACAAGAGGGTTGGAATTTTCCCCTTGGTATACAGGAGACCGGTCACAAGCCCTGCCAAACAGCCTGCCAAAACAGCAGCTAAGGTCGCCAGAATCGGGTGGACACCCTGAGTAAGTAAGGTCACAACCACTGCTCCGCCCAAGGGAAAGGAACCCTCTGTCGTCATATCTGGAAAGTTCAAAATACGGAAGGTCATGAAGATACCAAGACCAAGAATGGCCCAAAGCAGGGCCTGGGAAATGGTGGAAAGGATCATAATTCTCTCTAAAATTTCGTTTATTTAATCACGCGGCTTGCTTTTTCAACAATCTCCGCTGGAAGGGTAAGGCCAAGTTCATCAGCTACTTTTTGGTTGACGACAACGGTACCTTGGTTAAAGACTTCAACTGGTGTGTCAGCTGTTTTGGCACCGTCAAGAACCTTGGCAGCCATTTTACCAGTAGCAACACCTAGGTCAAATTGGCTGAGGGTTACAGATGCGATACCGCCACCTTCGACCATATCCTCTACAGAAGTATAGATTGGTTTTTTAGACTTGTTGGCTGCAGAAACGACTGTTGAGAAAGCCGATGCAATGGTATTGTCAACTGGTGTGAAGAAGGCGTCTACCTTGGTTGAGGCAACTTCTACTGTTGAGGCAATTTCGTTTGAAGAAGGAACTGCATACTCGATAACTTCATAGCCTGCTGCCTCAGCTGCCGCCTTAAATTCAGCAACTTGGGCCTTTGAGTTGTCCTCGTTTGATGAGAAGAGAGCACCGATTGTTTTTGCCTCTGGGGTGATTTGTTTAATCAAGTCAATAGTATCTGCTACTGGTGTTTGGTCAGAAACGCCAGTGATATTGCCACCAGGATTTTTCAAATCAGCAACCAAGTTGGCACCGACCGGATCTGTTACAGCTCCCATGATGATTGGCAGATCGCTAGTCGCATTAGCCAAGCCTTGGGCTGCTGGTGTCGCAATACCAATCAGCAATTCGTTGCCATTATCGACCAATTTTTTACTCATGGTTTGCACTTGAGATTGGTCACCTTCAGCGTTCATAAAGTCGATTTGCAGGTTGACATCCTTATCGTAGCCGCCTTCTTTGAGACCAGCTTCGATCCCTTTGTAAATTTCGTCCAAGGAAGCGTGGGTCACATATTGGAGAACTCCGATTTTAACAGTTTGAGATTCCGTCCCTGTCTCTGTTGTGGTCTCTTGTTTATTCTGATTTGAAATCACTACAGCCACAATAATCGCAAAAAATGCAATCAACACACCCATCAATTTTTTATTTTTCATCATAAACCTCTTTCTTATTAAAACAATTGTATCTATTTCGTCAATTCAAGATCTGTAAGCTACGCCATCGTTTCATCATAATGTAATCTCCTTTGTATAGAAAAAGCCCACGCATACTAAAATCGTATGCGAGGGCGTCAATGACACGGTGCCACCTCACTTATGGGAATGTCTAGAATCCTCCCATATCTCATCTCCTCAAACAAGGAGTTGCACTGTAAGGTGTGCCAACCGAACTATCATTGTTTTAAGTTCATTTACGTGACTGTTTTGACTGAGTACTTTGTTAGCTCTCCTTGCTATACCGCCAGTATAAGCTGCGTCGACCTGCCTCGTGCTCAGCCAAAACAGTCTACGCAAAGTATTTATGCCAAACAATCTCATCAGCCCATTTCATAAGACTCCGCCGCCCGTTTCCACCAACCACAGGCTCCCTAAAGACTTCTGTCCTACTACTTCTTCTGATTAAATACGATTATAGATGGTCTTGGAGGATTTGTCAAGGATTTTGAACAAATTTTCTGAAAATTCCTTAACATGTTGTCAGCCCCCAAAATATGCTATACTAGAAAAAGCTAGATTCTAGGAAGAGAAAGAGGTCTACCATGTCTTTTGACGGATTTTTTTTACATCACATGACGGCTGAGTTAAGGGCTAACTTAGAAGGTGGGCGGATTCAGAAAATCAACCAGCCCTTTGAACAGGAGATTGTCCTCAACATCCGCAGCAACCGTCAGAGCCATAAGCTGCTCCTGTCTGCCCATTCGGTTTTCGGACGAGTTCAGCTGACCCAGTCGGACTTTACCAATCCAAAAGTGCCTAATACCTTTACCATGATTCTGCGAAAATACTTGCAGGGTGCCATTATCGAGGAGATTCGTCAGTTGGACAATGACCGCATTTTAGAATTTTCGGTGTCCAACAAGGACGAGATTGGCGACCATATCCAAGCTACCTTGATGGTGGAAATCATGGGCAAGCACAGCAATATCATCTTGGTAGACAAGTCTGAACAGAAAATTATTGAGGCTATCAAGCACGTTGGTTTCTCGCAAAATTCCTACCGAACCATCTTGCCAGGTTCCACCTACATTCTTCCACCGGAGACGCATTCTCTCAATCCTTATACAGTGTCTGACGAGAAATTGTTTGAAATCTTATCGACTCAGGAACTGAGTCCGAAAAATCTCCAACAGACCTTTCAAGGTTTGGGTCGGGATACAGCTTCTGAACTGGCCAAACATTTGCAGACAGACCGCCTCAAGAACTTCCATGCCTTTTTTGACCAAGCTACACAGCCTACCCTAACGGACAAGTCCTATGCTGCTCTGCCATTTGCCAATAGCCCTGAAAACCAGCCACACTTTGAAAGCCTGAGCAGTCTGCTGGACTTCTACTATCAGGACAAGGCGGAGCGGGACCGGGTGGCCCAGCAGGCCAATGAGCTGATCAAGCGGGTGGCCAGTGAGTTGGAGAAAAATCGCAAAAAGTTGGTCAAACAGGAGCAGGAATTGGCGGATACAGAAGGTGCGGAGTTGGTGCGGCAAAAGGGTGAGCTCTTGACCACCTATCTGCATCAAGTGCCAAATGACCAGGCTAGTGTGACCTTAGACAACTACTATACGGGCGAGGAACTGGAGATTGAGTTGGACGTGGCTTTGACTCCTAGCCAGAATGCCCAGCGGTACTTCAAGAAGTACCAGAAACTCAAGGAGGCGGTCAAGCACCTGACCAACTTGATTGAGGAGACCAAGGCGACCATTGCCTATCTGGAATCCGTTGACACCATGCTGGGACAGGCTAGTCTGGCAGAAATCGATGAAATCCGTGAGGAATTGATTGAAACAGGCTACCTCAAACGTCGCCACCGTGAGAAAATCCATAAGCGTCAGAAACCTGAACGCTACCTTGCGACGGACGGGAAGACTATCATTCTGGTTGGGAAAAATAACTTGCAAAATGATGAGTTGACCTTCAAAATGGCCAAAAAAGGCGAACTCTGGTTCCATGCCAAAGACATTCCAGGCAGTCATGTGGTTATCACAGATAACTTGGACCCAAGCGACGAGGTCAAGACCGATGCGGCGGAGTTGGCTGCCTACTTCTCCAAGGCTAGACATTCTAACTTGGTCCAAGTCGATATGATTGAAGCCAAGAAACTGCATAAGCCGACAGGTGGTAAGCCTGGTTTTGTGACATACCGCGGTCAGAAGACCCTGCGCGTGACACCGACAGAAGAGAAAATAAAAAGCATGAAAATCTGATGATTTTCATGCTTTTTAAAACCTGTGTTCACAAGCAAAGTATATTTAGAAAAGAGATAGTTTTTACAAATCAAGCTGTTTTTTGATGCAATACTGACTGTATTTCGAGAAAAACGAACGCTGAGTGGCAGAAAACTAGCCTTAGCTAAAGATGTTGAGCTGTGAATACAGGTTTTATTTTATTTCGGAAACTTCACCTTCATCACAGTTCCCTGACCTAACTGGCTTTGGACGTGGATGGTAGCGCCGTGGACTTGAAGGGCGTGTTTGACAATGGAGAGACCGAGGCCTGTCCCCCCCACTTGTTTGGAACGGCTCTTGTCGGCCCGATAAAAGCGCTCAAACATGCGTTCCTGATCTATCGGTGAGATGCCCAGACCAGTATCTTCTACGACCAGGCTAATGGCCTCATCTGTCTGACTGAGACTAACATGGACCTGTCCATGCTCGGTATTGTATTTAATGGCATTGTCACACAGATTAAAAATAATAGACTGGAGCAGGACAGGATTTCCATGATAGGAAATCTGGGGACCCGTAAAGCTCAAAGCGATATTCTTCTGCACCGCCTTGTCTTCCAGACCAGCCAAAACCTGCTGGACCAGGTCAGTCAATTGCACATCCTCCATTCGGATATGTCTACCTTCATCCAACTGTGCCAATTGGAGAATATCCTCTACCAGTTGAATCATGCGCTGGGATTCCTGGTGAATCTTCTCGGCAAAGACGACAACATCATCTGGCGAGGCAATGCGCGACTGCAGGATTTCAGAATAGCCAGATAGAATGTGGAGCGGTGTCCGCAATTCGTGGGAAACCGTCGCTGTAAACTCCCTCCGCAATTTTTCCAGATAATACTGCTCGGTCACATCGAAAAAGAGAAGAACGGCCCCTGATTGCTGCTGCTCCGACCAAATCGGACGTCCGATGACCTTGTATTGGTGGTCCTGCAATTCGACAATGGTCTCTGTTTTCTGACCATCCAGTAACTCCGTCAGCAAGTCCTTCAAGGCCGATTGGCGCTGAAAAATAGCAATGGGTCTGGAGAGGGCTGACTCTTCCAATTCTAAAAGATTACGAGCCGCCTCATTGTAGATGACTAACCCCTCCTTCATCTTGGAAATGATAGTATCAAATTCATCCTGTTTCTGCCGCAGGAGACTCACTTTTTCAGCCAATTGAGACTGGTGAAAATCCAGTCGCTTGAGCAGGGGATGCAATTCCTTATAAACATCATTTTTCAAGGGTCGCTCTAAGTCAATGGTTTCCAAGGGCCGGAGTAATTTTTGAGCCGTGTATTTGGCAAGGACGTAGGAAGTCAGAAGCGACACAAACCCCAAGACGGCAAACCAGGGAAACATCTGCTGCATCAAATCAAAGACCGTACTGTGGGAAACTGAAAGACGGACGATACTGCCGTCTTGCAAGAGCCGTGCCGAGTAAACGAGGGTTTCAGACAGGGTACTAGAATACCTGACCCGCTGGCCGATTCCATTTTTTTTAGCCTGAATGACTTCTTCACGCTGGCTGTGATTGTCCATTTGCGAGGCATCATTTTCGGAGTCATAGATGACACTGCCGTCAGGAGCTATCCAAGTAAAACGGTATTCTCCAGGAGCAATGTGCTGCAGATAGTCTATGCCTTCATTTTCAACCGCCTCTGCCACCAACTGGGTTTCTTGAACCAAATGATCGACCAATTGACCGTTAAAATAATTATAAAGGTAGACCTGGACAGTGAGGATAGTCAGTAAAAAGACCCCCATAGCTGTCATAAATACTGCTTGAAAAATCCGTTTAGTCATGGTCTTGCTCCAAGAGATAGCCTACTCCACGTACTGTTTTGACCAGGTGACCGGCTTGGCCCAATTTCTGGCGCAGGGTTCCCACATGGACATCGACCGTCCGCGTCTCGCCCATAAAATCTTGTCCCCAGACCTTGTCCAAGAGTTCCTGACGGGTAAAGACTTTTTGAGGCAACCGCATGAAGAGGTGCAGTAATTCAAATTCTTTCAAGGTCAATTCAACCTTGCTGTCTTGGACATAGACCTTGTGACTGGCTAGATTGATACGAATCGTGGCAAAGGCAAGCTCTTGCTCCTCCTGCTTTTGAGTCCTGCGCAAAACAGCCTTAATACGGGAAATCATTTCCATCATACCAAAGGGCTTGACCAGGTAATCATCAGCCCCCATGTCCAAACTCTGAACCTTGTCAATCTCAGTCCCCTTGGCCGTTGCCATAATGACGGGTATAGCCAGCCACCTGGTCTGCCTACGCAGGTCCTGGAGGACGGAAATTCCGTCCTGGCCTGGCATCATAACATCCAAGACCACTAAATCAGGACTTGCTTCCTCCAATCCTTCCCAAAAACTAGCAGCCTCTGGAAAACCCTTAGCCTCAAAACCAGCAGTCTTGAGGCTATAGATCATCAATTCACGAATGGCATCATCATCTTCTACACAGTAGATCATTTTCTTACCCTTCTAATTGACCCGTGATAGAAAATTGTACCCACTTGGCAATATTGACGGCGTGATCACCGATGCGCTCCAGGTACTTGGCAATCATCAAGAGGTCAATGGCCTGGTCACCATTTGCAGAGTGGATCCCGATATATGTAGCCAGTTTTTCTTTTATTGTACCAAAATATTGGTCAACTGTATCGTCTTTTGCAACGACTTGGCTGGCCAAATCGTGACTTTCTTTGATAAAGGCATCCAGGGCACCCACCACCATCTGACTGACCTGCTCTGCCATTTTCTTAACCAAAGGAATCTCTTCCACCAGGTCAATGGGATTGTTGCGAATCAGGTCCGCCACTTCAGAGGATTGGGCGCCGATGCGCTTCATGTCATAGACCATTTTAAGGGCGGATGAAATGGTGCGCAGGTCCCGAGCAACTGGTTGCTGGCGCAGGAGCAATTTGAGGCAACGGGCTTCGATATCCCGCTCTAGCTCCTCAATCTGCTGGTAGGTCTGCTGAATTTTTTCGTAGTTCAACTGCTCTGGCCCATTGAGACCGTCGGCAGAGCCTGCGATAATCTCCTCACAGAGACCACCCATGTAGACCATGTCCTTTTGCAATTCTTCTAATTGGCTTTCAAAACGTGAACGCATTAACCAAACCTCCCTGTGATATAGTCTTCCGTCCGTGGATCTTTTGGCATACTAAAGAGACTGCTTGTCTTGTCAAATTCAACGACCTCACCCAAGAGGAAAAAGGCAGTCTGGTCAGACACCCGCAAGGCCTGTTGCATATTGTGGGTGACCATGACAATAGTATAGTCCTTCTTCAATTCCAGCACCAATTCTTCTATCTTGGCGGTTGAAATCGGGTCGAGGGCTGACGTCGGCTCGTCCATCAAGAGAACTTCCGGCTCGATAGCCAGGGCACGGGCAATACAGAGACGCTGCTGCTGACCGCCCGACAAGCCCAGGGCAGACTTATTGAGGCGGTCCTTGACCTCATCCCAGATAGCTGCCTGACGAAGAGAACGCTCGACAATCTTATCCAGTTCCAGCTTATTATGAATGCCGTGGGTACGAGGTCCGTAGGCCACATTATCATAAATGCTTATTGGAAAAGGGTTTGGTTTTTGAAAAACCATTCCGACCTTCTTACGGAGGACTGTCGTCTTCATCTCCGCATAAATATCTTCTTGGTCCAGTAGAACTTTGCCCGTTAAACGGCAGTTCTTGACCAAATCATTCATACGGTTCAGACTTTTTAAGAGGGTTGATTTCCCGCAACCAGAAGGCCCGATAAAGGCTGTAATCTGATTGCCTGGAATTTCTAAATTGATATTCTTCAAAGCCTGAAAATCCCCGTAGAAGAGATCCAGACCCTGGATACTTAGTTTACTCATTTCTATTTCTTCCTAATTTTACTGCAATCCATTCAGACAAGAGGTTCATGACAATGACCAGAATCAAGAGAATGACAGCTGTTGCGTAGGTCTGATTGACATAAATGCCTTCACCCGAAATCAAATACATGTGGACAGCCAGGGTCCTACCTGAGCTGGTGAGATTGGTCGCCACTTCTGCTACTGTCCCTGCTGTGAAGATCAAGGCTGCTGACTCACCGATAACCCGGCCCAGGGCCAATACGACACCTGAAAAAATTCCCGGTAAGGCAGAGGGCAAAACCACCTGAAATATGGTCCGCAATTTACCAGCACCAAGGGCAAAACTTCCTTCCCGATAGCCATCTTCAACGGACAAGAGAGCCTCCTCGGTTGTCCGCATAATCAAGGGCAGAATCATGATACTAAGGGTCATAGCCCCTGCAATGATTGACAGGCCCAAGCCAAGGAATTTGACAAAGAAGAGGGCGCCAAACAAACCATAGATGATAGACGGAATCCCTGATAGTGTCTCCGTTGCCAAGCGAACAATGGTTACTAGGGGATTGTCCGGCTGGGCATACTCTGTTAGGTAGATAGAGGCACCAATCCCGATTGGCAAGGCAATCAAGAGGGCCAGAAGAGCCATCAAAACAGTGTTGAGAAGGGCTGGTAGCATGGACACGTTGGTTGAATTGTAGGTCCATGAAAAGAGCTCCAGATTGAGATAGGGCAAGCCCTTGATCAAAATATAGAGAACGATAAAGCTGGTTACAAGGCCTGCCAGACCAGCCGCTAGAAATACCAGCCACCTCAAGATAAGAGAGGTCCGGTCAGTCGAAGCTTGGTGTTTTACTAATGACATCCTAGGCCTCCTTCTTATTCATGCTATAGAAGAGCAAGTTAATGAGTAATATAAAGACAAAGAGCACAACTGCAGTTCCAATCAGGGCCTCACGGTGGAGATCCGTTGAATAACCCATTTCCATAACAATGTTGGTCGTCAGCGTCCGTACTCCCGAAGTCAAGGAACTTGGTATCAGGGCCTGGTTACCAGCCACCATGATAACTGCCATGGTTTCTCCCATTGCACGACCAAGACCCAGAATAACACTGGCCATAATCCCCCGCCTTGCTGCTGGTAGGATAATAAAGAAGATAGACCGTTCATGGGAGGCTCCCAGGGCCAAGCCACCCTGATAATAGGTTTCTGGAACCGCACGTAGGGCTGCCTCAGAGACACTGATAATAGTCGGCAAAATCATGATTCCCAACAAAATAGATGCTGTCAAAACCCCCATCCCGTGACCACCGACATTGCTACGGATAAAAGGCACCAAGACCACTAAACCAAAGAAACCATAAACAACTGAGGGAATTCCCGCCATGAGGCTGACCGCACGCTTGAAAATTGGATACCATTTTTCTGGACAGAAGAAGGCCAGAAAGACAGCTGTCAGAATACCAATTGGTACACCGAGCACCAGGGCACCAAAGGTCACGTAGACGGAGCCCACAATCATCGGCAAGACACCGAAAAGTTGATTAGACGGTCGCCAATCTAAGCCAAACAGGAAATTTCCCCAACCGATTTCTTGGATGGCTGGCAAACCAGCTGAAAATAGAAAGATACAAATAAATACTACGGATAAAACGGAAATGCAGGCAGCCAGAAAAAAGACTGCTTGCATGCCGGTTTCTCGGAACTGACGCATAGACTCCCCTTATTTAGAAATGTAGGTTGACCACTCGGCTTCTTTACCAGTGTAAATATCCTGCACTTCTTGTACTGTCAAACCTGACAATGGATTTTCCTTATTGACAATTACTGCAATACCATCGATGGCAATTGGTGTAGCTGATACACCAGCTGAACTTTCTGAATCCTTCAATTCACGCGATGCCATACCAATATCAGCAGAGCCCTCAATGGCGCTTGTCACACCTGTTGAGGAATCACTTTGCTGGATTTCCACAGTTACATCTGGATTGACTGCTTGATAAGCTTCTTTTAATTTTTCCATAACTGGGTTAACAGAGCTTGAACCTGCTACCACGACCTTCCCTGATTTTGTCTTAGCCTGGTACGCTGCTTTGGCATCGACTGGGATATAGCCGGATTTTTCAACTACTGCTTGACCATCAGAACTCATAATAAAGCTGATGAAGTCTTGAGCAGCTTCGCTAATAGAATCCTTTGTAACGATATTAAATGGACGGGCAATCTTGTATTCACCAGATTTGATAGTATCAATACTTGGAGCGACACCATCGATTTCCAATGGTTTGCTGTTGCCGTCAAGCGCACCAAGTGAGGCATAGCCGATAGCCGCGGTATCTCCGGTTACTGTCTGTAACATAACCGCTGTAGAGTTGGTTACAATAGCTTGGTTAGTTGTATTGTCCACCTTTTCGCCATTGGCATCCTTAGACTCAATTCCCACCAACTCAATAAAGGCACCACGGGTTCCTGACCCTTCCTCACGGGAAACCACTGTAATAGGCTGGTCTGCTGTGTCCTTAGCAGCCTGACCACAGGCAGTCAGAAGGCCGACACTGGCCAAACCAAGAACAGCAAATTTTGTAAGACGATTCGTTAAAGACATAATCAATTCTCCTTTTTGTTATGACTCTATCTTACACCGTCAATATCAAATCTATTAGAGGGCTTTTGTAAAGTTTGTGTAAAATTAGGAGAATCATCACTAGCTCCTCTCACACCACTGTACCTATCGCACGAAAAAAGAATTCCACCTGTAAGTCGAATTCTTTCCTTCTTATTCTCATTTAGAAACGTCACTCCGCCTTCTCTATATCCTCTCGCACTTCCTTGGCATTAAATTTCGCAAAGAGGTACTGGCGGTCTTGGATTGGGAAGCGTTGGTCCAGCTGATCGACTGCCCCCACTTCCACATTGCCCTGGGCGATAACATAGTCCATAACGTGGCCGCCAAAGGTCAAATCATCTGAGATAAAATGCAGGTGGTAACCCGCTACGCTGACGCCGTGGAAAATTTCCGGTGTCCAGATACCTACAATGGTGCCCGAAATATCCTCAGCCGTGTATTCAGGCTGGTGGCTGGCCACCTCCGCAAACCGAACGCTGGAGGCTGACTTGGGAATCATGCGGACGTGCATGCGAGAAAAGGTCCCCTTAATCTTAATCGAACGGAAAAGATTCTCTCCGTCATAATAGGACTCAATTCTTGCCTGCAGCTCCTCACTGGTCATCTCAAAGCGTTGCTTGAAAATGACCTCAGCTTCGTGGAAAATAACCGCTGCATAGGGTACCTTCATATCAGCAGGAACCTCCACCACTTCCGGCTTATCCCCTGCTCCCTTGGCCTGATAGGCCTTGCCATCTAGAACAATCAATTCTCCGTCGATAGAGTCCAAGGTCCCCAGCCCCAAATCACCGTGTTCCAAGAGCTCACCGACCGTCAAGGAACCACCGTAAAGACCAGCCATGAGAGCCCCTAAGGTATTGTATTGAAATAATCGATTTACTTGCATATCCTACTCTTCATTCAAAAATTCTTGCATGACCAAATCATCTGGCACCAGGCTCAAATACCGACCAGCCTGGACACGCGCATCCTCAGCCCGCCCCATAAGCCGTAAAGCCTCCACATAATCCGCCAAAAATTCTGGATTGTCTGCCAAATCTGCAACCAAGTCATCAAAGATAGCCAAAGCCTGCTCCACTTCTTCCAAAGACATATTGGCCTTGGCAATATTCCAACGGGCCAGGACATTGTCCAAGTCATCGGTCAAGAATAGCAATACTTCCTCATAGCGCTCCTGCTCCAAATAAAGATTGGTCAAGCGCAAGGCCACTTCATTCTCATCATCAATGACCTCCCGGGCCCGCAGCAGGAAGTCCTCTGCCACCGCCTCATCATGCAATTCATAGGCATACTGGGAAGCCTGCAGGAGCAGATTGGCATCAAAGTCATTTTTGGCCAGGCCTTGCTGGGTCATGGCCAGAGCCGCCTCCAACTGGTGTTCCGCATGGAGAGACTGCCCATAGGCGTACTCATAGCCCTCAAAGTCAGGATTGATGGTATCTAGCTGCTTAAAGTAGAGATTAGCCTTCTGGTATTCTTCTTGTTCAAATAGCAGAGCTGCCAACTCAAAAACCGTCTGGTCATCATATTCCAGCTCCACAGCCTTTTCCAGAAATTCGACAGCCGCCTCGAACTTGCCCAGACTAGCATAGGCTAGACCAATCCGCTGATAGGTCGACACCCCAGTCAATTCGTAGATTTCCCGATTGTCCAGCTGGGCGTAGAGGGAAACAGCTTCCTTGAAATTTTCCAATTCCATGTCCAACTCAGCTAGTCCAAAAGTGATAATGGGCTCATCCGACAGGTGACTAGCCTCCAGCAATTTTTCACGGGCTACATCCGATAGGCCCTCTGCCTGGTACAAATCTGCCTTGACCAAGAGTGCCTCTAAGTAGGCAGGGTGGCGCTCAGAAATGGCCTCCAGATAACCAAAAGCCTCTTCGACCAAGCCATCTTCAAAGGCAATCTGAGCCAAATTGATAGCCACTTCTGGGTATTGACTCTGCAATTTCCCATAAATCTCCGCCGCCTGGGGGAGAAATCCAATGGACTCCAGGTAGGCAGCCAGGGCCAAGAGCGTCTCTTCATCGTCCCGGACCAAGGCCCGCTTGAAATATTTATTGGCTTTATCCAAATCCTGCTGGTCCAAACAAGCCAGCATCTTTTCACTATTGTTCATTATTCGCTTCTAAACTCTCTATTGTATCTTCTTCGTATAATTCGCTATAAACCTTGTACCATTCAAAGGCTGCCTTGACCAAGACCTTGATAGAGGCATAGATAGGAATTCCCAAAAGAACGCCCAGCACCCCAAACATCTGCCCTGAAGTCAAAAGGACAAAGAGAATGGTAATAGGGTGGATGTTCAAGGAAGAACCGATGATCAAAGGCGTCACAAATCGACCTTCAATGGTTTGCTCGATCATAAAGACAATCAAGACCTTGACCAGCATGAAGGGACCTGCAATCAAGCCCAAAATGACAGCCGGAATCATAGCCAAGAAGGAACCCAGATAAGGGATTAGATTGAGAAAACCAGCCAAAATCCCCAGGGTTACAGGATAGCTGAGACCAATGATGGAGAACATGATGGAAAACATGAGAGCCACAATCATGGCCACCGTCACCTGACCGCGCACATAGTTGGACAGCTGGCTATTGACATCCGACAAAACGGTTCCAATGGGCGCCCGCCACTTGGTCGGCAAGTATTGGGTGATATAAGCATTGAGCCCCTTACCATCTCGCAGGAGATAGAAGAGGATAAAGGGCATAATCAAGACCGCCACAATAATCTGCGATGCCGTTGAAATCAAATGACTAGCCCAGTTGACCGCGCTGGATGAAAATCGCTGAGCAAAGGAAATAATCTGATCATTGACCTGATTGATCGCCTGAAGGGCCGTCGGTCGGAATTGTTCAAACCGCTTATCCTGCAACAAGGAGGTCAACTGTAGCTCTAGCTTTTGAATGTTTGCAGGCAGATTTTGCACAAATGAAACTACCTGTTCCTGGATATTTGGAATTGCTACTGCCAAGCCCCAAACTAAAAGCAGTCCAATCAGAACAAAAACAATGGAAATACCAATCGTTCTGGAAACCTTCCTCTTCTCCAACCAATCCACAATGGGATTTAGGAGATAATAAAGCAAGCCTGTCAACAGCATAGGCAAGAGAATAATCTCCACAAAACTACCTATCGGTTTTAACAAAAAACTAATCTTAGAAAATACAAGAATGGTCAGACTAATCAGCAGGGTCACTAGGAAAAAAGTCACCGCCTGATTGTTAATAAACCATCTAAAAAACCAGGTCACACTAAACTTTTGATCTTTCTCGTCCATCTCATTTCTACCTTTCCTTTTTCTACTATTGTACCATGTAAATGCCGAAAATTTATGCTGGAAATCATGTCCAAGAAATTTTTTCTGTAGCGTTACAATAGATGTGAGACTTCTAGAAGTCAAAAAGAAGATTCCCTGATATGATAAGAGTACCACCACTCA
>NZ_JBIMJS010000020.1:0-42339 GCF_043674225.1 Streptococcus sp. A11
TCACCACGTTCTGTGGCTGAGAGATGAGAATAGGATGAGTTTCTGGTAGAATGAGTGTTGGACATGTTCATCTGCTTTCTATACTGAGTTGGGGAATTCTAGTATATCAGACGAACATGTCTTTTTTGTTGCACTTCATTTTACAACGCGGGGAATCTTTTCTGTCAAGATTTCCCTATCAAAATAGACTTAAATATCTTTATGGGGATTATTGAGCAAACAAAAAATGGAAACTGTCCCCGCAGGCAATCGCATCTTTTCCCAGAGACTGTCGCTTGAATCCATGCAAATGCGGTTGGCACCAACCATTTCCTTAAAGCCTCCATGTCCAGCTGTTTCTGGTCGTCCATAATCAAGAGATAAAAGGCCGTCTTTTTCTTATTGGTCAAAAACATGGACTTGGTCCGCACACCTTCCATTCCCTCAATATAATAATCAGCCTCCTGGGTTGTCAGGGCAGCAGGATGCTCAACCATACCATAAGAAATTCCCAACTGCTTTAATTTTTAAACCAGTTCTTCATACATAAGGACACCTCTTTTTCTCTATGTTGATATTTTATTAGAGAGTATATGTTAATTCAGTAATACGAAAAAGAGAATCAAATTGATTCCCTTAATCATGAATATTAGATTTCATCGCGTTTCTTTTTTGCGAGTCCAAAAGTAAGTCCCATTGACATCATACCAACAACTGCCATGATATCTGAATTTACTGATGATGTTTTTGGCAATGTTTTTTCAGATTCTGACTTAGCAGAATTTGATTGGCTTGTGCCTTGAGCAGGAGCAACATTCGCACTCAAAGAAGTAAAGTTAACAGTTCCAGCTGAACCATTTGCACCGGCACCACCAGCAGCTGCAACTCCTGAATCTTGAGGAATATTTGAGCCTTCCGTTGGTGTGTTTCCTAGATTTGTAGGAGATACTAGAGTAGTGAGAATAGGAAGTTCACCTTCTGGCAATGCATCAGCTGTGGGAGCTACCGCTGGTACAGCAACAATTGTTCCATCAGGAAGCTGGAAGACATTGTTCCCAGTTGCCAAGCGGTACAAGTTGAGCAGACGAAGATACTCTTCTTTTGCTTCAACAGTCAGAGCAGTTTTATCCTTAAGAATATCATATTGTTCAACCAAGTCTGCTTTTTGCTTCAACAAGAGACCAGCCAAAATAGATTTCTGTGTCTCTAGTCGCTCTTTATCTGCAATCAAAGTTGTTGCATTTGCAACCAATTTCTCTGTCTCAGCAATTTTCTCTTTCAAGCCAGCAATTCTACCATGAATTTCAACTAATTTGTCTTTGGCAGCCGTTTCAGCTTCTACTGCCTTTTTATAGTCTTCTTTAGCTTGAGCAACTTTTGCCACCTCTGCTTTTTGAGCCACAAGCGCTTTAGCAAGTGCTGTTTGAGCTTGTCCTTGTTTCGTTAGGAGTTGTTGGTTCTGTGCAGTAAGCGAAGCTAAATTCTTCTGAGCAACTGTCAACTGATACTGAGTCTGTTCAAGTGTAGCCTTCGCTGTTGCCAAGTTATCCTTAGTTGTTTGCAAACGATTTTTAGCCGTACGAAGTGTTTGATTCGCTGCAACAACAATAGGTGCAGATGCCAAGTTAGTACTTTTCAAGTTAGACAATTTTGTCTCGAGAGTTTTAATTTCTTCCTTGAGCTTGTTAATCGCATTTGTGTTGTCAACTGTTGTGCTAGTAGTACCTGTAATTGGCGTCTGACTAAAGTTTGAACTTACAATATTCGACGAAGGAATCATGTAAATTTGAGTCTGCGTAGCCTTGGTACTGCGGAATTGACTTGAGGCAACTCGTGATGTGGCACCAAGATAATAAGTATCATTGCCTGAATTTTGCAGGAGCGAAATCGTATGACCGAAGCTAGAACCTTCATCGTTAAAGAGCATATAAACCAATGAGTTGTAGAAGAGCCCTTTTAACTGATCGACTGTTGTAGCATGTCCAAAGTCCCCCAAGGACTCGTAGCCACGATTATCGGAAGATTTAAGACCACTTGCTGTTGCTGCGGAACCAATAGCTATGAAATCATGGTTAAGTGTACTTAAACCTTTGCTATTGTAAGCACTTGCAACACGCTTAGCAAAATCTTGGGCTGAACTTGTCACAGCAACTGATGCTAAACCCAGTTGTGTACGAACCCCATTCAATATCTCTGCTGTAAACTGTGCAATCTCATTTTGAACTTCCTTGGTAAGGTTAGCAGGGTCAATTGTACGAGTTTTATCTGCTGCAATTGATTGGTAGGTGTTCACACCGCTTCCGCCCCATTGAATACCATAAGTTCCTTGTTGACTGGCAACTACAATTTTTGATTTATTTTGATTTGCAAGACTAGTGAAAGCTGTAGAGCCTGTATGACCAGCATTCTCAATTTGTTTAAGAGCAGGGTAGGCTGTGTTGATGTAAGAGCTTGGCAAGGTAATCTTATTGCTACCAACTACAGATTTAACCGTATTTGTTGTCTTCGTAGTTGTTGCTGGTGTATTTGCCAACTCCGTCTTCTTAGCTGACAATTCTGCATTGACTTGACTAATTTCTTTATCTAAGTCTTGCTTAGCAGTTGTTTGTGCTGAAGTCAGCGCCTTTTCAGCATTTGTAACAGCAGTTTCATTTACTTTAACAGCGTTATCAAGGCTTGAAACTTGCTGAATCTGCTTTGCTTCAGTTGTTTTGAGATTGTCTACTGCTGTTTGAGCACTTTCAAGACCAACTTCCGCTAAGTCTGCTTTAACGTCAGCAAGAGCTTTTTCAGCATCTGCCACTACTTGATTAGCTGCTACTTCGCCAGCTTTAGCTGTTGCCAAATCAGTTGCCTCAGTCGCCACAAGTGATTCTGCGGTTGCAATAGCTGTTTCAGCAGGAGCAATCGTTGCTTCCTCGCTAGCAATTTTTGATTCAGTTTGCTCGATAATCTGAGGAGCATTCTCAATAATCGTTTGAGCACTGTCAATTGCAGCAATCTCACTATCAATCTGGTCCAATTGTGCCTGAGTGCTGTCCATTTCCGCAGTTGCAGTTGCCACAACTTCTTCTTGGGCTACTTGCTCAGCTTCAGCTGCCTTATAAACGTCTTCAGCAGCGATAACCTCTTCCTCTGTTACTGGTGAAGCTGTTTCACTACTTGTAGAATCGGTAGTGGTTGTTGCATCTGTTGCTTCTGTAGTTAATACCTGATCAGCTACTGGCTCTGCCGGCACGACTACTTCACTAGCTTCTACTGCTTGTTGTCCTAGGACAGCCAATGTTGTTGCAGCAGCAAAACCTGCTGTTTTTGCAATCTTCTTCGTCATTCGTTTCTCCTACATTCTTAGCATGAGTTTAATATAAAAACATATTACAGTTGAGTCATTATTATACTCGCTTCTTTATTCTAACCTTATTTGATAGCATTTGCAAGCTCCGACAGGTATGTTTCCCCTTATTTTTATTTACTTTTTTAAGCTAACTTCATCAAGTCCTTTACCCGCTTGGATTTCTTCAAAACATTAAGTTTTTGTTACAGATTTGTCAAAAATATTTCTAGCAAAAATAGAGAAATTTTCCTGATTATTTTTTGGATTCTTCCACTATTGATTCCGACTTTTTTCAATTTATGCTATACTAATATCAGAACTATACGGAGGTGCCTATGATTAAACTAATCGCCCTTGATATGGACGGAACCCTGCTTAATGAGAAGAAGGAATTGACCCAGCCACAGATTGATACCATCCACCAGGCTGTTGCTGCTGGTGTGACCGTCGTACTCTGCACAGGTCGTCCCCTGGTCGGTGTCAAGCCTTTTGTGGAACAGCTGGGCTTTGACCAAGAAGACGAGTACATCATCGTCAACAACGGTTGCTCGACCCATTTGACCAAGGATTGGAGTCTAATCGACTGGGAGGAGCTGACTCAGACAGACTTGGACTACCTTGACACATTTACAAATACTGATGAGGTTCAACTCACACTCTTCGACGAAGACCATTTCTTTGTCGTTGCACAAAAAGCAAATGAAACCGTTGTTCATGATGCCAGCCTGGTCGGGATGACACCTATTTCCATCGACCTAGAAGAAGCAAAATCTGGCAAACACCGCTTCTTTGAAGCCATGTTTGTCGGTGAAAAAGAGGCCATTGATGCTTTTGAAAATACCCACAATCCTGTCCTCAGCCAGAAATATTCGACCGTTCGCAGTCAAGAATACCTGCTGGAAATCCTACCAAACGGTGCCAGCAAGGCCTCTGGGCTGAAAAAATTGGCTGACCGTCTAGGAATATTGCCTGAGGAAATCATGGCTGTTGGCGATGCCAATAATGACTTGGAAATGATTGCCTTTGCAGGACTGGGCATTGCCATGGGAAATGCGAATGAGCAAGTCAAGGCCATTGCCCAAGATATCACCGACAGCAATGAAAACAACGGTGTGGCCAAGGCCATTGAAAAACACATTTTGAACAAGTAAGGAGACCACATGAAATACCCAACACTACTCGAACGATTTTTAGTCTACGTCAAAGAAAATACCCGCTCTGACGAGAACTCAACCACCACTCCATCTACTCAAAACCAGGTTGAGTTCGCACAGAATATCCTTCTGCCTGAAATGGAACGGATTGGCTTACAGAATGTCCACTACCTGCCAAATGGCTTTGCTGTGGGAACACTCCCTGCCAACGACCCAAGTTTGACACGTAAGATTGGTTTCATTGCCCACATGGATACGGCTGACTTCAACGCAGATGGTGTCAACCCACAAATCATCGAAAACTACGACGGTAACCCAATCGCTTTAGGAACTTCTGGCTATGAATTGCATCCAAAAGACTTCCCTCAACTTGCCAACTACCAGGGTCAAACCCTGATTACCACAGATGGTACCACCTTGCTAGGCTCTGATGACAAGTCAGGAATTGCAGAAATCATGACGGCTATCGAATACCTAGTCCAAAATCCTGATATCAAGCACTGCGAAATCCGTGTCGGTTTTGGTCCTGACGAGGAAATCGGTGTCGGTGCTGACAAGTTTGATGTGGAAGATTTTGATGTGGACTTTGCCTACACCATGGACGGTGGACCGCTGGGGGAACTCCAGTACGAAACTTTCTCAGCTGCTGCTGCCAAGATTGACTTCCTTGGACGCAATGTCCACCCAGGATCTGCCAAGGACCAGATGATCAACGCCTTCCAGCTAGCCATTGACTTCCACAATGCTCTTCCAGAAGCAGACCGCCCTGAAAAAACTGAAGGTTACGAAGGTTTCTTCCACTTGATGAACATGGTAGGCAGTGTCGATACTGCTTCTACCACCTATATCATCCGTGACTTTGAGGAAGAGGATTTCCTTGCCCGCAAACAGCTCATGCTGGACATTGCTGATAAAATGAATGACAACTTTGATACGCCACGTGTCATTGTCAACTTACATGACCAATACTACAACATGAAGAAAATCATCGAAAAAGACATGACTCCAATCAACATCGCTAAGGATATCATGGAAAATCTGGGTATCAAGCCACTGATTGAGCCTGTTCGTGGAGGAACAGACGGCTCTAAGATTTCCTTCATGGGCATTCCAACGCCAAATATCTTCGCAGGTGGTGAAAATATGCACGGCCGCTTCGAGTTCGTTAGCCTGCAAACCATGGAAAAAGCTGTTGATGTGATTTTAGGTATTGTAGCTTACAAATAAGAAGGAAAAGTAGGTTTTCTGAAAAAATCTACTTTTTTTGAAAATTGTTCGATATAACTATTGTATTATTTAAATAATACCGTTATAATAGAACCATCAAAAAGAAATGGAGTTTTATTATGACAGAAGAAACATTTGCACAAGGTATTTTAGTTGGGCTTTGGGGAGCCGGTATGATTTTTTCACTCATTTGGTATGTCCTCCTTGCCATTTCCAACTTCATCCTCTTTAAAAAAGCTGGCTATGCTGGTTGGAAATCCCTCATTCCTTTCTACAACCTTTATATCCAACAATGTATCACATTCGGCGAAGACAAGGGCTGGTTTATCCTATTCCTACTCATCCCACTTGCTGGACCACTTTATGGCATTTATTTGACTTACTGCTATGGTAAAGCATTTGGTTTGTCTGATATTCAAGCCATCTTCTATGTCTTGTTTACACCACTTTTCAATGTCTACATCGCCTTCAATGACGGAAGCCATTACCAAGGTCCACAAACTTTCTTTATCGACTAATATCAAATGAAGCAACTTTTTCTAGCTGGAAGGGTTGCTTTTACTTTTTTAAAAAAATATATATAAAATTTATATAATTACTTGATTTTAGTAAATGATGGGTATATAATTTATATATAAAATAATTACATAAAGATAAAGAGGTGATTTCATGTACTACCCCGTTTCCTCTATCTTGATAGAATTTCTAATTTTGGCCATGCTGGAAAAGCAGGATTCCTACGGATATGAAATCAGTCAAACCATCAAGATAGTGGCCGATATAAAAGAGTCCACGCTCTATCCCATTCTGAAAAAACTGGAAAAGGCCGGCTATGTAACCACTTACAGCCAGGAATTTCAAGGACGCAAACGCAAATATTACACCATTACTCCTGCCGGCCGGAACCACATCCCCTTCCTCAAGGGAGAATGGACAGCCTACAAGGACAATATCGACGGAATTATAGAAGGGAGCCTACGAAAATGATACGTGTAGATTATTTAAAACAGCTTGAACAAGCACTCAACAAACTCAATCCAACCGCCAAACAAGAGGCCATGGACTATTTCCAAGAATACTTCGACGACCGAAATGATGACCAGGCGACTATCTCAGAGCTAGGCGATCCGATCTCTGCTGCTCAGGAAATAATAGCTAACCTGCCTGAAGATGCCCTGATAGAGAACCAGGAGCCATTACGTGTTGATTTGACCTGGGACTGGAAGAATTTTTTCAAGAATTTCAGCTTCAAGGACACCAAGCCCCTCGACTTTGAGACTGTGGAGACCCCTTTGCCAAACTTCCAACGCCTTAACCTCCAGCTGGAGGACCAAACCTTGATAATTGAGAGCTGGGACAAGGACTCCGCCAGCCTCCTCTCCCCCGCCTCTCTTGACGGCAACTACCAGCCCTTTACCTTCTGCCTGGATGGCGACACACTCCTCCTTTCTTCTATGGAGATACCAAAGGGCTTTAGGATAGCTTACTCAGACAGCAGACAAAAAACTGTCCTCAAAGTTCCCCAGAAACCTGCCCTGCACACAGCAGATGTTCGTTTGACCGATGCCAATCTGGTTATCAACAACCTGACTGTGGACCGCTTAACGGTAACAGAAACCAGCGACAGCAATCTCTCCTTCAAGCACATCACTGCCCAAAACTGGACCATGGAGGCAAAAGATATCAACCTTACGTGCAAGGATTCTAGTTGTTCAACCCTTGACTGGCAGACAGCAGATTGCAACCTCATGTTGACAGGTCTGAACCTCGGCAAGGGGCATGTGGAGATTGCGGATTGTCACCTTTCAATGAACCAATCCACCTGGCAGGGAGAACTTGCCCTTGAAATCGAAGATTCTGTGGTCACCTTGGGCATGTCCCAAAAGAGCAATCTTCTAGCGGAAACAGACGATAGCCTGCTCCATTTGCCTCAGGAAATTGCTGCTCACCTAGAACGTGACGATGATTGGCTCCACCTGGAATACCTGCTGGAGGGCATCACCCCTACTCTGATTTTGGACGCAAGCGATTCCAGTATTACTGTCAAATAAGGAGAAAATGATGACACGCGCAGACTATATGAACCAATTGGCTGGCTATCTCAAACGCCTGCCACAAGAAGATTTCCATGATGCTATGGAACATTTTAATGAATACTTTGACGAGGCTGGACCTGAGAACGAAGACCAGGTCATCGCAGAATTGGGCAGTCCCAAGCATGCTGCTAGTGATATTTTAGCCATTCTCTATGATAAAGAAGTCAGTGGAGAAAAGCCTAGCACCAGCAACCGTCTACTTCTGGTAACCCTGTCTATCTTGGCTGCTCCCATGGGCTTGATTCTGGGTCTGGTGGTCTTGGCTCTCTTTGTGAGCCTCATCCTCCTCGTCCTAGCCCTGGTTCTAGCCATGGCCAGCATCTGCATCGCCCTGATTAGCCTAGGAATTTCCGGCTTTCTATCAGCCTTTGAACTCTTTACCACTGCTATCAGCTCAGGCATCCTGGTCACCGGCCTATCCTTGATTGGAATAGCTCTGGGAATTTTGGGCATCAAGGCGACCATTTTTATCGGCCATAAGCTCCTGCAGGCCAGCCTTCACTTTATTCAACAGTTATTGCCGAAAGGAGACCGCTATGAAACAGCTTAAATCCAGCACACGCTACACTCTCATTACCCTAGCAACTGGCCTCCTTCTGTCCTTGCTGGGTCTCCTACTAGGTGGCTGGCATGAAATCGGAAATCATCTAGAAAATTCCTACCAGGTCCAGCAGGTTGAATTTGACAACTTGCAAAAAATCAATAGCTCCACCAATCTCACAATCTCTACAAGTGATGTCGAAAAACCGACCCTCTATTTTCAAGTCAGCAAGAAACACGGCAGTCCTATTGTCTACGAGCTGATAAATGGCAGTCTGACCATTGAAGATAATAACGACCAGGGGTTTCGCTATGACGGTTTCCTAGAAGGTATAAAAATGCTCCAAGAGAACCAAACCCAAACCTACACCACACCGACCCTGCTCTTGCCATCCGGTAGTCACTTGGATGAATTGACCGGCGGACTCTTTGATGGAAATGCCAATCTTGAAGATATGACCGTTGACAAACTGGATATTTCTATCAACAACGGTAACTTCTTGGCCAAGAAAACCACCATTCACTCAACTAACATCGTAGTCTGGGATGGAGATATTGATTTGCAGGAAGTAAAACTAGAAGATGTGGAAGACTCAAGTAGTGACCAGCTCAACCATTTGACCATAGAAAATGGCAACATTCGCGCCACTGGGCTGCAAGTCATCGGCAACTATGATGTCTTGGCCTACGACGGTGACATTGACCTGACCATTCATAAGGAAAGCCTGAAGGATCTCACAATCGAAGAACTTTCTGCTGATGAAGATAGCGAACAAACCACTCATGGCAATCCAAATGCAAAAAACAAGTTGACCCTGCATAGCCAAAATGGCGACATTTATGTTCAGTAAGAGTACACGAAAAGCCCTCCAGTTCGGGGGCTTTTTGACTACTTAAATATCAAAAGTGACAAGAGGGTCAAAATGGCTGGACCTCCTTGGCTCAGGATAATTTTAGGGCTTGAAGTAATCGCACCATAAGCAGCTGCACCGATAACATAGAGGACAAATATGGTCACAATTTCAAGATTGCCAGTCACAATTCCGTAAAGTAGGAAAAGGGCCAGTAAGCCATTGTAGATTCCCTGATTTTTGAACAGGGTGGTTACAGACTTGCGTTGCAGCTCGTCCTTGGCCATATTAAAGACACGGCTGGTCGAGTCCGAATGAGTAGCAAAAGTTTCCAAATACATAATGTACAAGTGTTCCAATGCTACGATGGTAGCTAAAATAGTTGTAAAAATAGACATGCTATATCTCCTTAAGAATAGTTATAGAGGGAGGTCTTTCAAGCCTGCACTTAGCTTGGTCAGAATCTGCTGAAATTGCTCCACTTGGTCAGCTGTTAGGATATGCTCCATAGCCCGTTTGACCACCACATGCTGGCTGGGCGGGCTATCAATCAAATCCTTCTGCGCTTTCTTGGTCGGGTAAACCAAAATTTCCCTCTGATTGTCAGGGTTTCGCTCACGACGGATGTAAGCCGCCTCTTCCAAAATTTTCAGATGCCGGCTAATGGCTGCGCGGTCAATTCCAAGCCTCTCCTGCAAGGCTGTTTGGTGAAGTGGTGTCTCCTCTAGCAAAATCTGAAGAATCCGATAACGGGTCAGGGAAATCCCCAACCGCTTTTCAAATAGATTGGTAATGACCTCTTCGGTAATTTTCAGTTGGTAAAGTACCTCTTCCATGCTTGACATGACTTCTCCCATTTGTTGATTTGTCAATCGTTGACCAATCAATTGTACTGCAATCCGAATATTTTTCAACTATTTTGCTCATTATTTATAAAAATCCTTCTTCCCAGAGCTGATTTTGATATAATAAACTAAAACACCAAGGAAAGAGCTAGGGATGAAATGAAACAAAAAGAGCAAGACCTGGTCATTGACGTGCTTATGCTGGCCGGTAGCATCTTACTCCAAAGCGGGGCGGAAATTCATCGGGTGGAGGATACCATGATTCGCATCGCCCATTCTCAAGGGATAATGGATGCCAATGTGCTGGCCATTCCAGCGGCCATTTTCTTTTCCATTGACCACACCAACATTTCACGGATGAAGAGAATTGTCTCCTCCAGCTACAATATGCAGAAGGTCTGCGATGTCAATCAGGTCTCTCGTTCGCTGGTTGAAGGCCAGATTAACCTTGAAGAGGCCTGGGAAATTCTGTCTGCTATCAAACTGGAAAAAGCACCTTACACGACTGGCCAGCTGATTTTGGCGGCTATTGTTGCCGTTCCTTTCTTTACACTTATGTTCGGCGGCTCCGCCTGGGATGCTTTTTGCTCTGCTGCTGCGACCGCTCTGGCCTTTCCCCTCTCGCTGCAGATTGAGAAATTTATCGGCATTGATTTTGTGACTACCTTCTGTGGAGCTCTGCTATTTTCCCTAACCGCCTACCTACTAGAGAAATACACCAGCCTGGCTATCAATCCCAACCTTATCAATGCTGGCGCTGTCATGCCCTTTGTGCCTGGTATCACCCTGACCAATGCGGTCCGAGATCTGATGACCAACCATATCAATACCGGCATGACCAAGCTCTTTCAAACGGCTCTGATTATCCTGTCCCTGGGTGCAGGGACCACTGTTGCACTCTTACTCGTGGGGTAACTTATGAATTTTTTACTACAAGCTGTAGCTTCTTTTCTAGCCATGATTGCCTTCATGGTCATCCTCAATGTTCCTAGGAAACTTCTGGTTCCCGGAGGACTTCTAGGAATGTTTGTCTGGCTCCTCTATCTCCTACTGCAGGGACCAACCAATCCGCTCATTGCCACTTTTTTGGCAGCGGTCATCGGCTCCATGATTAGCCAGGTCATGAGCATCCTACTCAAGACACCCTCTATCATTTTTTCTCTGGCTATCCTGGCTCCCCTAGTCCCTGGCTATCGGTCCTATATGACAACGACCTATTTTGTTTCTGGAGATTATGCCCAAGCCCTTGCCAATATCACCAGTGTCCTGACCCTCTGTCTCATCATTCCTATCGGCATGGCCAGCGGTACCGTACTCTTGCAAGTGTACAGAGCCATTCAAAAACGCTGGTACCAGACACCGACCACCTAGATTGAAACTAGGTGGTTTTTTTGGTACAATATTAGCTTAAAAAGGAGACCAGATGAACAATCAACCGACAAGCAATCTCAAACTAGCCGAACGTGGCGCACAGATTTCCATTTCAGCCTACATCCTCCTATCCGGGCTCAAACTAGCTGCTGGCGAGCTCTTTCATTCCGATGCACTTCGAGCCGACGCCTTCAATAACCTCTCTGATATCATCGGAAATGTGGCCGTGCTGATCGGCTTGAAAATGGCTCAAAAACCGGCTGATAGAGACCATAAGTTTGGCCATTGGAAAATGGAAGACCTTGCTAGCCTGATTACCTCTTTCATCATGTTTATGGTTGGTTTTCAGGTCCTCTATTCAACCATTGAAAAACTCCTGAGCAAGGAAGGGGTTCAAGTCGATATGCTGGGTGCCCTGGTGGGAATTTTCTCAGCCCTGGTCATGATTGGGGTCTATATCTATAACAGCAGACTGGCTAAAAAAGTCCATTCCAAAGGACTTGAAGCAGCTGCCAAGGACAATTTATCCGACGCAGTTACGTCAATTGGAACTTCCGTTGCTGTCTTTGCTGCCGCCTTCAACCTCAGTATTGTCGACAAGGTTGCAGCCATCGTCATCACCTTCTTCATCCTGAAAACGGCCTACGACATCTTCATGCAAAGTTTCTTCAGCCTATCTGACGGTTTCGATGAAGAATTGCTCCACAAGTACGAAGAGGATATCCACAAGCTCCCCAAGATAGTCTCCGTCAAGTCCCAGCGAGGCCGAACCTACGGCGCCAATATTTATCTGGATATTGTCTTGGAAATGAATCCTGACCTTTCTGTTTACGAAAGCCATGAAATCACCGAGCAGGTCGAGCAGCTCCTGATTCTCAAACATGGGGTCTTCGATGTAGACATCCATGTCGAACCCTCTGAAATCCCCCACGATGAAATCTACGAGCATGTCTACGACAAACTCTTCCGTTATGAAACTGAAATTCAGGCCCATGCACCAGGCTATGAGGACTTGATTGACCCAGCCTATCTCCTGATTGATGCCAAAGGACGTTATCATGACAAGGATGGTATGCTGGAACAGCACCAGGTCCAGTCCACCTACTTGTCCAACTATCAGATGACATCTGTCAGTCAAAAATCAAAACTGGTCACCTTTGAAATCGGTGGCTATGTCCACACCTCTCTCTGGCGCCGCCACGAAGAATGGACTGTCGTCTTCCATCAGATTTCTAAAAAACTGTAAAGAAAAAATTCTCAGCCAAATGACGGTTGAGAATTTTTATTTGCTTAGTTTTTCACAGCATCAGTTGCCACATCTTCTCCAAACCATTTTTCAGAGATTTCCTGGAACTTACCTTCTTTATAAAGCTCTGTAAAAGCTTTGTTGATATTGTCTACCAAGGTCTTGTCTGACTTACGAACACCAACACCAAAGGCCTCGTTAGCATAGCCAGCATCAATGATATTGTAGTCATCAATGATACCTTCTTTTTGCAGATAGTAATTGGCATACACACGGTCAATCAAGAGCCCGTCGATACGATCATTTTTCAAGTCGATAAGGGCCTCGTTGAAGGTCGCATACTGACTGGCGTCACCGTCTTTTACCAGATCCTTAAGAATTTCAGGCTGAGATGTAAATGCATAATAACCTGCAGAACCTGCTTGAGCACCGAGAACCTTGTCCTTCATGCCAGCTGGATCAGCAATAGAAGATGATTTCTTGGTCACCAAAACTTGCTGGTTGTCCATGTATTCATCAGAGAAAAGAACTTTTTCCTTGCGTTCATCTGTAATGGAATAGCCATTCCAAATCATATCAATATTGCCGTTATTGAGCTCTGTCTCTTTCAAGTCCCAGTCAATCGGTTGCCAATCAATCGTAATACCGTATTTTTCAAAAACAGCTGTTGCTAATTCGATGTCAAAACCAGTGTATTGACCGTCTTTTTCTTCAAATCCCATTGGGACAAAGGTCTTATCAAAACCAATGGTCACTGACTTGTCTTTTTCATAAGTAGACCAATTGTCTGACTCTGTACTAGAACTGCCTGAGCCACAGGCTGCAAGGGCCAAACTTGTCACAAGAGCTGTTGTTCCAAGAATTATGTTTTTCATCTTCATCATGTCTTACCTCTTTAATGTTTCGGTTCAATCTTGATAATTTCATCTGCGATATTTTCAGCAAACTGCATATCGTGGGTTACCACAATCTGCGTGATTCCTGTCGCACGGTTTTCCAAAATCAGCTTTTCAACTTCTTTTCGTAGTTCAGGATCCAATGCCGAAGTCGGCTCATCGTAGCCAATAATCTCAGGATCAATCATCATGGCGCGAGCCAGGGCCACACGCTGCTTCTGCCCTCCTGATAGAGAATAAGGATAGGCTGCTGCGTGGTTGGCCAGGCCTAGTGTTTCCAGAAGTTTACGGGCCTTGTCTTCCGCTTCTATAGCCGACATATTTTGTGTCTTAATAGGGGAGAGGACCAAGTTTTCCAATACTGAAAGGTGGGGGAAAAGCTGGAAATCTTGGAAAACAAAGCCTAGCAAATGTCGTTTCTCCAATTCCTCGACTGGCAGTTCTTGACCATTGTAAATCAGAGTACCTTCATCAATAGTCTCCAAACCTGCCAGCATACGGAGAAGCGTAGTCTTACCGCCACCGGATTGACCAACAATGGCGACAATTTTCCCCTCCGGGATGACCAAATCATAGTTGGAGAAAATCTGCTTGTTGCCAAATCGTTTGGATAGATTGCGTAATTCTAACATGACTTCCTCCTATTTGTAGTAATCAAATTTCTTTTCAACCTGTTTAGAAACCAGCGTAACCGCTCCAATCATGAGCAGATAAATGGCCCCTGCAATAAACATAGGTGCTAGACTAGCATCACGGTTGGCAGCAGTTCGACTGGCCAAGAGCAAGTCACTGACTCCCAGGGCGTAGACCAGAGAGGTATCCTTGACCAGGGTCATGACTTCATTGAAGACACTTGGTAGGACAATCTTGACAACCTGGGGCAAGACGATGTGGCGAATAGTCTGAAGAGGTGTAAATTTCAAGACCTTAGCCGCCTCATACTGACCAGCTGGGATAGCCTCAATTCCTCCACGGAAAATCTCAGAGAAATAAGCCGCATAGTTGAAGGTAAAGGCAGTAATCACCGCTGGCATCCTGTCAAATGTAATCCCCACACTCGGCAAGACGTAGTAGACAAAAATCAATTGCAGGAGCAAGGGAGTCCCTCGCATAATAAGTACATAAAAATGCAAGAGCCACTGCAAGGGCTTGAATTTGATTTGCATGAGGAAGGCAAAGACAGCTCCCAAAGGCAAGGACAAGACTAATACTAAAACAAATACTTGTAAGGAGACTAAAGCACCATCCACCAAGGGGGGCAAGACTTCCAAAATATAATCCATAAACATCTCCCAAAAGAGTTATTATCTTATCTAGTATAGCAGAAAATTGGGCGATTTGAAAGAAATTTGTCAGAATTTTTCATAAATTTCACATAAAAATCGAATATTCATGCAAAAATCCACCAAATTTACAGGTGGATTTGCAAGCTTATTCAACTGTTACTGATTTCGCCAGGTTACGCGGTTTGTCCACATCCAGACCACGTTGGAGCGTCGCATAGTAGGCAATCAACTGGGTTGGGACAACCATGGCAATGGTAGACAAGAATGGGTGAACACTAGTCACTGTGAAGTCATCTTCTTCCTTGGCAATGGCCTCATCAACGATGGTCATGACATGGGCACCACGCGCCACCACTTCCTGGATATTTCCACGGGTGTGGCTGGCCAGATGAGGATTATTTGAAATCAAGGCCAAAACCGGCACACCGTCTTCAATCAGGGAAATGGTACCATGCTTGAGCTCTCCAGCAGCAAAACCCTCACACTGGATATAGGAAATTTCCTTGAGCTTGAGAGCCGCTTCCATAGAAACGTAATAGTCGCTGCCACGTCCGATATAGAAGGCATTTCGAGTTGTACCAAGTAGTTTCTCCACTTTCTCAGCAATAATATCTTTTTCTGATAAAGTAGCCTCGATAGACTGGGCAACAATGGACAATTCGTGTACCAAATCAAATTCCTTGGCATAGGTATTTCCATTGGCATCCCCAACAGCCTTGGCCAAGAAAGCTAGAGTTGCAATCTGAGCAGTATAGGCCTTGGTCGAAGCAACAGAGATTTCTGGACCAGCATGGAGCAACATGGTGTAGTTGGCCTCACGAGACAGGGTAGAGCCTGGAACGTTTGTCACCGTCAAACTTGGAATGCCCATTTCATTGGCCTTAACCAAAACCTGACGGCTATCCGCTGTCTCACCAGACTGGCTGATGAAGATAAAGAGGGGCTTTTGGCTCAAGAGCGGCATATTATAACCCCATTCAGAAGAAATCCCCAGCTCAACTGGTGTATCCGTCAACTTCTCCATGAAGTCTTTTGCGGCAAATCCTGCGTGGTAGGAAGTACCAGCTGCTAGGATATAGATACGGTCAGCATCTTGTACTGCCTTGACAATCTCCGCATCAACTGTTACTTGTTCATCAGTATTTGTGTATGCGCCAATCAATTTACGCATGACAGCTGGTTGCTCATCAATTTCCTTGAGCATGTAGTAAGGATATGTTCCCTTACCGATATCAGACAGATCAAGCTCAGCAGTATAGCTTCCACGTTCGATAGCATTGCCGTCGTAGTCCATAACTTGAACACTGTCTTTTTTCACGATAACCAATTCTTTGTCGTGAATTTCCATATATTCACTGGTTTCACGAATCATAGCCATGGCATCGGAGCAGACCATGTTGTAGCCATCACCCAGACCAATCAAGAGTGGTGATTTATTCTTAGCAACATAAATCGTATCCGCATCTGTCACATCAATCAAAGCAAAGGCATACGAACCTTGGATGATATGAAGTGCCTTTTTGAAAGCCTCCAAAGTTGACAAGCCTTCTGAGGCAAATTGTCCAATCAAATGAACAGCAATTTCAGTATCCGTTTGCCCTTTAAAATCATGGCCTGCCAGGTAGTCTGCCTTGATTTCAGCATAGTTCTCAATCACACCATTGTGGACCAGAATATGGCCAGCTGTTTGGGATGTATGAGGGTGGGCATTGTTTTCAGTTGGCTTGCCATGGGTAGCCCAGCGTGTATGGCCGATACCAGCTGTGCCATCTGTCTTATCACCAACTTTTGCTGATAATTCAGCAATGCGACCTACTGCTTTTACCAAGTGAGCCTGCTCCCCACCTGTTACGAAAATACCTGCTGAATCATAACCACGGTATTCTAATTTTTCAAGTCCTTGAATTAAAATATCAGTTGCGTTTGTATTCCCTACAACACCAACAATTCCACACATATCCTATCACCTCGGTGTTTGCTCCACCGACTTTCATTCATTTTTAATAAATTGGTATAGTCAGATTTTCTACTAAAAAGACCGGTAAAAACAGTATATAACAGACTTATAAACTTGTCAATCATTAAATTGGTATAGTCAATTTTTAATTTTCGATGAAAATTCTTGAAAATAAAAGAACCAACCTCTATTGGGTTAGTCCTGTTTCAATAAAGCCAAATTCTGACAAGGGGCTGATTCTAAAGCTCAAGCGCCCTATAATGTCACTCTGATCAATCAAACCAAAGCTGCGGCTATCATTCCGGTCCATTCGATTATCATTTAAGACCAGAATCTTACCTTTGGGAATAACCTGAAACTCCCCGCCTGTTAGGGTTTCAATCGTCAAGTCTTCCGTATAATACTCCTGCTCCGGGATAAGCTCCAAATAATCCTCACGCACAATCTTTTGGTTGCGGTAGAGAACATTATCTAGGTAGGTCGCTGTTTCCTCTTCGAGGGCGATAATCCTGCTAACATATTCCTTGCCCTCGTGTTCGTATAGGACAAATTCCCCATGCTTGAGTTCTGTATTCTTTAGGGCGATAATGACATCATTTCGCTTAATGTAGTCATTGGCCATGGTTGAAGTAATACGCACTGGTTCAAACAACCATACCCTCAGCCCAATAATTCCTAAAATCAGCAATACCAACAATAAGAGTTGGCGAAAAAGGTCTCTCTTTACCATAATCTCTCCAATCTCTATTAGTATAGCATATTTTCATGAAAATACTTGACATTTACCCTTGGAGGTGACGATAAATTTCCTGGGCAATGACCTGATTGCCCAGCGGACTGAGATGAAGGCCGTCGCTATAGTACTCCAATTTCCCCTTGGTTATGGGATAGAGATTGATGACAGGCAGGCCCAGCTCCTGACCGATTTTAGGAATGATAGCCTGCAACTCTTCCTCGATAATCTGGTTATTGAGGCCGAAGCGGCTGGTTGGCACGAAAGGCGGGATAACCAGGTAGACGTCTGGCTGGCTGGGCAAATTCATATAACGCTCTGCCATTTCCTTATACTCTCGCCGAAAGCCTTCCTTGTTCCAGTAAGGTCCCCGGCTATCATTGCTACCAATCATGATGATGACGATGTCAGCCTCGCTCTCCAAGGACAGTTGGGCATTTTCTTCCTTGAAATAGGGAAAATCTGCTGTCGATTGGAGGGAACGGCCGCTAAGACCGAAGTTGGACACCTGGTAGTGGTGACCCAATTTTTCAGCCAAAATAGACGGATAAGCATCCTTTTCACGATTGTCCAGCCCATAACCATAGGTCAGACTGTCTCCCACTGTTGCTACTTTGACGGCTCCGCTCCCAAGCGTCAGAACCTCTGGATACATAATATCAGACACAATCTCTCTCCTTGATTTCTAGATTCTATTGTAACATGGGGGAAAAAATAAATAAACTCCTGAATTTGTGATATAATGAACATTATGAAGAAACATGTCATCATTATTGGTGGAGGCATTGTTGGTTCAACCGCTGCCTTCTACCTTTCTCAAGATAGCAATATTGACCTGACCCTGATTGACCACGGTGTTGGTACAGCTACCCGTGCTGCTGCTGGCATTATCTGCCCCTGGATGGCCCAGAAGAAAAACAAGGACTGGTACCGCCTGACCTCGCAAGGTGCTGTCTTCTATCGCCAGTTGGTAGCTGATTTGGAAAGTGCAGGAGCCAAGGACATCCCCTTCAAGCAAACTGGAACCATTGGCCTCAAAAGCAAGCCCGAACTCCTGGAAAAAATCAAGAAAATCGCAGAAGACCGCAGGATAGACACCCCTACCATTGGAGACATCACTACTCTTGAAGGACAAGAAGTCAGCAACTATCTACCACCACTCAAGCCTGATTTCTACGGTATCCACCTGGAAGGCGGCGGCCGTATCGACGGTGGAAAACTGATTGACTTGTTACAGGAAAAGTTTTTGGAAAATGGCGGAGCTCTATTGCAGGGACAGGCTAGACTGATAGATGAAGGAACTGTTCAGCTGGATGGGCGAGAACTAACTGCCGACCACATTATCCTAGCGACCGGATCCTGGTTGCCAGATATACTGGAACCTCTCGGCTATCAGGTAGATGTCCGTCCACAAAAAGGTCAGCTTCTGGAATTGGATACAGATTTTGATACCAGCGACTGGCCAGTCTGCATGCCCTATGGTCAAATTGACATCCTGCCGTTTGAGAATGGAAAAATCATTGTCGGGGCCACCCATGAGGATAATATGGGCTATGATTTGACCCTTGACCCTGAAAAAATCCAAACCATGCATGAAAAATCTGCGGAATTTATGCCTGATTTGGCCAACTACCCTGTGGTCCGCACTCGTATTGGTACCAGGGCCTATACCTCCAACTACGCACCATTTTACGGAACTGTTCCTGAAATGGACAATATCTGGGTGGCCAGTGGTCTGGGCTCTTCTGGCCTGACTAATGGACCCTTTATCGGCTGGCAAATTGCCAAAGAAATTCTGGGCAAGGATACGAATTTTGACAGAAGTCCTTATGAGCCTGCCAATTATATTAAAAGATAATACGACAATCCTGCCAAATGGTAGGATTTTTGATTTGTCTCATGCAAAAAGTCTATCGCTTTCGCAATAGACTTCTCAATTTAATTATTATTGTACGGTGCGCACACGCATTGTGTTTGTAGAACCTGCTACACCTACTGGTACACCAGCAACGATTACAATGTTATCACCTGCAACAACAAGTCCTTCTTCCTTAGCAATACGCTCAGCCAAGTCGAACATATCGTCTGTTGAATTTGGACGGTCTGTCACAACTGGGATGACACCCCAGTTAAGCATCAATGATTTCTGAACTTTCTCAGTGAAAGTAATTGCCAAGATGTCTGCATCTGGACGGTATTTAGAGATAGCACGCGCAGTGTAACCAGTTTCTGAAACTGTTACGACCAACTTGATATCCATTGAGTGGCAAGCATCTTTAACCGCAGATGCCACAACCTCAGTTTTAGATGAACGGTTGAAAGTGTCAGAGTTCAAACGACCGTACTCGTTAAGAAGAGTTTGTGCGTTTTTGTTAACAGTTGCCATAGTGCGAACTGATTCAACTGGGTATTTACCGTTAGCTGACTCACCTGAAAGCATAGTAGCATCTGTACCATCGATAACAGCGTTGAAGACGTCAGAGATTTCTGAACGAGTTGCACGTGGCTTGTCAGTCATTGTTTCCAACATGTTTGTAGCTGTGATAACTGCTTTACCAGCTGCATTGACTTTCTTGATGATCATTTTTTGGTAAACTGGAACCATTTCAAATGGTACTTCGATACCCATGTCACCACGCGCAATCATGATACCATCTGAAGCTTCGATGATTTCATCAATATTGTCGATACCTTGTTGGTTTTCGATTTTAGAGAAGAGTTGTACGTGTTCGTTACCAGTCTCTTTCAAGATAGCACGAACTGACTCAACGTCTTGTGCAGTACGAACGAATGAGATAGCGATGAAGTTAAGACCTTGTTCAAGACCGAAACGGATATCCGCATCGTCACGCTCAGCAAGCGCTGGGAAAGGAATCTTAGTGTAAGGAATGTTTACACCTTTTTGCTTAGCAATAACGCCATCGTTCTCAACACCAACGATAAATTCACGTTTTTCTTCATCTTTGGCAATAACAGTCAAACCTAGTTTACCATCGTCAACAAGAATTTGCTTACCAACTTCAACGTCGTCGAAGATGTCTAGGCCACCAGCAACGTTCAAGGCAATCACTTCTTGAGTTGACTTGATACCTTGTTTTGTAGCAACACGCAATTGGTCACCAGTCTTATAAGCGTACTCACCTTCGCCTGATTCGAACAATTCAGTACGGATTTCAGGACCTTTTGTATCAAGCAAGAAACCTACTTTTTTGCCAGCGATTTCTTCTGCGCGACGTACAGTTGCCATACGTGCACCTTGCTCAGCATGGTCACCATGTGAGAAGTTGAAACGGAAAACGTTAGCACCTTCAGTAATCAATTGAGCGATTTTTTCAGCTGATGCTTCAACATCCAACTGCTCACCCCAGTAACCTGACTCACCGAATTTCTTACCACCGCGGAATTCTACCGCAGGTCCAAGGGTTGCAACGATTTTAACACGTTTGTTCATCTTAACTAAACTCCTTCTTATTTCTGGTCTTATGACCTTAATAACTAATTTTCTAGACTATCTATTAGATAGACAAGTTACGGTTCAACTCAGCCATGTCAAGGTCTGCTTTGTGCGGATTGTTAACGACAATCTTACCTTCATCAGTGAGGCTAAACAAGGCACCTTCTTCGGCAGTACCAAGGATTGGGTTTTCCACCATTTGCTCATTGCGGATACCGACAGCAAGTCCACCACGGCCTTCTTTGAGCAATTTAACAGCGTGAGCACCCATACGTGACGCAAGAACGCGGTCACGAGCTGTTGGTGAACCACCACGTTGGATGTGACCAAGTTCCGTCACACGAAGGTCACTTGTGTCACCAGCTGCTTTCAATTCTTCAGCAAATTGAGCTGCTGGCATAACACCTTCTGCCAAGACAATAATGCTATGTTTCTTGCCATTGTCATAACCTGCCTTGATGCGAGCAACAATATCCTTGATATCAAACTCTTCTTCCGGCACAACGATAACGTCCGCACCTGATGCGATACCTGACCAAAGGGCAATGTCACCTGCATGGCGACCCATTACTTCGATAACAAAGGTACGACGGTGACTAGAAGATGTGTCACGAATCTTATCAATGGCATCCATAGCTGTAGTCACAGCTGTATCAAAACCGATGGTAAAGTCTGTTCCTACGATATCATTATCGATTGTTCCTGGCAAACCAATTGCTGGGAAACCATGCTCTGTCAGGCGCATCGCACCGTGGTAAGAACCGTCACCACCGATAACAACAACGCCTTCAATACCATGTTTTTTCAGCTGTTCAATCCCTTTTAATTGACCTTCCAATTGGGCAAATTCAGGATAACGAGCTGAACCGAGGAAGGTACCACCACGAGAAATGATATCTCCTACTGAGCGTGCAGACAATTCATGGATATCTCCGGCAACCATTCCAGCATAGCCTTCATTGATACCGTATACTTCCATTCCTTCTGAGATTGCTTGGCGAACAACTGCACGAATGGCAGCATTCATACCAGGTGCGTCACCGCCACTGGTCAAAACACCAATACGCTTCATTATATGCTCCTTCAATTTTCAATTTAACTGCCTTATTATAACACACTTGACTAGATCTTGCTCGTCTTTTTACGCTTTTTCAACGAAAAACCGTTTTCATAGCAAATTCAGCCAACTCTTGCTCTAATTGAGGCGTTTTCATCACTTGAAACTGGTTTACCTGAATGGTCTGATTGCTGTCTTGGTAATGCAGAACGACAGGAATTGATCCCTTATATTTGGCTAAAATTCGAGCAACTGCATGGTCATGCTCCCGGTTTTCCAGTAAAATCCACAGCTTTTCCAGACTGACTATTTCTAACTTGTCAGCCACCAGTTGTAACTGTCCCTCCCTTTCCTGGACCTTGCCAGTTACGTAGAGGATATCCCCTTCCTTCAAGAACTGCCCTGTCTGTTGGTAGAGTTCCGGAAAGACCGTGACTTCCGATTTATCTTTCATATCGGTCACTTGTAGAAAGGCCATGGGCTGACCCGATTTCTTGGTCCGAATCCGGCGGATAGACTGAACTTGTATCAGGATGGTCACCCGATTTCCAGCCACCAAATCGCCTAAATCGGTCACAGGTCGCTGGGTCTCCTGTCGGAGCTTAATCAGAGGATGAGGACTGATACCGATACCTAGCACGGCCTGTTCCAGCTGGTATTTTTCACTATCATTAAAGTCGTCCGACTGGAGCCAGCTATAGGTCTCCTCCGCAAAAAAGCTACCAAAAGCATCTGCAAAGACAAAGAGATTGTCCAAATTTTCTACTATCTTCTTGCGATTGGACTCAAATTCATCAAATAAACCGATGTGAATGAGCGGAGTTAGCAAATCCTTCTTTTTATACTGGGCAGGCAGTTTCAAGATAAAATCTTCGACCGACTTGTAGGGACGGTTTTCAATCAACCAGAGGGAGAAATCCTTGGGCAGACCCTTGATATTTTTCAAGCCTAGATAAATCTTGGACTTGTCGAACTTGTCATAGTAGGGAATGGTGTTCATCGACAACCTAGCCACCTGAAAGTCAAATTGCAGGGCATCCGTGATATATGTACTGCTAGAGAAATTCAGCATGACATCAAAGAAGATGTCCGGATAGTGGGTCTTGAAATAGGCCATTTGGAAGGCCAGGGCCGAATAGGCGTAGGCATGACTGCGGTTAAATCCATAACCTGCAAACTTGGCCATCATGGCAAAAATCTTCTTGGCCTTGGTTTCCTCATGTCCATTGGCTAGCGCTCCTGCCAGAAAAGCCGCCTCCATGGCCTGCATCTCCTCTGCCTTTTTCTTGGACATGGCCCTGCGGAGCAAATCGGCCTTCCCCAGAGTAAACCCAGCATAAACCTGGGCTATCTGCATGACCTGCTCCTGGTAGAGCATAATGCCATAGGTTGGTCGGAGAATGTTTGCAATGGACGAATCCAGCAAATCAATCTCTTCCTGACCTTGCTTGCGTTTGACAAAATTATCGATATAGTCGCTGGCACCTGGTCGATTGAGACTGGTTGTCGCTACCACATCTTCAAATCGGTTGGGCTTGACCCTCTGGAGGAGATTGATAGCTCCCGGTTGTTCAAACTGGAAGATCCCCTTGGTTTTGCCAGCAGCAAAGAGCGCCAAGGTAGGCGAATCTTCCAGGTCAATACCGGCAATATCAATAGTTTTCCCATATTTATCAGCCACAGCTTGGGCCATTTTTTGGACAAAGGTCAGGTTACGCAGGCCCAAGAAGTCCATTTTCAACAGACCATTGGCCTCGACAGCATGGGCATCATACTGGGTAATCAGCATGTCCTCACCCATTTTTAGGGGAATTGTATCCGTCAGCTCTTCATCACTCATAACGACACCGGCTGCGTGGATAGAGGTCTGGCGAGGCTGCCCTTCAATCTGCTGGGCAATAGCAAAGGCCTTCTGGTACTCTATTTTACTGTTGATGAGCTGGCGGAAGGAAGCATTGCGCTGATAGGCTGATGCAAGACTGTCTTTAAAAGAAATCTTGCGGGTAATGTTGGTCAACTCGTATTCGGGCGTGCCAAAGCGTTTGAAAACATCCCTTATAGCCTGCTTGGCCCCAAAGGTCGAATAGGTCACAATTTGGGCAGCATGGGTCGAGCCATAACGGTCACGAACATAGTGGATAAAGTCTGGTCGATGAATATCCGGAATATCGATATCAATATCCGGCATGGAATAGCGTTCTTCATTTAGGAACCGTTCGAAGAGCAGATTGTGCTTGACCGGGTCAATGCCTGTGATATTGAGAGCATAGGCCACCAAGCTCCCTACTGCAGACCCCCGTCCCATTCCCATATAGTAGCCCTGGCTACGTCCAAAGCGCAAGAGGTCCCAGACGATAAGGAAATAGTCATCAAAGCCCATCTTGTGAATGACAGCCAATTCCCTATCCAATCGCTCTTGATAAGCCGGCTCAAATAAGCCTTTTTCTCGCAAGCCTGCCTCAGCCTGCTCGCGAAGTTCTTCTACTGCCGACCGTTGTCTGTTGAAACGTGGTAATTTGAGACTTTTGTCCAAATCATAGGAAATACCTTGAACCAGTTTTTCCAGATTGACCACTGCCTGTGGAAAGCGGCTGCTAAACAAGTCTTTCAGACTATCTGCCGATAAAAGGACCTGACCTGGCTCCAAGTCAGGGACTTGGTTGAGCTGGACATTATCCCGAATTGCCCTCAGCACCTGGAGGGCCTGAACCTGCTCTCGGTCAAACAAACGAACGGGATAGAGAGGCAAGATAGGTTGTGTAAACTCTTGGACAGGTGTTTCCAGACTCACACCAATATAAAATTCCAGCCCCAGGTCTAACTGGTCAATTCCTGGAAAATAAGGCAGGATAAGGGCCACATCTTGCAGATACTGACGAATGCTCTCAAAATCATCCTGTCCCAGCATCTTGGCCGTTGATATCTTAAGGAGATTGCGATAGCCAGTCGTAGACAGGGCTACTAATTTCGTGGCAATTGGATGCTCATAGCCAGCCAAATCCCAATCGCACTCACAACCAATGACAGGCTGTAGACCAACTAATTGACAGCTTTCCATAAAACTGTAGGCTGCATAGAGATTATCCCTATCCATCATCCCAATGGTCCGATAGCCCAGCTCTTTGGCCTGCTGGACATAGCGGTCAATGGTGACCATGCTATCCATAAAGGTATAGACGGTTTTGGTATCTAATTGTGCTAGCATGGCTACCTCCTTTTTCTATATTATATCAAAAATTCCTTCTAATTTTTTTCAAAATATCGTCTCTTTTCGCTTGCATTCTTAAAAACATTATTGTATTATGTAATCAGAACAAGAACACAGGGAGTCTGTCTCCCAGAAAGGATTCTCTTATGGCTTGGAAATTTGATAACAATATGCCCATCTATATCCAAATCACCAATACAATTAAATTACAAATTGTAACCAATCAATTAAAACCTGGAGATAAGTTGCCAACCGTGCGGGACCTGGCTGAAATTGCCGGTGTCAACCCAAACACGGTCCAGCGGGCCCTGTCCGACTTGGAGGCAGAAGGTTTTGTCTACTCCGTCCGCACAACAGGCCGCTATGTGACAGACAACCAGGAACTGATTACTCAGACCCGCCTCCACCTGGCGCAAAAGGAATTGGAAAACTTTGTCAACAATATGCTGGACCTCGGTTTTAGCCAGGACGAATTGACCGAACGATTGGATGATTATTTGAAAGGAATTAGCTATGAATAACCCATATACTTTAGTCGAACTGCAACAAGTTTCAAAATCTTATGGCGGAGCTGTTGCCCTCAACAATGTCAACCTGAAATTAGGCGCTGGAAAAATCATCGGTCTCTTGGGTCCAAACGGTTCTGGTAAGACCACTCTCATCAAGCTCTTAAACGGTTTGCTCCAACCTGAATATGGCCAAATCCTTATCAACGGCCGCACTCCTTCACCAGAGACCAAGGCTATCGTGTCCTATCTGCCAGATACGACCTATCTGAACGAACATATGAAGGTTTCAGATGCCCTCACATTCTTCACGGATTTTTACGCAGATTTTGACAAGGAACGGGCCATCCATCTCTTGCAGGACCTAGGAATTGACCTCAACGCCCGCATGAAACACCTGTCAAAAGGAAACAAGGAAAAGGTGCAGTTGATTTTGGTCATGAGCCGCCAGGCCCAGCTCTATGTCTTGGATGAGCCAATCGGTGGTGTAGACCCTGCAGCCCGCGACTACATCCTCACAACTATTGTCAACAACTATTCGCCTACTTCTTCTGTCATCATCTCTACCCACTTGATTTCAGATGTAGAGCAAATTTTGGATGAGGTCATCTTTCTTCATTATGGAAGTGTTATTCGTCAAGGAAATGTCGACGATTTGCGGATTGAAACGGGTGAGTCTATCGATCAACTCTTCCGTCAGGATTTCAAAGCTTAGTCAAATAGGAGATAATTATGTTTAAGAAATTGGTAAAATACGAATTCCAATCTGTGGGCAAGTGGTACTTCGGCATCTATGCCGGAACCCTAGCTTTAGCCACTGTGCTTGCTTTTTGGGTACAAGCCATATCCAGCCGTTCTGATCAGCCTGAAATAGCTGAAGGGATTTTCGTGGGATCCGCCTTCATGATTTTCGGTATCCTAGTAGCAGCCCTCTTCCTCTCAACCTTCCTTATGATTATCAATCGTTTCCGGAAAAATGTCTATGGTAGACAGGGCTATCTGACCATGACTTTACCTGTCAATGAGCACCAAATCATCCTCAGCAAGCTCTTCGCCTCTCTGGTTTGGTATCTCTTGTCTGGTGTTACAGCCGTTCTTTCCATTGGTATCGTCATGACAGTCCTCCTGATAAACACCGGCGAGGTTCTTCCAGAGCTACAAGTTGTTCTGGAACAGATAAATGTGGCATCACTAGCTACCTACTTGATTGACAGTTTTATCGGTGCCATTACTTGGATTCTGCTTATCTATTTTTCAGTTTCTGTCGGTCAACTCTTCAAGGACCACCGTCTCCTGTTCGCGATTATCACCTATATCGGTATCACAGTCGTGGTCGGCATTTTGACGAATCTGCTGTATTTAAATAATCTGGAAGGAATGTTCGGTTCACCCTTATCACTCTATCCAAACCCAGTAATGGTCCTAATCAACATTATATTGGCCTTCGCCTACTACTTTGGTACCCATTACATCATGACCAAGAAATTGAACCTACAATAAAAAGAAAAACGCTCTCTGCCAGTTACTTTTGTAGCTAGTAGAGAGCCTTATTTTGCAAAAGAAAAAGAACAGTCAATGCTGTTCCTTCATTCTATACGGAAGACATGGGATTCGAACCCACGCACGCTGTTACACGCCTACCGCGTTTCCAACACGGCCTCTTGAGCCTCTTGAGTAATCTTCCATATATGGAGCTGGTGGGAGTCGAACCCACGTCCAAACACCTGCTAACTTATTCGTCTACAACCATAGGTTATGCATTTGCTTTAATCAGACTGACGAGACATAACTCAACTCTTCAGCTGACGAGCCTATGAAACTCTTTTGATTTAGCTAGGCAATAAATCAACGTAGCTTGCTATTTTAAGACCAATCAGCAAAGGCAAGCACTCTGCGATTGGTCACGCAGGCAGGTTATTAAGCTGCTAATGCGTAAGTGTTTGTATTTTTTGCAGTTATATTTAACTGGCATTTTTACATCTGCCGATGAGTTGCAGAACAAGCCTCATAATGCCTGTCGAATCCGTAACAACCCCGTAGGTTTGATACTTGGTTAGTATAACAGATTTTAGTAAAAATTGCAAGACTGCAATCGCTTAATTTCATTTTCAAATTTTCTAGAAATATGGTAAAGTAATATCATGTACAAATTCTCTCAAAAAGCCATCCAGGTCCTAAGCATTCTAACCTTGATTGGAACGGCTGCTTTCCTCTTTTGGCTCTATAAAATCGGGATTCTAAATGACCAAAATGTCCTCAGTCACTTCATCAAGAGTCAAGGGGCACTGGGTAGTCTGTCCTTTTTATTGCTACAAATCATTCAGGTTGTTTTCCCTATTATTCCCGGGGGCGTTACTACTATTGTTGGCTTTTTAGTATTTGATTTTTGGTGGGGATTTTCGCTCAATTACATTGGTATTTTTGTCGGCGGTATTATCCTCTTCTGGTTGGCCAGACGCTACGGCAAAAAATTCTGCCTGCTCTTTATGTCTGAAGAAACCTTCTACAAATATGAAAGCAAGATTGATAACAAGCGCGGTTACGAGATATTCTTTATCCTCTGTATGCTATCGCCCATTTCGCCTGCGGATATCGTTGTCATGATTACAGGATTGACCAGTATGAGCTACCGAAAATTCATTCTCATCACCTTCCTCTGCCGTCCGGTTTCCATCGTTGCCTATAGTTATTTTTGGATTTACGGTAGCCAATTTTTACAACAATTCTTACAATAAAAATATCCTCATCTATGCGTTTAGATGAGGATTTTTTAGTGACGACCTTAGTTATAAAAGGTTCCATTTTTTGCGTATACTCTGTAAATTCCATCTTTTTGTCGAACAAAGCGAAAATCTACGAATGTTTGCTTTGAACCAGATCCATTTTTGTAAAAAATTTGCAGTTCTTTCCTTTCTTCGAAAATTCCTCCTCCAAAAGCAAACAGAGTAGCTTCATATGGAAGACCTCCCAATGCAATCACCTCTTCATAGCTCATCCCGCCTTGTCCTGTATTGCTATCTCCCACGATAACTTGCTGAAACACTTCTTTGGTCCACAAATTCGTATTTGGATCTGCTTCCTTGGTCGGGAACTGGTCATCTGGTAAATAAAAGACTTCCTTATTCATTAAATAGTATTCTGAACCATTTTTATAAAAGACCAATTTAAGGTTTCGCTGGTCTTCATTGATCCCATACTCCATAGCAGCGTAAGTTAAAAATAAGTTTTCTTCTGAATATTCGCCGAATCTAGCCGATGAAGGTTTTCCATATTTCTCAATGATATCCGACAAACTATCCCCTGTAGCATCCTCTTTCATCCCAGTTACCAAACTATCATAGTCTTTCAGTGTCCAATTAAAACTAAATTCTTCTTGTGAAGCAGTCAATCCGCGCGTAAAGTCTGTCACGCCTGTGTCACTAGCTTCTGTCCAAGTTGGACTGACCGCTGACGAAAACTGCCGATCCGTACTCACAGAACTTGGAGAATAGGTTGAACACTATTGACAAATAGACCTGTACATGTGCGGTCTACGATCTCTGAAAAGTCCCCAGTCCAAGCGCTCACGCGCTCCCTTGTCCAAATCATAGGTAGCAAGCAAGACAACTTCTTCCTCTCGTCCCGCTTGTTCAATCAATTCACCTGTTTCATCAGTCATAAAGGACGAACCATAAAAACGCAGGCTAGAAGATTGGCGGCCATTTTCAACGGAAGGTTGTACTACTTCCAAGCCAATCCGATTGGCCGCAATGACTGGCGTGATGTTGGCCGCAGCATGACCCTGCATAGTCCGCTGCCAATGACCTTGGCTATCCGTATCCAAAATGGGCTCCGAACCAATAGCTGTTGGGTAAAAGAGTAATTCCGCCCCATTCAAAGCTAGACAGCGGGCAGTTTCTGGGAACCATTGGTCCCAACAGATGCCAATGCCAATTTTCGCATAACGAGTTTCCCAGACCTTAAACCCAGTATTTCCAGGTGTGAAGTAAAATTTCTCCTGGTAATAATGGTCGTCAGGAATATGGGTTTTGCGGTAAACTCCCAATACACTACCATCTGCATCAATAACAGCAATTGAATTATACAAGCTATTACCATCTTTTTCATAGAAGGAAATAGGCAAAACGACCTGTAATTCTTTGGCGATAGGTATAAAGTGCTGAACAGCATCGTTTTCCTCTACAGACTTGGCAAAGTTGTAATAGTCATACTGGCGTTCTTGACAAAAATAAGGACGCTCAAAAAGTTCGGGTAGGAGGATAATCTGCGCTCCCTGATTAGCAGCCTGTCTGACCAAACGCTCTGCGGTCGCCAGATTTTCCCAAAGGTCCTGACTACACTGCATCTGGACAGCAGCAACAGTAACATTTCTCATTCGCTTTCCTTTCTAAATCGGGGAATCTGCTGGGTGATACAGTGAATATTCCCACCCCCAAGCAGGATGTCGCGGGCTGGTATGCCGACGACTTTCCTTGTCGGAAAAAGCTGCGCTAGAAGCTCAAGTGCCTGCGCATCATGCTTATCATCAAACTGGGGCACCAGAACCGCACCGTTGCTGACGTAGAAATTCACATAGGAGGCCGCCAAGCGTTCGCCAGCTGTCCGTACTTCTTCCCCCGCTTCATAAACATAGCCTGGCAAATCCTCTTCTGTCACCAAAATGGGATTTTTTGGAATTGGCAGTTTATGGACGATCAACTTTCTGCCCTTGGCATCAACCTGTTTTTCCAAATAGTCCAAATCAGCCTTGGACATGGCATATTGGGGATCTGCCTCATCATCCGTCCAGGCTAAAACTATCTCGGCTGGACCGACGAAGGCCGCAACATTGTCCACGTGTTCATTGGTTTCATCATTGTAGATACCATAAGGCAACCAGATGACCTTTTCAGCACCTAGGCAGTCTAGGAGGACCTGTTCAATCTGGTCCTTGGTCAGATGAGGATTTCGACCTGGACTGAGTAAACAAGATTCCGTCACCAAGATGGTTCCCTCACCGTCGCTATGGATGGCTCCTCCTTCTAGGACAAAGGGATGGGCATCATGGACTGGCAGACCGATGGACTGACTAAATCGACTAGCCACCTGATCATCTGCCACATAGTCCTGATAAAGACCATCGTAGCTTCCGCCCCAAGCGTTAAAGGCCCAATCGACAGACAAAGCTCTGCCATTTTCATGAACCAAAACCGTCGGACCTGTGTCACGCGCCCAAGCATCATTTGTTGGAATATCTAGGTAAGTGATGCCATCCCCCAGCATAGACTGGGCTTCTTGACGATGTACTTCATCGACCAAGAGATAGACCTGCTCGCTTTCAGCAATGGTTTTAATGACCTGGCTAAAGGCTTTTTTTGCCCCCTGACCATCAAAGGGCCAGGATCCTGGGCGAGTCGGCCACACCATGAGGGTACCATGATGGGGCTCATACTCAGCAGGCATGCGGTAGCCAGCAGCTTTTGGACTTTCTATCATGACAACCTCCCCTTGAAATCTTCATATCCAAATTCCTTGATAATACGGCAGTCACCAGACTTGTCCATGAGGGCCAGACTTGGCAGACCGATGCCGTTGAAGGTATTATTTTTAACAAAAGAATAGATTGCCATGTCCTCAAAATAGAGTTTGTCACCAATCTCCACAGGCTTTTCAAAGGAATAATCGCCGATGATGTCGCCCGTCAGACAGGTATTGGAAGACAGTCGGTAAGTATAGGCCTTTTCACCAGCCTCAAAGCCATGGCGAAGCGGTGGGCGATAGGGCATTTCCAAGACATCTGGCATGTGACAGGTAGCTGATGCGTCTAATACTAGCGTTTCAATACCATTTTCGACAATGTCTAAAACTTCTGTCACCAAATAGCCTGCATTGAGAGCAATGGCTTCTCCTGGCTCGATATAGACTTCCAGCCCATATTTTTCCTGCATGTACTGGATAGAGGAAATCAGCAAGTCCAGATCATAATCTTCTCTGGTCACATGATGGCCTCCGCCCATATTGAGCCATTTAATACGGTGTAGATAGGGGCCGAATTTGTCCTCAACAGCCTCCAAGGTGGTTTTCAAATCATCTGAATTTTGTTCGCAGAGAGTATGGAAATGCAGGCCATCCACCAAGTCTAGCAGGTCTTCTGAAAACTGACTGATACGGACACCAAAACGAGAGCCTGTTGCACAGGGGTCGTAAAGGGCATGCTCGTCTTGAGTGGAGCATTCTGGATTGATCCGCAGGCCGACACTAACTCCAGCTGCTCGGCATTTGTCCACGTGCTTGCGGAGTTGGCGCTCTGAATTGAAGACAATGTGGTCTGCAATTTCCAAAATCTCCTCCAAATCCGCATCCTTGAAGGCTGGAGCAAAGACATGGACTTCGCCCCCAAACTCCTCACGACCCAGCTTGGCTTCGTAGAGTCCTGATGCGGTGGTTCCAGCTAGGTATTGGCTAATCAGCGGATAGGTGGCATACATGGAAAAGGCTTTTTGGGCCAAAAGTACCTTACAGCCTGTGCGGTCTTGGACAGACTTGAGAATTTCTAAATTGTTGACCAGCTTTGCTTCGTCAATGACATAGGCTGGCGTTGGGACTTGATCAATTCTCATCTAGTCCACCAATACTGGATTTTCTACTACTTGCCAAGGCAATCCATATTGGTTAAGCAGGTCCATAAATGGATCTGGATCCAATTCTTCCAAGTTGTAAACGCCTGGTTTTTTCCAAGTTCCGTCCATGACAAGCTTGGTTCCAATCATAGCTGGCACGCCAGTTGTGTAGGAAATAGCCTGGGAACCGACCTCTTTGTAGCACTCTTGATGGTCACAAACGTTGTAGATATAGATGGTCTTTTCCACACCGTCCTTGATACCTGTGAAAATACAGCCGATATTGGTTTTCCCAACAGTACGTGGACCAAGGCTGGCAGGGTCTGGCAATAATGCTTTGAGGAATTGGATTGGTACTACTTCTTGTCCGTTAAAGTTGATTGGGTCAGTCCGCAAGAGACCAACATTTTCCAAGCATTTCATGTGAGTCAAGTAGGATTGACCAAAAGTCATGAAGAAACGAATGCGTTTGACACCTGGAATATTCTTAGCCAGGGATTCGATTTCTTCGTGATGGAGGAGGTACATGTCTTTTTGACCCACTTCTGGGAAATCGTACTCTCGCTTGATCGACATGGCTTCAACTTCCACCCATTTGCCATTTTCCCAGTAGGAACCTGGTGCAGAAACTTCACGCAAGTTGATTTCAGGGTTAAAGTTGGTCGCAAATGGATAGCCGTGGTCTCCACCGTTACAGTCTAGGATGTCGATGTAATGAATTTCATCGAAATAATGCTTGAGTGCGTAGGCTGAAAATACGCTGGTCACCCCTGGATCAAATCCGGATCCCAAAAGTGCTGTCAGCCCTGCTTTTTCAAAACGCTCCTTGTAAGCCCACTGCCAAGAGTAGTCAAAGTAAGCCGTAAATCCTTCTTCTGCACAGCGTTTTTCGTAAATAGCCCTCCATTCAGGGTCTTCTGTATCCTCGCACTCGTAGTTGGCCGTGTCAATATAGTCCACGCCAGTCGCCAAGCAAGCGTCCATAATGGTCAAATCTTGGTAAGGCAGGGCAACGTTCAAGACAGCTTTTGGCTGGTAGCTTTCAATCAAGGCAATCACTTCTTCTACCTTGTCCGCATCCACTTGGGCAGTTTCAATTTTTACGGAAGTTTTTCCTTCTAAGGCAGCCTTCACATCATCACATTTGGACTTGGTACGGCTGGCAATCATGACTTCCTTGAAGGTATCTTCTGCCTGGCAAACCTTGCTGATGGCAACTTGGGCAACTCCGCCACAACCAATCACTAACAAACGACTCATTATTTTTTCTCCTCTTCTTCTAAAATGTCTTCTACATAGCGGGGCAAGAGAAATGCTCCGATATGGAGGTTAGCTGTATAATATTCTGTGAAAAGCTCGCGCGCTTTCCATTTTTCCTTGTCAAAATCTTCAATGGGATGGTATTTTTTAGAGGCAAAGCCAAATAACCAATAACCCGCCGCAGATGTCGGAATATGGGCCTGATAAACACGGCTAATAGGGAAGGATTGGGTCGCCTTCCGATGCATGGAACGAAAAGCCGACTCATCTTCGTCATAAAATGGCGAACCATGTTGGTAAACCATGATGCCATCTTCCTTCAAAGCTCGGTAGGCGTTACCGTAAAATTCCTTGGTAAACAAACCTTCCGTGTGTCCAAATGGATCTGTCGCATCGTTGATGATGATGTCATATTCGTTCTCACAGTTGCGCAAGAAACGCAAACCATCCTGTAAATAGACCTCAACCCGCTCATCTTCTAAGCCAGTTGCATAGTCTGGGAAATATTCCCGACAGACCTCCACCAAGAGTTCATCTGGCTCTACAACGTCAATACGTTCGATTTCAGGATACAGACTGAGAACTTGGGCAACACCACCATCTCCCCCACCCAGAATCAAGATTTTCTTGGGATTGGGATGGACGGCCATGGGCACATGGACAGCCATTTCGTTGTAAACAAAATCATCTGCATCTGAAAAGAGAACCCGACCGTTAAGTGTCAAAATCTTTCCAAAAGCTGGTGAGTCCAATACAGCAATGTCCTGAAATTCACTCTTGCCAGCATAGAGCTGCTGACTGGTCCGAATGGATAACTTGACATCTGGTGTTTGGACTTCTGAAAACCACATTTCCATCTTTAACCCTCCTTAATGACATTGATAAAATTAACATCTGGATCTTCTGTACCTTGGACGGAGCAACCGCGCTCCTTGGCAAAGATGATGTAGTCAACAATTTCCTGAGTCACTCGTTCACCTGGAGCTAAAAGCGGAATACCAGGAGGGTAGCACATGACAAATTCCCCGCAGACCTGACCAACTGCTTCTTGCAGGGAACGGCTTTCCCGCTCTGCATAAAAGGCTTCCTGCGGTGACAAAACCAGCTGCGGCTGGATGTACTCCCCTGAAATCAAATCCGAACCATCTCGTGAGTAAAGACGCTTGATGTCAGCCAAAGCACCCACCAGCCGCTCGATATCCTGCAGGCGGTCACCGATGGAAATATAGGCCAAGATATTGCCAATGTCGCCAAATTCAATCTGGATGTCATACTCATCCCGCAACAAATCATAGACCTCAATCCCTGTCAGACCAATGCCCTGCGTATAGATGGAGAGCTTGGTTACATCAAAATCATGCACCGTTTTACCATCAATCAATTCCTTAGAATAGGCATAGTAACCACCGATGGCATTGATTTCACGACGAGCATACTCAGACATTTCAATGACCTTTTCAAAAGATTCTTTGCCACGAAGGGCCAGATTTCTCCGTGAAATATCCAAACTAGCCAGCAAGAGATAGGAGGCAGACGTTGACTGGGTCAGGTTGATAATCTGGCGGACATACTCCACATTCATATCAGGACCGACCAATAGGAGCGAACTTTGGGTCAGACTGCCACCTGATTTGTGCATAGAAACAGCTGCCATATCAGCCCCCACATCCATAGCCGCCGCTGGCAATTGGTCCGAAAAATGCAAATGCGCACCATGAGCCTCATCGACTAATACTTTCATGCCCGCTGCGTGAGCTTTCTCAGTCAATGTACGCAGGTCTGAGCAGATACCATAGTAGGTCGGATTGTTGATCAAGACAGCAACCGCATCAGGATGCTCAGAAATAGCCCGTTCAAAGGCATCATTTTCCAAGGCAAGAGCAATACCAATCCGTGGCTCCACACTCATATCCACATAGACTGGTATAGCTCCGCATAGGACCAAAGCATTGAGGGCGGACTTGTGGACATTTCGAGGGAGGATGATTTTATCGCCCGCCTTACAGGTCGCCAGAATCATGGTCTGGACGGAAGAGGTTGTCCCTCCAACCATGAGAAAGGCATGGCTGGCACCAAAGGCTTCCGCAGCCAATTCCTCGGCCTCTCGGATAATGGAGACTGGATGTCCCAGATTGTCCAAAGGTTTCATAGAATTAACATCAATACCAACACATTTCTCTCCTAACAGTTCGACCAACTCTGGATTTCCACGGCCCCGTTTGTGTCCTGGGACATCAAAAGGGACAATCCGTTTTCGGCGTAACTGTACCAATCCCTGATAAATAGGGGCTTGGTGTTGATTTTTCATATTGAAAAACTCCTTTGCTTGATGGACTCCTACACTTTTTTAAAAAAGCAAAAAGAGCAGGGTTCATCCTGCTCTACAATCCAAATTGACGTTTTTTATTCTTCGCTTGAGTTTATGTGCCTACCGTTTCCTACTCTCCAGTGCAAATATATACGTACTTTATTGACCGTTTCACAAGATGACGTGTGCTTTCACCACACTGACAAAATTAGAAATTAGGAAAAACTTCCCAACATCAACTTATAAAATGTAGGCTTTTAACCCTATCAATAATGTGGCTTACGCCACGCTTCGGCATTCGACCCGCCTGTCCGTAGGCTTCGGTTATGATCAATAGCGGAGCTACTCATCCCATATAGGTCTGATATTTGCTAGAATAGGTTTAATAACTTTTCCTAGGCATGATAAGTGTACCATCATTCCTACTATTTAGCAAGAACTTTTTGATAGTTTCAACAAAATTATCAAAAAAATCCGTACAAAAACAGAAAAAACAGTCTCAATATTCGAGACTGTTTAATTATTTAATCCCAAGTGCAATTCGAGCATAACGACTCATTTTTTGAACAGTCCAAGCAGGCGACCAAACCAAACGAACATCGACTTCGGTCACCTCAGGAACTGTTTTCAGAACATCATGAATTTGGTCTGTAATCAAATCTGCCAAAGGGCAGCCCATTGTGGTCAAGGTCATGTCAATTTCAGCCTTGCCCTCAATAAAACGAATTTCGTAGACCAAACCAAGATTGATAATATCAATCCCAAGTTCTGGATCAATCACATCTTCAAGAGCTTGAAAAATACGCTCCTGAATGTCTTTAATCTGATCTTCTGTATAAGCCATTTTCAATCACTCTCTTTCTTTGCTAAAAATATAACTGGTATCAACAGCCCGGGGAAATAAGACTAACGGAAGTCAGTCTGAGTTTGTAGACAAGGTCTCTTTTGGGCTCCGCTCACAAAATAAACTAAATTTTTATTTTTTCTTAGCAGAGCTACTTACTTTATTTACCCAGAACATATTTTGTCTACGTTCTAAGACTAACGGAAATCAGTATCCTTGTAATTCACCGGACATTAGCACACTATCTTATTTTCGGGCGGGTTTCAACAGTCTGGGGAGAGACTGTTGAAAGTGGGAAATAAAACTGACGAAAGTCAGCATCCTCGCGCTAAACGTCCATTAGACTTATCTCGCTTTAGAGTTTTCAGCGAGCGACCTGATAAGTACCAATGGCATACGCTCCCTTTCCAATTTCAAGGGGAGCGGTTGATTTTGTCTCCCAGACAGCCTGCTCTCTTATTTTCAAGCAGGCTTCAACAGTCTGGGAGACTGTTGAAGGTTGGAGATGAAACAAACGAAGTTTGTGTCAAAACCTCCCCCGGAGGTTAGCCTCGCTTTCCTATTTCTAGGCTCGGGTTAAAACACCACGTTAGTGGTGTTTTAATCCTCAATAAAGTCTCTGAGTGGTTTGCTGCGAGATGGGTGGCGGAGTTTGCGGAGGGCTTTAGCTTCGATTTGGCGGATGCGTTCGCGGGTTACGTTAAAGACCTTGCCCACATCTTCCAAGGTGCGCATTTTTCCATCATCCAGTCCAAAGCGCAGGCGGAGAACATTTTCCTCGCGGTCAGTCAAGGTATCCAGAACCTCGTCCAATTGTTCACGGAGAACGACGCGGGTTGTGTAATCAACTGGATTTTCAATTACTTCGTCCTCGATGAAATCCCCCAAATGGCTGTCATCTTCCTCACCAATTGGCGTTTCCAGAGACACAGGCTCTTGAGCAATTTTCAAAATTTCACGCACTTTTTCAGGCGTCATATCCATACGCTCAGCAATTTGTTCTGGCGTTGGGTCTTGACCAAGTTCCTGCAAGAGGTTGCGTTGCTCACGGACCAACTTGTTAATAGTTTCCACCATGTGCACAGGAATACGGATGGTACGAGCCTGGTCCGCAATGGCGCGGGTAATGGCCTGACGAATCCACCAAGTCGCATAGGTCGAGAATTTGAACCCTTTCGAGTAATCAAATTTATCAACGGCCTTCATCAAGCCCATATTGCCTTCTTGAATCAAATCAAGGAACTGCATACCACGACCAACATAACGCTTGGCAATAGATACCACCAAACGCAGGTTGGCCTCAGCCAAACGTTGCTTGGCCTCAGGATCGCCCGCTTCAACAGCAAGCGCCAATTCCTGCTCTTCTTCGTTGGTCAAGAGGGGAACAACACCGATTTCCTTGAGGTACATGCGAACTGGGTCATTGACCTTGGCAGAGTTGCTGCCAAGTAATTCCTCATCAGAAAGTTCTGGCTCTTCCTCTACCTGCATAGCACGCGCAGAAGGATTTCCTTCCTTGTCCACAATAGAAATCCCTGCATCTTGGATACGCTGAAGAAGGTCATCAATGCCGTCCGCATCCAAGGTGAAAGGAATGACAAGCTGGTCATTGATTTCGTCATCTGTCGCAGAACCCTGCTTTTTATGGTTGCGGATAAATTCTGCAACTTGGACATCAAAAGTGGTCACTTCATTTTTCTTGTCTTTTTTATTTGTCATCTTTACTCCATTTGTTTTCTTCGATTGAGGAGTTCTTGCAACTCATCAAGGGCAATGTCTGTATTTCCCACATGGGAATGCTCACGAATGGCTCGTGCAGCATGCTGGTTTTCTTTTTTTAGCAATTCTCGATCCCGACTGACCAGTAATTCCTCTACTTCATGAGTAGCAACCTCCTCTGGCAAGCGTTCTTCCAGGACCCGGTACCAGGCCTGTTGGGCACTATCACTGACTTGGGATAATTCAAAGCTGGAAATCTCACCATTCTTCTTCAAGAGCTGAAAGAGTTCCTCCAATTCAGGCGTCGCAAAGGCAAAATCCTCTCTCAGCCGAAATTCGTTGAGAATATAGGGATGTTCAGCCATCCGATAGAGCAGGTGATTTTCTGTCCGAACCAGGCTAGTCACTCGCGGAACAACCTGCAGATCCGGCAATTTTTTTACCTCAGAAAAGGACTGTTGGGCCTGCTGACTGCGTTGCTGGCGGTGCGTGAGGCGAACGTTGTTGACCGCCTGCTCCACCTGACCATAGTCAAAATCAGACAAGAGGTCTGCTACCTTGTAGATATAGGAATTCTGGGCCGTAATAGACTGAACCTTGGCAATGATAGGGGCAATTTTTTCCACAAAATCAATCTGCATCTGCAAATTATCAGGATTTTCCGGCTTGAGATAATTGATTAAAAACTCAACCGCACTAATGCGCGATTTGGTCAAAACCTGCTCAAGAGCCACCTCAGAGTTCTTCTGCAAAAACTCATCGGGGTCCATATTATCTGGTAGACTGACAATCTCCACTTGGAAATCCTGCAATTCGTCCAAAGCCTTAATGGTAGCAGCCTGTCCCGCCTTATCACCATCATAGGTCAGGACAACCTTCTTACAATACTTGGATAGGTGGGTCACGTGCTCACGGGTCAAAGCCGTTCCCATAGAGGCTACCGCATTCTCAATTCCTGCACGATGGGCCGCAATAACATCCAGAAAGCCCTCCATCAGATAGACCTCGTGCTGTTTCTTGATGACAGCTTTTGCCCTATCCAAATGATATAGTTCGTAACTTTTATTGAAAATTGCAGTGCTTCGCGAATTTTTGTACTTGGCCAGCTGCTTATTCTCCCGGTCCGTCTCTGTCCAGATACGACCAGAAAAGGCAATAACCCGACCGTATTCGTCGGTCAAGGGGAAAATAATTCTACCGTGGAAGGAATCATAGATTCTATTATGGTCACCAGGATGGAAAAGACCCGATTGCAAGAGAGCGCCTTCCTCAAACTGGCTGGACAATTTTTGATAGAGGATATTTTGCTGGTCAGGGGCCAGGCCTATTTGAAAGGTTTTGATGACTTCATCTGTCAGGCCGCGCTGGTGGAGATAGTCTCTCGCTTCCTCTCCCATCTTGGTCGTCATGAGCAAGGCATGATAAAACTTAGCCGCCTCAGTGTGAATATCGTAGAGAACCTGGTTGGGATTGGCAACTTTCTCAGCCCGCTGAAATTGCAGATTGGTTTCTAGGACAATTCCCGCCTTTTGAGCGACAATCTGTACCGCATCCCCAAAGGTCACGCCCTGGATTTCCTCGATAAACTTGAAGACATCCCCCGACTTCCCACAGCCGAAACAATGATAGAATTGCTTGTCCTCCACCACATTGAAGGAAGGAGTTTTCTCACCGTGGAAGGGACAAAGTCCCAGAAAATTGCGTCCAGCCTTGGTCAGGGCAACCGACTCACCGATAATATCAACAATATTGACAGCCTGTTTAATGTCATTGATTTTTTCTTTTGATACCATCGGTCACCTCCTCACAAATACAGAGAATACGCACATTTTAACATTCTATATTGTATAACAAATTTCTAGAAATGTAAAATGTTCGAGACATATTACTTGAAAAATAAATGTAAGTGTATATAATAGATAGAGTAAAAATTTATGAAAGGACATATTTAGGATATGTTGAAAGATTTAAAAGCATTTTTGTTCCAAGGTAACGTTATTGACCTTGCTGTCGCAGTTATCTTCGGTGCTGCCTTCAAAGCCATCATCGATTCATTCGTTGCTGATTTGATTACTCCCCTCTTGTTGAACCCAGCTTTGAAAGCTGCTGGTGCAGAAAAGATTGCTGATTTGAGCTGGAACGGTGTTACTTACGGTAACTTCTTGAGCGCTATTATCAACTTCTTGATCATCGGTACAGTTTTGTTCTTCATCGTTAAAGCTGCAGAAAAAGCAATGCCTAAGAAAGAAGCTGCTCCTGCAGGACCAACTCAAGAAGAATTGCTTGCAGAAATCCGTGACTTGTTGAAAAAATAATCAATAAGATAGTGAAACAGGCTTTCCGCCTGTTTTTTTATATCTATCAGAAAACGCTGCGAACCAAGTCACAGCGTATTTTTTTTATGCCTGATAGCCATTCGGGTTCTTAGACTGCCAGTTCCAGGTATCACGGCACATGTCTTCGATTGTTTTTTCTGTTTTCCAGTTGAGCTCTGCCAGAGCCTTGTCCGCATTAGCATAACAAGTGGCAACATCGCCAGGACGGCGGTCTACAATCTTGTAAGGCATCGGAACACCATTGACTTTTTCAAAGGCTTGTACCAACTCTAGTACGCTGGTTCCCTGACCAGAGCCGAGATTATAGGTATGAACACCAGTCTCACCAGAAATTTTCTCAAGAGCCTTGATATGACCAAGTGCCAAATCAATCACGTGGATATAGTCACGGACACCGGTACCGTCCACTGTATCGTAATCATTACCAAAGACGCTGAGCTCTGCACGTTTACCAACGGCAACTTGTGCGATAAAGGGCATAAGGTTGTTTGGAATACCAGCAGGATCTTCACCAATCAAACCTGATTCATGAGCACCAATTGGGTTGAAATAACGGAGAAGGGCCACTGACCAGTCGCTATCTGCTACCGCCACATCACGAAGGATTTGTTCCAACATGACCTTGGTGTAACCGTAAGGATTGGTTGCGCTGGTTGGCATGGTTTCCACAAGCGGTGATGGATTGTTGAGTCCATAGACAGTTGCGCTGGATGAGAAGACAATCTTCTTGACACCAAATTCTGCCATGACTTCGACCAAGGCAAGCGTTGACATGATGTTATTTTCATAGTACATGATTGGTTTTTCAACCGACTCACCGACCGCCTTGTAGCCTGCAAAATGAATAGCAGACTCAATCGTTTCTTTCTCAAAAACCGCACGGAGGGCGTCCTTATCCGCTACGTCTAATTCATAAAAAGTCGGACGTTTGCCTGTGATTTCCTCAATGCGATCCAAGACCAAAATGCTTGAATTAGACAGGTTGTCGACAATGACAACATCTTTGCCCAATTTCTGCAATTCAACCACTGTGTGGCTACCAATATAGCCTGCTCCACCTGTTACTAAAATACTCATAGGTACTCCTTTGAATGTCCAAATAATGTATATCCATTATATGAAACTTCGCCTAAAATGTAAACAAAAAACAGCCCGAAGGCTGTCTGAAATTCAATTAGAATTTTTTACGCTTGCGAGCTGCTTCTGATTTACGTTTACGTTTTACAGATGGTTTTTCGTAGAATTCACGTTTACGTGTTTCTTGAAGAGTACCAGCTTTAGTAACCGCACGTTTGAAACGACGAAGAGCATCATCAAGTGATTCGTTCTTGCGTACTACTGTTTTTGACATTTTTTTCACTCCCCTCAATTTCAAAGTCCTAACTATTTTACTACTAAAAACTATCTTTGTCAATGATTTTTCATGATAAATCTGAAAAATTATCCTAGTCGCACATTGTCAAGTCAAGTGCAACAAGTTCATTGATAACTAGAGATCCAGAGGTTAAGCTGTCTGGGCTAGCCCAAACAGAA